>NZ_JBHRSQ010000009.1:0-348207 GCF_042643535.1 Halomonas tibetensis
CGGCATCGCTGATGCCTTCCGGTACGGTGCGGCTCTTGCACTCGACCACCACCAGCGGGATGCCATTGACGAACAGCACCAGGTCCGGGATCACGTGGCCCTTCCACGCGTCATGGCCCGGCGGGCATTTCACCTTGAACTGATTGACCACCGTGAAGACGTTGTTGGCCGGCGTTTCCCAGTCGATGAAGCGCAGGTTCTGGCCACGGCCGCCGTCCCAGCCCTCGAGGCCCTCCACCGGCAGGCCGCCCAGCAGCAGCTCGGTGGCGCGCCTGTTGGCCTCCAGCACCTTGCTCGCCGGCAGCCGGGTGATGGCCGACACTGCCTGATCCAGGCGCGCTTCATTGAGCCAGGGCTTGCCGTCGCGCAGGTTGATGGCGCGGAGTCGCTCACGCAGCAGCGGCTCCATCACCACTTGGGCGAAGCTCTCGCGGTGGGTAACGGCGGGATCGTCCACCGAGCCGGCCAGGAACTCCCACCCCTGACCCACCAGCTGGTCGATGAAGGGCTTCTCGACGTCCGTGTACTCGGGTCCTGCCATACCGTGGCTCCATGGTGCTGTAGGTGTTTGATGCAGGGGGCGCGGTATGCGCGTAAAATGAGCATATCAGCAAGGAGAGACAGGCATGACCACATCCCGCTCCCCCAAGAAGCGACGTACCGTGAGCCGTGACGCCCTCCTGAAGAGCGTTGCCTCCTCCACCGCCGTGGAAACTGGCGAGGCCAGCCGCGGAATCGAGGCCAGGCTTCGCTCTGGCAAGTCCCGCTTCAAGTTCCTGCCGCTTGCCTGACCCGCTCCACCATTGGCGCATAGTCTTCGTCGAGCCCGGCATGGATGGCCTGAATATAGGCCTCCTTGTTCAGTCTCCAGTCATCGTAATTCAGCAGTCCCAGTCCCGCCTGATAGGCCATGGCATCGGCCAGTAGACGGGCGATGCGGCCGTTTCCCTCTCTGAACGGATGCACCAGGATCAGCTCGACGTGGACCTGAGCGATGGCGCGAATCGCTTCCTCATGGCTCATTCTGCTGCAGGGCGTCAGCCGACTCAGCCACTTCTGATCCAGTTCACGCAATAGATAGGGCAGCTGTCTCGCTGCGGCGAACGGGAAGCCATCCTTTTCCAGATTGACCTGGCGCTCCTCACCCGCCCAGTCGTAGACGCTACCGAGCCAACGATGGTGCCAGTGCTTCAGCAGCGCGGTATCAAGCGGCTGATCTTCCGCCAATGAGCCGAACACCTCCTCGTACAGCTTCAGCAATAGCTCGGCTTCGGCCTCATCCAGGCTCTCCTGGTCGGTGATGCCGAGCCTGTTGGCCATTACCCGGCCATCTGAGCCGGGCTCGGCGCTGCCCTGTGATCCTGTGGTGCGATACCGGTTCATCCAGGTGCTCCCCCGGCTCAAGGCCGCGTCAGTGGCCCATCGCCTTCAACCGCGGGCGCAGGGCGTTGACGAACTGGTTGAGCTGCTGCGCCAGCCACTCACGGCATTCGTCGTCGCTGGCGAAGTCACTGAACTGAGCATAGATGGCGAAGCCGGGCTGGCCGCTGGAGCGGCGGTTGTCGGCGCCTTCCGGGAGTTCGGCGAGGATCTGCTCACGCTCCTCGTTGAGACGATCAAGCACCTGCCTGGCCTCCGACTTTGCGCCGGTGAAGAACACGCCGCAGACGCCTTCCCCCATGGAGCGGAAGGCGGTGAGCCAGACCCCCGGATAGGGTAGCGAAACCCGGACGTGGTTGCGGGGCCGGTAGGACGGTGCCTCTTGCTCCGGATCATCGAAGTTAATGCGGGTGATCGGCTCCCACCATGCACGATCTTCCGTCACCGAGACGGCTTCGACCTCGCTACCGGCATCGTCCACTACCTCGTGCAGACGGCTGGTGCCGCCCTCCCTCACGTTCACGAAGGTGCGCTCGATGGTCTCGGTTCTCGCGACGACACGGGGCTGGACCACCAGGCCCCGCTCACCGAACTGGTAGAGCGCGACCTCCACCAGCCCAAAGCTCAAGCCCAGTGCGGCGTTGCGGGTGATCAGCTCGGCCATGCCGGTGATTCCCTCGCGGATGCCGTCGCCGGCGATCAGCAGCAGGAAGCGCCCCTCACGCAGGGAACGGGCGGTGGCGTCCACGAAGGCGGCTTCGTCCAGATCCGGCTGCAGCTCGCGGGCGACCTCGAAGGGCACGTTCCCCTCGCGCTTGGTCGCTGTTGCCACCTGGCGCTGCAAATCCGCGTAGCTCCATTGGGATACCGCGCGGGCGTAGTCGAGGATCTGGGCAATCACCTTGCGGCGAGCCTCGGGGTTGCGCCACAGCTTGCACTCCACCAACGTCAGCCGCCCCGTGGGGCTGATGAAGGCCGCGTCCACCGGGCCGGCTTCGGTCTGCAGCTCAGTGCACAGGGGCAACAGGGGTGCGAAGGAGGGATCGACCTCCTCGATGGGCAGCAGGTCCGGGTTATCGGCGAGCAAATCGCGCAGCCAGGCCTCGTTACGGCCATCGGTGAAGCCCAGCGGCGCCCGCCGGGCGGTGGTGAATGCGCCGTTCTCGTCCTGTCTGAGGAGAATGTTTCCGTAAGTCGGCATTGGCTCGTCCGCTGCTGTTATCGGCTACACAGCGCTTTGGCTTTCTCGGCAAGCTCGCCTTGGTGAGCCACCATGTCCGCGATCAATGTACGGCGCATCTCGTCATCCAGGAGGCCAACAGCTGCGCTGTTGAAATCGTTGAAATTGATGATTTTATCGTTATCGCCCGCTGCGGGATTGTAGTAGTAACAGATCAACCAAGTGGCTTCTCTATCAGCCTCAGCATTTCCTTTCCCTATTTCCTTTCGAGTCATCTCCCTCAGGTCAGGAGAAGGAATGGCAATTCCTGACTCGTTTTCTACCCTGAGGCCATAGTGAACGGCATGGTAGAGGTTGATGTAGAGATAGATATCTTTGTCTTCGAGCCTGCAGATTGGCATCTTGAGACCAACATGCTTGTTATCTCTGCTCTTAGAGTAGTAGTCCTTGGAAATGGCCGCGATGCTCTTCCCGCCGTAGACACTCGGCGTGATTCCAAACTCGGACTCGAGGGCGGCTCTCAATTCTTGCCAGAACACCTCCTGTACTGAGGCTTTGGCCTTGGGAAGTGACTTCTCGACCTCCAGGGATTCCTTGAAGCGCTCCATGTCACTGTTCAGCTCACCGGCCACTAGATCGTTCATTGTTCCTCCCTTCCCTGTCAGGTTATGAATCAACTGCTGGTAGTGCTGGATGGCATGCGCCAGAGCGGGCTTGTGTTGGCTTTTCTCGATGCAGGCCTGGAGCCAGAGTGAGACGTCATCGGCGAAAGAGAGGCAGGCTACTTTCTCTTTTCTCAACGAATTCAGGCTCATGGCCGATGGGCTTTTCCCATCCAGTGTCAAATACACCAGAACGATTTGCTTATCACCGCCTGCACGCCGCTGTAGTTCCTGGTAATAGTCATGAAGCTGGGCCGGCTGGTCGGCCGCATCAATCTTGAGCTCGATGCCGACGATGGTGTCGGAAGACTCGATGACGATATCGACTCGACGCTTTTCTTCTGTGGCCAACTCACGGCTGACCCGATAGCGACCTTCTCCGGACGCTTGAAGCCTCAGGACATTCTCGAGGAAAAGGTGCAGGAAGGCACTACCCTCACCATGACGGCCCTGTGGGTTCAGCAGCTCGTGCAAGAACCTAGAGTGGGTCCGCGCTTCGTCTCGATGAGCCCTGAGAATCGAGAAGATATTGAAGCGCTCCCCATGCTTGTTGGCCTTCTCACGGGCATCGCTGACTACCTCCATGAGCGCATCTGTCATGAGCAGGTCATTGAGCATCGGACTCTCCATTGATCCAAGATTGCGCTCGCTGAGCGAGGTCTTCCGCGCTTGTCACAAGTATTTCCTCCAGTCCCATCGACCCGTTGATACTTTCTGAAAGGTCATGCGTGATGATGGTGGCACCGGTTGCCTCCAACTCCTTCAGTCCTGCCAAGGCGGCTTCGCGTCTCTCAGCCTCGAGCCCGAACGGTAGCGTAACGGCCACAAGAAGATTCAGGTCCCGCTGGATGAACTCCTTGGCGAGGGTAGGCATGGCCCCGGTTCCGGCACCGCCTCCCAGCCCTGCCAAAAGCACCACCTTGCCGCTGTTGGGTAATCGAGCGCTGATGTCGCCGAGCGACTCTTCCACTGCCTGGCGACCGCGGGCCGGCGATGTGGCACTCAAGCCACCGCAGCATTTCGTACCTATCACCAGCCGCTCTTCTGGCGGTAGGTCTTCCAGCTGTTTGCGATCCGTATTGATGGCCATGAAACGGCCACTGACCAGCTTGTGAGCTTGCTGTGCCAACGACAGGCCGGCCCCGCCTACTCCAATGACGGTACATTCCTTCATCCATGACTCCCTATTACCGAATGCGATGGCGGTATCCTTGTTGTCCTTCGCCGCCGTTGAGATTCCCGATACGTCAGGTCAGTGCTCAGACCTCCTGGGTAGTTCCTTCAGAAGCTTCCGGCACGCCCTCATCGGAACCCACCAGCGGCTTCTTGCCCATGGCCTTCTCGATGATCTCGAGCAGGCGGCGCTTGCGCTGCTGGTAGAAGGCGTCGAAGTCGTCGGCGCGCAGGGCCTCGGTGGGGATGCGGTGGCCCTCGAGGATGGCGTTCATCGCCTCGTCGCCGAGCTGGACCTGCTCGTGGCCCTGCAGGCGCGCCAGGTAGTGCGAGGGCGCGTCTCCGCCGATCATGCGGTTGGTCCTGGCGGAGATCGGCGTCTTGTTGATGATGGCGTCGTAGACCCGATAGGAGAGCCTCTGGGCCTCGCACCAGGCGCGGGGAAAGATATGGTGGATATCGAGCTCCACGCCCTGCTGGTCGAGCTCCTGGATATCTCCCTTCCAGAAGAAGTCCTTGGCGCCCTCACGCAGGATCAGCACGTTGATGCCCTTGTAAGCGGCACTGTTGCGGCTGCGCAGGGACTCGAGACGGGTGGGGTCGAAGGAGGCATCGATGACGGTACGCGGCACCTCGGCGTCGTCCTCGAACCAGTTCATCAGCTCTTCCAGGTCCAGGGCGATGCGGGTCTCCACGGCGCCGCCGTAGAGCTCGCCGAGCACGCCGCTCCAGAACCAGCGGGAGAGCTTCTGGTGAATGCGCGGCTCGCGCCAGCGATTGCCCAGAAGGGTAAGCACCGCCGCGAGCGGCACCAGCTGGGTAGCGTAGGGCATCTCGCGGCGGCTATAGAAACACTCGCCCTTAAGGAAGTAGGCCGCCTCCACAAAGCCCTTCTCGACCTGATCAGCCCAGCGCTGGTAGGCCTCCAGGGGCAGGTCCAGCACCGAGGCGCGCTTGGCGCTGACCGGGCGCACCTGCTTGCCGGTCTTGCCGTCCTTGAGGTCCTGTAGCTTGCGCTCGCGGGTGTGCAGCAGGGTGATGGCCTGGAGAAGGTCGGTGCTCTGCACGTCCTTGAGCAGCTCGTGTTGGTCGAAGCGAGCCTGGCGCGAGGGCACCTTGCGGATATCGGAGCCGAACCAGTCGTCGCGCAGGTTGTAGCCCTCGGCGGCGTAGCTGGCGGTGATCAGCTCGAACACCGAGAGCTGCACGCCGCCGGTGTTGACCTTCTCGAACACCAGGCATACGGCCTCCTTGGAGGTCTCCTTCTTGAGCTCGATGACCGGCAGCTGGTAGGCGGAGAAGGCACTGAGGACCTTCTCCTGAAACTCGAAGTAGGTGCCGATCTGATCCTTGTTGTACTTGAACAGGTCGCCGGCCCACTCATTCGGTGACAGCAACTTGTCGCAAGGAAAGTGGAGCAGTTCGCATTCCAACTGGCGGCTGGAGAGGTCCAGATCCACGTCGCGGCCGAAGTTGCTGCGCTTCTGGCGGGTTTCGTCCACCGCCACCACGGCATCCTCCAGCCGGTCCTCGCCTTCCAGGGCGGTGCGGATATCGAAGTAGTAGTGGCGCTTGATGTCCTTGCCCTTGGCGGTGCGGGTGTCCACCGGGGAGGTTAGGCCGACCGCCTGGGTCAGGCTGGTGAGGCGCTGCTGGCCGTCGAGGATGAGCTGGTCCGGGGCCTTGGTCACGCTATCCGGGTTGATGCCCTCCACCGGCCGGGTCTCGAAGCGCACCTCGCCGCCGGTCTCCATCAGCATCACCGCGCCCACGGGGAAGGAGCGGGCGATGCTGACCAGCAGGCTCTGCACGTGGTCGTCGTCCCACACCCAGCCGCGCTGGAAGTCGGGGAGCTGGATCTTGCCGGTGGTGATGTCCTTGAGCAACTCGGGTAGCGAGCGTTTGGTGCTGTCGAAGGTGGTCATGGCGGTTCCCTGTGCGTTGTGACCCTGATGTTGTTGTAAGAGCCCCGGTCTATGCCGGGGTGGTGGCCTGGGCCTTTTCGAGAAGCGGGGTGACGCGGACGCGGCCGGTGAGGAGGTCGTCCATGAGAGCTATCTTCTCGGATTTTAGCTTTGTCAGCTTCTGCCGCTCCGCCAGCACTCGGCCCATAAAAACCTCATAGCTTTCAGCTATTCGATTTTGCTCACACAGGCAGGGGAAAGGTATAAGGAGAGGCCTCAAATCCTGCAAATTGATATTTTTCTGTGCACTTTGCGGTGCCCTAGCATCCAGTGAACGCTTTGCCCTTCTTATGCAGAGTTCTACGAATCTGGCATTGGCGCCGTCATTAACCACTGCACCAACAACGCTGTCCGGGAAGTACATGGGCCTTCCTAAAATTGCGGTGTCCGCAATGTTTGCTGCAATTGTTATGGCTATAGTCCGCGCTGGAAAAAGGGAGCTGGCAGTAGTGCCCAATCTACTTAATGTTTGGGAGAAGTCGATCACAATCCCTCCCTTAGCTGCAGCAACATCACCGGTCTGTATAAAAGGATAGTCTCCGCCGTAGAAGGCAGGATCATTTCGTGGCCGGTGTGTAAACCGACCACGTTGAACATCCGCAGCGGCGGCTAATTCTTGGCAGGACCACTCCCTCGGAATCAACCCCAGCGGCGACTCCTTGTAGAGCTCCGGCGCCTTCTCGGGGCTGGGGCGGAGCTGGCCGCTCTCGTCGATCCCGCGGGTCAGCAGGTCATGGAGCAGGCCCTCCTTGACCTTCTCCAGCTTGGCGATCAGCGCCTCGGTCTTCTGGATCTGGGTGTCGAGGGTGTCGAGGAGGTGGGCGATGAGTTCCTGCTCAACCTTGGGGGGGGTGGGGATTTTTAAGCTGTTTATGTCACGAAGAACCAGGCGACGAAGGGCGCTTCCGGACATTGCGTTATCATATTGCCTTTTTGCATCTTCGCTTTTTAAAAACTGACCAACATACCTATGGTTGGCTTGCTCTAATGTTCTGATAATTGCAATTGATGATAAGGTGGCAAGCTGGTTATCATCATCCACTATCGCAACTTTTCCAACAGTGCCATCTTTGGAAAGAAGAACATCATTCTTTTTTGCAACGCACCCTGATGCGTCTAACTTAGAATAATCTTTATCGCTGATTCTTGTGCATGAATCCAGATTGACATGACCTCCCTGCATATCCTTCACGTTGGCAATTAACCTTCCCTGCTCTACAGGGGTAGGGCTGAAGTGAGAGCCGTCAGTAATCTTTATTGTCAAGTCAGATAATGGGATTTTCTTAAACATACCCCAGACCCCCCAAATACTGCTGTAGCTCTCTGGCGGCGGCATCACGCTCAGTCTCGATGTCGGCCAGCGTAACCCGGTACTTGTCCCACCAGTTCTCGAAGGCGGTGATCACCTGCTGGCGCTGCTGGCGGATATAGCGCTCGAGGATGCCCTTGAGGTCGTTGTGCAGAATGTCTCCGACGAGCTCGGCGGCGGCGGGCTCGTCCAAAGCATCCACGGCGGCGTTGAGGTGCTGCTCGAAGCTGGCGACCTTGGCCTTGTGGGACTTGCGCACCTGGGTACGCTGGCTCTTCCAGGCCTTGATCTGCTCCGGTGTCGGAGCGTCATCGTCATCGCCGTCGCTGGCTTCCGAATCGTCGCCGTCGTCGCCCTCCGGCTTGGCCTCGGCGGCCTTGATGCGGGTGTCCAGCTCCGCCTTGCGGGCGGCGAGTTCTTCGAGCTCGGCGACGTATTCCTCCAGCAGGAAGTGGACCAGGCGGTGGTCGAGGGGGTTGGCTTTGCTCTGCTCGTCCTCCAGCAGGCTGACGATGGAGGTGCGCCAGGCGTCCACCACACCCAGGCAGCCGCGGGCCTGCAGGGTGCGGAACTCGTTCTTGTTGTCGAACCAGAAGCCGGCAATGATGCCACGCACCGCGAAGCGGTCGAGCATGGCGGTGGGCTCCAGCGCCGCGGTAAAGCTGCCCAGCAGCTCGTCGCGCAGCCGGGTGAGGCGACCGCCGTTGCCGGTCAGCGAGGTGATACTGGCGCCGTGCTCGGCCCACCAGGCCTCGAAGGCGGCCATCACGCTGGCCTCTTTGGTGGTGAGGCCGGCGTTGGCCTCGATGGCGGGCTTGAGGTTGCGCTTCTCGGTCAGCTGCTCGGCGAAGTCCACGTATTCGGAGTCACTCGCCCTGGGCATAAAGAGCGCCATGGGGTCGAGGCCCTGGGCGTCGAAGAGCGGGCGTTTGGCGTCGATCTCGGCCACCGGCACGCCGCCCTTGAGGTGGGCGCGCACGTCCTGGGGCTCCGGTGGAGGGGTGTTGTCGGCGTAGCGGCGGATGTTGAGGTTGTAGTCGTTGTCGCGAAGCTCCATGAGCGGTACCACCCGGGAGAAACCGGGCTCGTCGGCGAAGGCCTCATAGGTGCTGGCGATCTTCTCGAGATGCTCCGGCAGCAGATAGTTCTGGGCGCGGCCCTCGTGGTATTCGCGGTCGGCGTTGATGAACAGCACCTTGCCCTTGCGCTCATCGGGCTTGGCGCCCTTGGCGCGCAGCACCAGGACGCTGGCCGGGATGCCGGTGCCATAGAAGAGGTTGGGGGCCAGGCCGATCACCGCCTCCACCAGGTCGTCCTCGAGCAGGCCGGCGCGGATGCGCTTCTCGTCGCCGCCGCGGAACAGCACCCCGTGGGGCATGACGGTGGCCAGGCGGCCGTCGGACTTGAGGCAGGCGACCATGTGTTGCAGGAACATCAGATCGGCCTTCTTGGCGCCCTCCGGAACGCTGCCGTAGTGGAAACGCTCCGGGAAATGCTGGCTGGGCGTGTAGCCGATGGAGAAGGGCGGATTGGTGAGGATGCGATCGAAGCGCACCAGCTCGCCGCCCTCGACGTGCTGCGGGTCGGTGAGGGTGTCGTCGTTGCGCAGGTCGGCGGAGCTCACCCCATGCAGCAACATATTCATCTTGGCGATGGCCCATACCGAGCCGGAGGCCTCCTGGCCGAAGAGGTTGAGCCGGCGCGGATCGCCGCCCTGCTCCTCCAGGTACTCCTTGGAGAGGATCAGCATACCGCCGGAGCCCATGCAGGGATCGTAGACGCTGTGGCCCTCCTGGGGGTCCATCAGCCGCACCATCATGCGGACCACCGGGCGCGGGGTGTAGAACTCGCCGCCCTTCTTGCCGGCGGAGTCAGCAAAGTCACGGATCAGGTACTCGTAGGCGGCGCCGAGCAGGTCGGGGAACTCGAAGTCCTCGTTGCGCAGGCGGTACTCGCTGAAGTGAACGATCAGGTCGCGGAGCTTCTTGTCCGGCAGGGTGGTGGAGCCCACCTTGCGGGTGAAGTCGATATGCTCCAGCACCCCGGCGAGGCTGGGATTGTGCTCCTCCAGGCCGGCCAGCGCCTTGTTCAGCGCATTGCCGACGCCCTGGTGGGCCTCCTTCAGCAGATAGGACCAGCGCGCCTGCTCAGGCACATAGAAGGTGGCCTTGTACCAGCTCGGCATCTCGATGACGTTGGCGATGTCGATCTCGCCCTTGCCGGCCTGCCTGAGCTGCTCGCGGACCTCCTCCTGGCGCTGCTCGAAGACGTCCGAGCAGCGCTTCAGGAACAGCATGCCGAAGATGTACTCCTTGAACTCCGAGGCGTCCATGCGCCCGCGCAGGATGTCAGCCGCCTTGAACAGGTGCCGTTCCAGCTGGTTGAGGGTAAGGATCATGACCTGCGATTCCCTGAGATAGATGAGCCGACCGCATCATGCGGCCGTGGTGACTGGCCCTATCTCATCAAACTTGGGGCGGGAAGGCCACGGGGGATTGGTGGCAACTAGCGGCGGAGCCTGAACCCATGCCGCTCCATGCAGTAGTTGAGCAGCTGCTGTCTCTCAGCCTGGGTCTTGTCCGACATGCCAATTTCATAACGGCACTCGGAATAGACGTTGCGAGTCTCTTCGGCGCTGACGCCTTCCTTTTGCCAGGTGGGTGGGCTGGGTGTAGCGCAAGCGGAAACGAGCAAGGCCACAGCGGCCAGCAGGGTAGAACGCATCAGTGATGAGGGCATGAGTCTTCCTTGAGCCTATGGAGTGAGATGTTTCACTCTGTAACCTTAGGCAAGGAGGCCTTGTTGATGCAATGGAGGGCGAATTATCCTGTTCCGTGTCTCCTTGGTCTGGCCGGCTCCAGCGCTTCCAGTTAATGCCGGCTCTGGACTGCCTCGACGGAGAGGACCATGATGAAGTTGGCCCCGATGATCCAGCAGCCATCTTGAGGGGGCATATTTGGGGGCATAAATAAGATCACAACCAGCAAAGTTATCTGAAAATCATAAGCTTGTATAATTTTTTGGTTGGACGCCGCCTCCACCAATCAAGTCGACGAATCAAGCGCCTACGGGCGCTTTTTTCGTTTATTGGCCATCCCCTGACGTCGTCGCTGTTGCCCTACAAGGGATGTCGGTTCGATTCCGACACATCCCCGCCGCAAGGTCGCCCATCAGCGGGCAGGTCGTACGCACCAGCAGCGACGGCCAAGCCGATTAGATCGCGAATCCGCCTATCCATAACATGGCATCGCTTCCTTCGCATCAGCCTGAGCTGTACCTTGGCGTCTTCGAATCGCAATGACAGGATGATCGCCCCCATGCCGACGAGACACCCCACGCTCCCCGACCCTCGCATCTGGCGGTTTGCCCTTGTGATGATCATGGCGATGCTGTTGACGGGTTGCGGCGTCAACAACATCCCTACCTACGACGAACAGGTGAAGTCGTCTTGGGCACAAGTGGAAAACCAGTATCAGCGACGCGCGGACCTGGTGCCCAATCTGGTCGAGACGGTCAAGGGGTTTGCCCGGCAGGAGCAGGAGACTTTAACTGCCGTGGTAGAGGCACGGTCCAAGGCCACGTCCATCCAGATCGACGCCGAGTCGCTGGACGACCCGGAAAAGATGCGTCAGTTCGAGCAGGCCCAGCAGCAACTTACCGGTGCACTGAGCCGCTTGATGGCGGTGTCTGAGCGCTATCCAGACTTGAAGTCCAACCAGAATTTCCTGGCCCTGCAATCGCAACTGGAGGGGACCGAAAACCGCATCGCGGTGGCACGGCGTGACTTCATCACCTCGGTCGAGCGCTACAACACCGAGATCCGCACCTTCCCTGGCCGCCTTTGGCACAGTTTCCTCTACAGCGACATGTCGCTTCGCGAGACCTTCGAAGCCACAACGGAGAACGCGGACCAAGCCCCGCAAGTGGAGTTTGAATGAACAATCGATTACGCCTTTCATTGCTGACGTTGCTGCTACTGGCCGCGTTCAACGTTCAGGCCCAGGCGCCCGAGTTTCCTGAACTGACGGGGCGTGTAGTGGATCAGGCCGACCTGCTCGACGCATCCGTCGAATCGCGCCTCTCCGGGATGCTCGAGACACATGAAGACGCTACCACCGAGCAGCTCGTCGTGGTGACCGTGTTGGATCTGGATGGCAATGCCATCGAAGAGTACGGCTATCAACTGGGTCGCCACTGGGGCATCGGTCAGAAAGACGATGATAATGGGGCCCTGCTGATCGTCGCGCCGAACGAACGTGAAGTACGCATCGAGGTCGGCTACGGGCTCGAAGGTCGCCTGACCGATGCCCAGTCATCGGCGATCATCAACCAGATCATCACGCCGGCTTTCCGAGAAGGAGACTATGCCCGCGGCATCACCGAGGGCGTGGAGGCGATGATTCAGGTGCTGGGTGGCGAGTCCACGGACACCATCGCCACGTCCAGCGCCCCGGCTGGGGAGCAGGGGCCCAAAGGACCCGCATCGATTCTCTTTTTCTTGATGTTCGTCGTCGTCATGACCCTGGTACGCGGCGGACGCGGCGGCCTGCTGGCCGGCATGTTGCTGGGCGGTGCTCTCGGCGGCAGGTCGCGCGGGGGCGGCGGCTTCGGCGGCGGCGGGGGTGGTTTCGGCGGTGGCGGCGGCGGCTTCGGTGGCGGCGGCGCTTCAGGCGGCTGGTAATCCAGCATTCCGGCCGGTGGCGACACCGACATGACAATCAGGATTCGGAGATCACGACCCCTATGGCTTTATTGAGTGAAAACGAGCAACGCCAGGTAGCCGAGGCAATTAATCGTGTCGAACGCGATACCGATGCCGAGCTGGTCACCGTACTGGCTCCACGTGCAGACAACTATGCCTATATCCCGCTGCTCTGGGCCGGCCTGCTGGCCCTGGTGGTGCCCGGGGCGGTCAATTACTTTCCCGGCTGGTTGACGGCCTACGAGCTGACGCTGGTGCAATGGGCGACCTTTATCGCGCTGGGACTGATGTTCCGCATCCCCAACATCACCACCCGGCTTATCCCGCAATCGGTACGCCACTGGCGGGCGGCCAACCTCGCACGGCGACAGTTCCTCGAACAGGACCTGCACCACACCGAGGGCGGAACAGGGATGCTGATCTTCGTCTCCGAAGCCGAGCGCTATGTGGAAATCCTGGTCGATCGAGGCATCTCGGCGCGTATCAGCGACGAGACCTGGCAATCTATCGTGGCAACGTTCACCCAGCGAGTGAAAGCCGGCGAAACCCTGCAAGGTTTCCTCGAGTGCATCGAGGCCTGCGGTGAACATCTCAAGGAGCAGGTGCCGGCCACCCACGAGCGCAACGAGCTGCCCAATCACCTGATCGTGCTGGATTGACCCGCTTCCCCCGAGTGCCAGGGCTACCACTTTGGTCACAGGCTTGACGCGAAAAGCACTTGATAGCAGCCTCGGGGAACGCCATTATCAGCGCCCTCTCGTCTTCCCCTGTCGGGGTGTCGGGCGAGGCCAAGACACTTCCACTTTCCCCGATCTGGATTCGAACCCCCATGAGCAAAGTCCTGATTATCGGCGCCGGCGGCGTCGGCGGCGTTGTTACCCACAAGTGTGCCCAGCACCCCGAGGTCTTCAGCGAGATCCTGCTGGCCAGCCGCAACGAGGCCAAGTGCCAGGCGATCGCCGCCCAACTGGATCGTCCCATCCAGACCGCCCGGGTGGACGCCGACAACGTCGATGAGCTGGTCAAGCTGATCGAGTCGTTCAAGCCAGACGTGCTGATCCACGTCGCCCTGCCCTATCAGGACCTGACCATCATGGAGGCCTGCCTGCGCACCGGCGTGCCCTATCTGGACACCGCCAACTACGAGCATCCCGACGAAGCCAAGTTCGAGTACAAGGAGCAGTGGGCTTTCCAGGAGCGCTTTGCCAAGGCGGGCAACATGGCCACCCTGGGCTGCGGCTTCGATCCCGGAATGACCAATATCTACTGCGCTTACGGCCAGAAGAACCTGTTCGACGAGATCCACCGCATCGATATCCTGGATGCCAACGGCGGCGATCATGGCTATCCCTTCGCCACCAACTTCAACCCCGAGATCAATATTCGCGAGATCACCGCGAACGGTCGCTATTGGGAGAAGGGCGAGTGGAAGGAGACTCCGCCGCTGGCCGAGAAGCGCACGTTCGACTTCGACGGCATCGGCGAGAAGGACCTCTATCTGCTCTACCACGAGGAGCTCGAGTCCCTGGTCCAGAACATCAAGGGCCTGGAGCGCATCCGCTTCTGGATGACCTTCTCCGACAAGTACATCACCCACCTGAAGGTGCTGGAGAACGTCGGCATGACCAGCATCGAGCCGATCAAGGTCGATGGCATCGAGATCTCTCCGCTGCAGTTCCTCAAGGCCGTGCTACCGGACCCGGCATCGCTCGGCCCCCGCACCAAGGGCAAGACCAACATCGGCGTGATCCTGGACGGCATCAAGGATGGCAAGCGTCGCAAGGTGTACATCTACAACATCTGCGATCACGAGAAGTGCTACGAAGAGGTCAAGTCCCAGGCGATCTCCTACACCACCGGCGTGCCGGCAGTCACTGGCGCCATGCTCATGCTGGAAGGCCTCTGGAAGGGAGAGGGCGTATTCAACGTTGAGCAGCTAGATCCCAACCCCTTCATGGAGCGTATCGGCGAGATGGGCCTGCCTTGGCAGGTGGTCGAGCTGGATCCCGACGACGACCCGCTGGCCTGATCCATGGCTGACACACGCGACGCGACTCTGAACCTCGGCCCGAACGTCGGAATGGATTTCGACGTTGGGGCCTGCCCCTCACCGGCCTATGTGGTGGACGACGCCCTGCTGCGCCGCAACCTGGAACTGTTGGGTCAGATCCAGGCACGCACCGGCGCCAGGATCCTGCTCGCGCTCAAGGGCTTCGCCATGTGGGATACCTTCCCACTGGTACGCCAGTACCTGGTGGGCACCACGGCAAGCGGCCAGGATGAGGCACGCCTCGGCGCCGAGGCCTTCGGCGGCGAGGTGCACTGCTACTCACCGGCCTTCACCGAGGAAGAGATGCAGGTGGTACTGCGCTACGCGGACCACCTCAGCTTCAACTCACCGGGGCAGTGGGAGCATTTTCGCAACATCGTCATGGCAGCCCCTCGGCGCGTCTCCTGCGGCATGCGGGTCAATCCGGAGCACTCCACTGGCGCGGTGCCGATCTATGACCCCTGCGCGCCGGGCTCGCGGCTCGGCACCCGGGCCAAGGACCTGGCAGGTGCCGACATGGAAGGCCTGGAGGGGCTGCACTTCCATACCCTGTGCGAGCAGAACAGCGACGCCCTGGAGGAGACCCTGGCGGCCTTCGAGGCAAAGTTCGGCCAATATCTAGGTGGCATGAAGTGGGTCAACCTCGGCGGCGGCCACCATATCACCCGCGAGGACTACGACGTGGAGCGGCTGGTAAGGCTGATCCGTGACTTCAAGGCGCGCCACCCGCACCTCACGGTCTATCTGGAGCCGGGCGAGGCGGTCGCGCTGAACACCGGTTATCTGGTCTGCTCGGTGCTGGATATCGTCGAGAATGACGGCCCCATTGCCATTCTCGACACATCGGCCACGGCGCATATGCCCGACGTGCTGGAGATGCCCTATCGACCGCAGATCATCGGCGCCGGCGAACCGAGCGAGAAGGCTCATACCTATCGCTTGGGCGGCATGACCTGCCTCGCTGGCGATGTCATCGGCGATTACTCGTTCGATGCGCCACTGGCCATCGGCGACCGCCTGGTGTTCACCGATATGGCCCACTACACCATGGTCAAGACCACCACCTTCAACGGCATCCGCCTGCCGTCCATCTGCCGAATCGGTGAGACGAGTCGCGCGGTGCGCACGGTACGGACCTTCGGCTACGTGGACTACATGCAACGACTGAGCTGAGCCAACCGCGCCACCGATTACACGCCAGACCGAAGGACTGCACCAGACTGAAGCCCCCTCTCGGGGCTTCTTTTGTTTCTGGCCCCGGGTTTTCGCCCAAATTCTTCCGGTACTTCACCGTGGCGCCCCTGGCCTCTATGGTGGAGGAAATCCACTGCCACAGGAGCCTGCGATGCTCAGGGTCTACAAGTTCGGCGGCGCCTCGATCCAGGACGCCAACGCCATCCGTCATATGGGCGAGCTGCTGGCCGAGAAGGCGCCGAGGCCATCAGCCATGGTCGCCTCTGCCATGGGCAAGACCACCAACGCCCTGGAGGCGCTACTTCAGGCGGCCCGCCAGGATGATGAGACGCTCTACCGCCGGCGGCTAGCGGCGATTTGCGATGACCATCTGGCGGTGGCCGAGGCGCTGTTCGGACCAGAGTCCGCCGTGGCCGACGAGCTGAAGCAGCGGCTGGCCGAACTCGACAACGCGCACCATGCCCATCGGGACACCCCTTTCCCCTTCCATTATGACCAGACGGTGGGCATCGGCGAGCTGCTCTCCACCACACTGGTCGCCGCCTGGCTCAACGAGATCGGCGTGGCGACCCGCTGGTGCGATGCCCGGGAACTGATCATTACCGACGATCGCCATCAGGCGGCCAACATCGACTGGGTGGCGACCCGGGAGCGCATCGCATCGCTCGCACAGGCAAACGACGAGGTCCTGCTGACCCAGGGATTTATCGGCGCCACCGCGGACGGCGTCATGACCACCCTGGGTCGCGAAGGCTCAGACTTCAGCGCGGCAATCCTCGCCGAGGCGCTGGACGCCGACGAGCTGACCATCTGGAAGGATGTGCCGGGGCTGTTCAACGCCGACCCGCGGCGCTTCACCAATGCTCGGCAGATTGCACGGCTCAGCTTCGCAGAGGCCCTCGAGCAGACCTGGCACGGCGCCAAGGTGATCCATCCCCGCACCCTGGCCCCTCTGCAGCGCCGGGGAATACCGCTGACGGTACGCTCCTTCCTCGAACCCGAGGCGGCTCCCAGCATCATCGGGCCTGAGCTCGGCGAGGGCGACACCCTGCCCGCCTGCATGCTGCGCGACGACCAGCTGCTGCTTGAGGTAAGCCCGCGCGACGGCAGCTTCGTCGATGAGGCGCTAATGGCCGAGGTCCTGACACGCTTCGCCGAGGCCGGCCTGCACGCCAACCTGATCGATGTCGAGGCCTTGCGGCTGCGCCTGGCCGTCAACCACCAGCCGGAGAGACTCTCTCCCGCGCTGGAGGCGCTGGAAGAGCATTTCTCGGTGGCACGCCAGGAAGACCTGGTACTGCTCACCGTGCGCCATGCCGACGATGCCCTGCTGGACGCCCTGGAGGGTGGCCGGACCCGGGTGGCCGAGCAACGCAATGCCACTACCGCCCAGCGCCTCTATCGCGCCGCCGAGTGCCCCGACAGCTGGCGGCTCCCTGAGTGACTCAGGACGCGGCCAGTCGCCGACCTACCCCATGGCCATGCCAGGCGGCGGCCAGCCACAACACAAGGCTGGCCAGGCCATAGCCAAAGGCAGCGAGCAAACGACTCTCGGCCAGCAGCTGTATAAGCTCCAGGCCGAAGAGCGAGAAGGTGGTGAAGCCACCGCAGAAGCCGGCCACCAGGAAGGGCTGCCAGCGCGCTACCCGCCCCTGCAGGCGGGCGGCGGCCAGGGCCGCGAAAAGCGCGATCAACCAGGAGCCGAGCATATTGACCGCCAGGGTTGCCCAGGGAAACCAGGGCCCCGGCAGGGCTAGCAGCGCCAGGCTGACCTGATAGCGCAGGGAGGTGCCCAGGGCGCTGCCGGCCCCGACCGCTCCGTAGGCCCGCCAATCGATCATGTCAGGCCTCCCGCCAGCCAGGCGCCGGCAGCCACCGCGCAGAGGCCAGGCACCAGGGTAGCCAGCACATTGGCCAGCGCCATACGCGGGCGCCCCTCCTGCCACAGCGTCAGGGTCTGCAGGCTGAAGGTCGACACCGTGGTGTAGCCACCCAGCAGGCCAATGGCCAACAGCGACCAGGCGCTGCCTACCTCGCCCGGCAACGGTGGCCCTAAGAGGCCTGCCAGCAAGCCGATCATCAGAGAGCCACTGAGATTGACCGCCAGGGTTCCCCAGGGGAAGGCGACGCCGAGGCGCCGGCTCACCGCATTGCCCACCGCCACACGCAACATCCCTCCCAGGCCTCCTCCAGCCGCCACCAACAGCAGGCTGACTGCCATCGCCGCTCTCCCTTACTTTCGAATGGACCGCTTCATAACCGGTGGCATACGCGGCTTGTACCGCGTTGTGCACCGTAACAGGGCGGCTCGAGGTCTGGCCCTAAAGACCGTATCATGCCTCTTTATGCGTTACCCCTGGACCGACTCAACATGACACATCACACGCAAGAGACGGAGGTCACAGCGTGAATTCCATGCGAGCTCTACCCCTGATGCTCGGCTGGCTGCTGGTCGTTCTGCTGGCGTTGGCCGGACCGGCACAGGCTCAGCCGGCCGAAACAGACGGCCAGACGGCGAACGCCACCTTGGCCAATCTGCTCGAGAACGAGGAGACCCGCCAGCAGCTGATCGAGCAGCTGCGGGGCATGGCCGAGGCGTCTGCCGCCGAGCCGCCACCGGAGGAGGCCCCGACAGCCTCTCTGCCCCGCCAGCTGGCAGAAATCACCAGCCGGGTGGCCAACGACATCGGCGGCCAGCTAGGCAACGCTCTGGACGTACTGCGCACCATGGGAAGCGGTGATCTGGACAGCACCTTTGACATGGAGGCCTTTACCAGCGCCACCATCAACCTGGGCCTGGTCATTCTGGCCACCCTGGTGCTGTTCCTTGCTTTCCGCCGCACAGCCAAACCGCTGTTCACCAATATCAGCCAGTGGTCGCTGAACGGCGAGGGGCTCACCCCGGTGCTGAGGCTGATCATTTGCGTGGCCCTGGCGGCGCTCGTCGACGTGCTGATCGTGGCCCTTGCCTACCTGGGCGGCAACCTGCTCGCCACTTTTGCCATCGGCGAGACCGGCGAGCTCTCCACCCGCGCCTCGCTGTTCCTCAACGCCTTTCTCGTCATCGAGCTGCTCAAAGCGGGGGTGCGCATGCTGTTCGCCTCCCGCTACGAGGGGCTGCGCCTGCTGCCTATCACCTCCGACGAGGCCGCCTACTGGAATCGCTGGATAGCACGTCTGATCGGCCTGATCGGCTACGGTCTGATGGTGGTGGTACCGGGGATCAACGTCTATATCTCGCCCGCCCTGGGCCAGAGCGTCGGTACCCTGATCATGTTCGGCGCCTTCATCTATGCCGTGGCCGTGGTCATGAAGAATCGCCTGCGTCTGCGCGACGCCATCGACAACAAGGCGCGTCAGGCCACCATGGCCGCCAGCCGGGTGAGCCTGCAGCTCTTCGCCCGCACCTGGCACCTGTTCGCCCTGGCCTACTTCGTCATGGTGCTGGTGGTGACCCTGACCCGTCCGGTGGACGCGCTGCCCTTCGTGCTCTTTGCCACTCTCAAGACCATCGCCGCCGTGGTGGTGGGCCTGCTGCTCTCCAGTTTCCTGACCCAGACCATCGGCCGGCGCATCAACCTCTCCGATGACCTGCGTCGCAAGCTGCCGATGCTCGAAGCGCGACTTAACAGCTACGTGCCCAACGCCCTGCGGGTGATCCGTACCGTCATCCTGGCACTCGTGGTCATGCTGGTGCTCAACGCCTGGGGCGCCTTCGACCTGGCGGCCTGGTACGCCTCGGAGTCGGGCAGCAATCTGGTCGGCAAGCTGATCAGCGTGGCCGTGATTCTGGTCTTCGCCATCGGCGTATGGCTGGCACTGGCCAGTCTGATCGAGCACAAGCTCAATCCCGAGACAGGCAGTGGAACGCCCTCGGCCCGAGCCATGACCCTGCTCACGCTGTTCCGCAATGCGCTGGCCATCGCCCTGGTGACCATCACCTTGATGATTGTGCTGGCCGAGATCGGCATCAACATCGGACCGCTGATCGCCGGTGCCGGTGTGCTGGGCCTGGCCATCGGCTTCGGCGCCCAGAAGCTGGTCCAGGACATCATCACCGGTGTCTTCATCCAGGTCGAGAACGCCATGAACACCGGCGACGTGGTGACCGTTGGCGGCGTCACCGGCACCGCGGAGCGCCTGAGCATCCGTTCGGTAGGCATCCGTGACCTTAACGGCACCTACCACATCGTGCCCTTCTCCAGCGTGGACACTGTCTCCAACTACATGCGCGAATTCGGCTACCATGTGGGCGAGTACGGCATCGCCTATCGGGAGAGCATCGACGACGCCATCATCGCCCTGCGCGAGGCCTTCGACGAGCTGGCGGCCGACGAGGAGCACAAGATGAGCATCCTCGCCCCGCTGGAGGTGGCCGGCGTCATTGCCCTGGCCGACAGCTCGGTGAATATACGCGTGCGCATCAAGACCACGCCCGGCACCCAGTGGTCGACCGGCCGCGCCTACAACCGCCTGGTCAAGCTGCACTTCGACGCCAAGGGCATCGAGATCCCCTTCCCGCACACTACCCTCTACTTCGGGGTCGGCAAGGAGGGCGAGGCTCCTCCCGCCAACCTGCGGGTCATGCAGCAGCCCTTCGATATCGACGGACGCCCCGGCGGTCAGCCCCGCTCAGGCGAGAGCAGCCGGGCCGGCGAAGAGGACCCCCGCTCGAAGCCCAATCCCGAGTTCAAGGGTGACTTCGACGAGGACTAAGCCAACGGCTTGCTTTGTTCCCGATAAAGACGGGGCTGCCCATGGCAGCCCCGTCTTGTTTCATGCGTGTTAGCGCATGGCTAAAGGATTCCGATAACGAAACCGAGAAGTGCCATAACACTGAGCAGGGCGGCGCTGCCGTAGGTAGCCAGCTTGTTCAGATGTTCCTTTCCCAGCTTCAGGTCGTGCAAGCCGTGGCGGATACGATGGGCCGCATGGAACAGCGGCAGGCAGATCACGACACCGATAAAGATCAGCCCGGGCAAGCCGAACACCATGGACCGGGCACGCTCGAAACTCAGTGATTCCGGCGCCATGATCCCGGCCGGGATGAGCAAGGCGATAAACAGGATCGCCGCTGGGACAAACATCGCAAAGCAGACACCGCCAGCGCTGAACAGCCCCCACCAGATCGGCTCATCGCTTCTTTTTAAACTGCCAGATGTGGTCTTGTTCATCACTGTCCCCCCGTGAATATCCAGGCCGCCAGGACCATCACCGCCAACACGCCAAACCATTGACCCAACACCATAAGGTTCGCTGGCAGCAGACGGCCACCTACACGTAACGGCATGACGCGCGGGAACAGTTGGAAAAACGTCCAGGCATGAAACAGACTGGCAATAAAAGCCAGCGCATTGATCGCGATAACCAGAGGGTTTTGCATGAACGTAAGCCAACCCTGCCAGCTTTCAGCTCCCAGCAGCAGGTTATACAGCCCTGCCAGCAGGCAAAGGAGAAAGAACACCAGCGGAAGAACCGTGGCTTCCCTTGCCATGTATTTCTTGAAGTAAGGGTGCTTCAACCACCAGTCACGTTTCAGTTCGGGAAAGTAACTTGTTTGCTTTGCCATGACGCCGCCCCTAGCCTTTGAATATCCCGATCAGCATATCTTTCGCCGACTCGACTTTGCCTTGGTTTACCGCCGCAGCTGGATCGACATTTTTCGGGCAGACTTCCGAACAGAAGCCCACGAAAGTACAGCTCCAGACCCCTTCCTCGCGGTTCATTTGCGGCATGCGCTGCTTCTTGCCCTGATCCCGGCTATCCAGGTTATAGCGGTGTGCGAGCGTCAGAGCAGCTGGCCCCAGGAATTCAGGGTTAAGACCAAACTGAGGGCAGGCCGAGTAGCACAGGCCGCAGTTGATGCAGCCGGCAAACTGCTTGTACTTTTCCATCTGCGCCGGAGTCTGCTTGAACGTTTCGGTGCCTTCCCCGCTATCATTAATAAGATAGGGCTGCACCGCGGCGAGATGATCGAGAAACAGGTCCATATCGACGATCAGGTCCTTCTGCACCGGAAAGTGCGCGAGCGGCGCAATCTTCAGCGTTCCTTCGTAGTCGCGCAGAAAGCTCTGGCAGCCCAGCTTGGGGGTGTTATTCACCATCACACCGCAGGACCCGCAGATCGCCATGCGGCACGACCATCGGTAGCTAAGGCTGCCATCCAGCTCTTCCTTGACGTAGTTTAGAGCGTCAAGAACCGAGGTGCTGTCGTCGAAGGGGATCTCGAAATCCTGCCAGTACGGAGCACTGCCCTGCTCGGGAAGATAGCGTTGGATACTGAGCTGCTTGGTGGTCATTGCTTGATTCCTTTGCCGGCATCGCCATAGGCGCGTTCAGCGGGGGCGGACAGGTGGGTATCCACATCCTGCCAGCGAAGCTGGGCTGGCCCTTCAGCGTTGAAGAACACTTGGCTGTGCTTCAGATAATTGACATCGTCACGTTGCTGGAGGCCCTCCTCGAGCCGCTTATGGGCGCCGCGTGATTCCTTGCGCTCAAGAGCGCCCAGGCAGGTCGCCTCGGCGATGTCCAACCCGTAGCCCAGCTCAAGGCACTGCATCAGTTCGGTGTTATAGGCACGGCTTTTGTCCTGCAGTCGAATGTTCCGATAACGGGTCTGCAGGTCGCGAATCGTGTCCAGTGTAGCCTGCATCCCCTCGGCTTCCCGATAGATCCCGCAGCCAGTCTCCATCGTTAGCACGAGCTCACGCTTGAGCTCTACCCAGTTTTCCTCGCCTTCAGCGTCATACAGCTGCGCTATTCGGTTCTTCTGGTATTGCGCCTGCTCTTCCGGGACACGGCTGTCGGCAAAGGCGACCGTTGCTGCGCGCTGGCTAGCCTGCTCTCCCGCCAGGCGCCCGAAGACCAGCAACTCGGAGAGGGAATTCGAGCCCAGACGGTTGGCCCCGTGAAGCCCCACTGAGGCGCACTCGCCAGCGGCATACAGTCCCTTGATGCCGGTCTCGCAATTGGCGTCGGTTTCTATTCCCCCCATGGTGTAATGCACCGCCGGTCGAATCGGGATGAGCTCATTCACCGGATCGACATTGATGAAGACGTTGGCAAGTTCACAGATGAACGGAAGACGCTCATGCAGATACTCCTTGCCCAGATGGCGCAGGTCCAGGTAGACCACGTCGCTGTCGCCAAACTTGCCGGTTCGCCCCGCCTGCTGCTCCTGCCAGAAGGCTTGGGATAACTTGTCGCGTGGCCCCAGCTCCATGTACTTGTTCTGCGGCTCGCCCAGGGGCGTCTCCGGGCCGAGTCCGTAATCCTGCAGGTAGCGGTAGCCATCCTTGTTCACCAGGATGCCACCCTCGCCACGGCACGCCTCGGTAATCAACACGCCGGACCCTGGAAGCCCGGTCGGATGGTACTGGACAAACTCCATATCCCGCAGAGCAACGCCATGACGAAAGGCCATAGCCATGCCGTCTCCGGTGACGATGCCGGCATTGGTATTGAAGCGGAACAGGCGGCCCGCCCCGCCCGTCGCCAGGATCACCGACTTGGCGCGCAACAGAATCAGCTCACCGGTCGCGATCTCAAGCGCGATGACCCCGGCCACCGCGCCGTCGACGACCGCGAGATCGAGCACGAAATACTCGTCCAGACGTTCGATTTCAGGATACTTCAACGAGGTTTGAAACAGGGTGTGCAGCATGTGGAAACCGGTCTTGTCGGCGGCAAACCAAGTCCGCGCCGTTTTCATGCCGCCGAAGCGCCGTACCTGAACCGAACCATCCGGCTTGCGACTCCAGGGGCAGCCCCAGCGCTCCATCTGCACCAGCTCCCGATGAGCGTGGCGAATGAAATAGTCAACGACGCCCTGTTCGGCGAGCCAGTCACCCCCTGCAACCGTATCGTCAAAGTGCGCCTGCAAACTGTCCTCGGCACTGGTCACAGCGGCGGCACCACCTTCTGCCGACACTGTGTGGGATCGCATGGGATAGACTTTCGAGAGCATTACGATGCGCTGCTGACGGTTCTCTTTTCTGGCGCTTTCGGCAGCAGCGATCGCCGCTCGCAAGCCGGCACCTCCGCCCCCCACGATAACGATGTCAATGTCCTGTTCTCGCATGGTTCTCCCCGATGATCGATTGCCGGCTAGACCTGATTAACTGGATGATAGGCGTTCCTGGGCAGGATAAGGCGTCATCACATAACACCTTAGTTGAAAGAGCAGGCAACCTTGCTCAGGATCAACTAATTTTTCCATGAACCTGACTCACCAGCCCCTTTTTTCAAGGGGCTTAATGGGAAGCATACTCATGAAATACCTAATGAAGCTTGCACCGTTCATCGTGGCCATCATCGTGGCGCTGATGCCAGTGCCCGCCGGGTTGGCTCCCCATGCCTGGTATTTCTTTGCGATCTTTCTGGGCGTTGTCGTCGGGCTGGTGTTCGAGCCATTGCCAGGAGCGGTGATTGGTCTTATCGGCATTGTCGTCGCGGCGCTGTTGGCTCCATGGGTACTGTTCTCTCCCGAGCAACTGGCCGAACCTGGATTCAGTTCCTCCGGGCGGGCTTTTTCATGGGCGGTGTCCGGCTTCACCAATTCGACGGTATGGCTGATCTTTGGCGCCTTTATGTTCGCCCTCGGCTACGAGAAAACCGGGCTGGGGCGCCGGATCGCCCTATGGCTGGTCAAGACCATGGGGCGCAGGACGCTGACCCTGGGATATGCGGTGATGCTGGCTGACGCGGTGCTGGCTCCCTTCACGCCTTCCAACACGGCGCGTAGCGGGGGCACCATCTACCCAGTGGTGCGTAACCTTCCCGAACTCTACGATTCGCACCCGAACGATCCGAGCAGCAAGCGCATCGGCAGTTTCCTGATGTGGACAGCGATCGCCTCGACCTGCGTCACCAGCTCTCTGTTCTTGACCGCTCTGGCGCCCAATCTGTTGGCCGTTGCCTTGACCGAAACCGCTACGGGCATTCGCATCGGCTGGGGGGAGTGGTTCATGGCGGTGGCGCCGGTAGGTATCCTGCTGCTGCTGCTGACGCCACTGTTGACCTATTGGCTGTGTCCACCGGAAATCAAGTCGGGGAGTGCCGTTACCGACTGGGCGACAGGGGAACTCAAGCAGCTCGGCGGCCTGACCCGTAACGAAATTATTCTGCTCTGCCTGGTGGTCACGGCATTGGCCCTGTGGATCTTTGCCAGCGCAGTGGTGTCGTCGGCCCTGGTGGGGCTTATGGTGATCTGCGCCATGCTGATACTCGGCATCCTCAGATGGGACGATATTCTTGCCAACAAGGCGGCATGGAACACCTTCTTCTGGTTTGCCACTCTGGTGGCCCTGGCCGGAGGGCTCAATCAGGTCGGGTTCGTCGAGTGGTTCGGCCTGCTGGTCGGCGCTCGCATCAGCCACTTCGACCCGATGATGGCGATGATCGCACTGACAATCATCTTCTTTGTGTTGCATTACTTCTTCGCCAGCGTCACCGCCCATACCACGGCGCTGCTGCCGGTCATGCTGGCGGCAGCGTCTGGCATACCCGGTATCGACATGCACATGTTCGTGCTCATGCTGCTGCCGACACTAGGCATCATGGGTATTCTCACTCCTTATGCCACCGGACCGAGCCCCGTCTACTACGGCAGTGGCTATATACCCGGCCCGATGTATTGGCGTCTCGGTGCGATCTTCGGGTTGGTGTTCCTGGTGGCATGGCTGGGAATCGGAACGCCCTGGCTGTCGCTGATCAGCTAAGACGTCCCTGATAAGGTTTCCACAACCCTAGGTGAGCGGCGATGCCAGGTCAGGCAGCTTCACCGACAACTGGCCTGGCGCCGCCTCGAACACGATGGTCCTGCTGAAACTAGAAGGGGGCGCCTGAGCGCCCCCTGAAGTATTACCTTGAGTAACCACTACGATGGTTTGTGGGCGGGTCAGGCCTTGCTCTTGGCCTCGGCGTCCTTGCTGCCCTTGTCCTTGGTCAGCACGTCCTTGTCCTCGCGGGGCTGGGGCAGCGAGGGCAGTGACTTGTCGAGCAGCTCCACGCTCTGGCGATAGAAGAGCTGACTCTTGTTGTGCTCGCCAAGGTTGGCATAAAGCCTCGCCAACTCGGCACATACCACGCCGCTGGGTCGCTGCCGCTGGCTCGCCTCAAAGTACTCCTGAGCCTTGCCCCAGTAAGCATTGCGCAGGGCCAGACGCCCCAGAGTGAGCAGCAGATCCGGGTCGTTGGGCCGTTCCTGCAGCCACTTCTCGGCGGTAACCAATTGGCGGGCGGCATCCACATCGAGCAGCCCGTAGCGCAGCACCAAGCGACTGTCCCAGTTCTCCTTGAGCGAGTGTCGGAGCAGCCGCTCGGCGATAGGCTCCTGGCGGCCGCGCACCAGCGCCTCGGCGTAGAGCACAATAAGATCGATATTGCCGCGCAGATGGTCGGGCATATCGGCCCACAAGCCGCGGATTTTCTCGATGTCGCTGCCCTCGCGAGCCTCGCGCACGATCAGCTCGCGATAGGCACGCTGCTCCAGCTGGTCGCGCTCCTCCTTCGAGATCAGCTGCTGAGCGCCCAGGCGTGGCATCAGCCGACGCAATCCGTCCCAGTCGCTGACGCTCAGATAGGCCTGCTTGAGCTGCTTGAGTACCTGAGGGTGGTTGGGCATCTGGCGGTCCAGCCGAGTGAGGATGGCCAGCGCCTCTTCATACTGCTGGCGGTCCAGCATCAGCTGAGCCTGCATCATGCCCACCGCAGTATCGGCACCTTCGGTGCTCAGATGAGCCCGCTTGAGCAGGGTGTCGGCCTGGTCGAAGCGGCCCTGGTAGTGAGCCGCCAGAGCGGCGGAAAGATAGTTGACCAGCGGGGTGCTGGAATCGTCCGCCGCCTTGACCAGTGCTTTTTCGGCTTTCTTCCAGCGACCCTCGGCCAATGCCACAAGACCGCGCACGGTGCGTTTCATGGCATTGCGGTTGCGAGTGCGACTGTTCCACACCTTGAAGCGCGAAACGGGTCGGGTCAGGCGCATTAGCACGCGCAGGGCAAAGTGCAAGACCAGGAAGGCGGTCAGCAGAATCACCAGGCCAAACCAGAACGAGGTCTGGAAGGAGACGTCACCCACCCTTACCAGCCAGTAGCCGGGCACCGACATCATCAGCTGGCCGAACAGCGCGCCCAGCGCCAGGCCGAGGACGACGATCAGGATCAGCTTTCTCATGCGTCATCTCCCCGGCGCGATTCGAACCGGCGCTCGATGAAGGTGGCCAGAGCCTGCTGGGAACCGCTGATGTCCGGCAGCTCCGGGCGAATTGCCTGGGCCTTGAGTTCAGCCAGGTGCTCGACGACCGACTGCACGCCGGAGGCGGAGGTGTCGTAGTAACCATTGATCAGGGTCAGGGCCTTGTCGAGGCTCGCCTCATAGAGCCCCTGCTCTTCCTTGAGCAGCGCCAGCTGTGACTGCTCAAGGACCAGGCGAACGCTCTGACGCAGGTAGGACTCCTGCTCGGGAGTGATCAGCGCCTCAAGCTCCGCATCGTGGTGGCGAATAGTGACCAGTTCCTTGAGCTCCTGACCGAAGCGCGAGAGCTGATTCTGCCAGTTGCCGGTCGGCGCCTCTTCCATGCCGGAGCGAACGGTGATCTCTTCGATCTCCTGGGAGAGCGGCTGGCTCGAAATCTGCTGCTGCTGGGCATTGAGCGACAGCCACAGGCCGGTGCGATCAACCCGGGGTACGGCGTCGAGAGCGGCAAGTTCGCTGGCGATTTCTCGGCGAATCGGCACCAGGGCGGGATTGTCCGCCTCGCGCAGGCGATCATCGGCGGTGCGCAGCAGAGCCGCAGCGCCTGTCACGTCACGCTCCAGCTGCAGACGCTGATTGGCAAGGCGCAGCAGGTAGGCCGCCTCGGCGTGGAGCCAGTCGCGCTCGTCAGTCTCCTGCTCGCGAGACAATTCGGTCAGCACCTGGTCCAGGGTCTCGTTGACCTCCCCCTGATAGCTGGCGAACTCCCCCTGAAGGACCTCGATGGCACCGTCGATGGCGGCGTCACGCTCGCTCTCGCCTTGCTCCAGGCGGCTTTCCAGGCTCGCTAGCGCCGAGGCGCTGGCAAACTGGCCGGAGGCGGACTCCAACTCGGCAATGCGCGCCTGTTGGGCATCGAGCTTCTGCCACGCCTGCCAGCCGAATAGCGCCACGGCAATGGCAAGCAAGATCACCAGCACGATGGCGGCGAGGCCCGCCTTGCCTCCCTTGCCGTCACCACCGCCTGCCGGGCGAGCCGCACCGCCAGCACCGCTGCCGCCGGCAGCCGATTTGGGTTCGGCAGGCTTGCTCTTGCCGGCAGCGCCGGAGGGCTTGTTGGATGGGGCCTTATCTCCACTGGCAGCCTGGGGAGATGATGCCGGCTTTTCCTTTGGAGCGGCCGACGCGGGCGTATCGCCTTCGGCAGTCTCGCCCGGCTTACCTGCGGCAACGGCATCTGGTTTACCGGCAGCCTGGGCCGGCTTGTCGCCATTACCTTGGGCATTGCCGGTGGGAGCCGTCGACTTTTCCGCCTCTTTGGTGGGCTCTGACGAGCTCTGGGAGGCAGCGTTCTGGCTGGCCTTGTTGTCATAGCGCCGAGAACGTCGTCGGCTCTGGGGGTTACCCTTGCCGGGGTCGCTGCCCGAGGCCGCCGCTTGTGCGCCATCGGGTGCTTTCTGTTCATCTTGCTCGTGTGGTTGCTTGCTCATCTTGTCGCTAGCCCTTTTCGAGATCGTCTTGATCGACATCGGCTTCCTGCGGGTGGCAGGTGGCGGTCAGCGCCACCGTCAGTGCGGTTGGCGTGGCGCCGGACGCCACGACAGGGGCACGAAACCCCAGCTTGCTGGCCAGTGTAGCCAACCGGGTGCTGGAAACGATTAGCGGTTGGTTCAACGCGGCGCCTTTACACCATCTTGCCAGATGTTCGAGGATTTCTCCGCTGCTGACCACCAGGGCACGAAAGTTACCCTGTGATAGGCGGCGCTGCATGTCGAGAGAAGGAAGAAGCGGGGTACGTCGATAGACCGCCAGCCGGGTGACCCGGGCCCCGCGTGCGGCGAGGGTTTCAGCCAACAGCGTACGCCCCCCTTCGCCGGCCACCAGCAGGATTTTTTCGTCTGCCAGGCGTTGCAGAGAGCCCAATCGAAGCAGTGCCTCGCTGGTATCCTCGCCGGCCGCGGCAGGTGGAATGTGGACCCGCACGCCCAGCCGCTGGTGCAGAATGTCGGCAGTGACCGCCCCCACGGCGTAATAATCGATGCCCACCGGAAGCTGAGGCCAGTAGCGATCCAACGCTTCGGCGAGGCACTCGGCAGCGAAGGGGCTCACCACCACTATCCGGCGGAATTGGTCGACATCGAGCCATACGGCACGCTGTTCCGAGCTCTCGGGCAGCGCCTCGAGCCGCAGCGAATCGAGGCGCATCACCGGCAGCCCGCTGGCTTCGATAGCCGCGGCCAGCACGTCGCCCCGCTCGCCGGGCCGGGTGATGACGACCGGAAGTCCATCCATCAGCCGGCGCCGTAGACCTCGGCGAGAATCTCGCCGGCACCCTGATCGAGTAGTTCCTCGGCCACCCGGATACCCAGCGCCTCTGGCTCATGGATCGAGCCGCGTCCCTCGGCGCGAAGCACCCGCCTGCCGTCAGGAGTGCCCACCAGAGCCCGAAGCCACAGGGTTTGACCATCGTTTTCAAACACGGCATGGCCGCCGATCGGCACCTGACAGCCGCCCTCCAGGCGTGTATTCATAGCCCGCTCGGCGCGCACTCGGGTCGCTGTAGACGGATCGTCAAGCGGCGCCAGCAGCGCAATCAGCTCGGGGTCGTGCAGGCGACATTCGATGCCCAGCGCGCCCTGTCCGCAGGCAGGTAGGCAGACCTCGGGGGGGAGTTCCATCGCGATACGCTCGTCGAGGCCCAGGCGGCGCAGGCCGGAGGTGGCCAGCAAAATGGCGTCAAACTCGCCGGCATCGAGTTTGCCCAGGCGCGTCTGCACGTTGCCGCGTAGGCTGAGGACCTCCAGGTCAGGACGGGCCTCTTGCATCTGCAGACCCCGACGCAGGCTCGAGGTCCCGACTCGCGCCCCCTCGGGTAGCTCCTCCAGGCTGGCATAGTGGTTGGAGACGAAGGCGTCGGTGGCCTCGGCCCCTTCCAGGATCACCGAAAGTCCCAGCCCCTCGGGAAAATGCATGGGCACGTCCTTCATGGAGTGCACGGCGATATCGGCACGACCATCGAGCATCGACTCCTCGAGCTCCTTCACGAAGAGTCCCTTGCCTCCCACCTTGGCAAGCGGTGTGTCGAGAATCTTGTCGCCGCGAGTGGACATTGCCACCAGTTCCACCTCGAGCCCAGGATGGGCGGCCAGAAGACGGTCGCGGACATGTTCGGCCTGCCACATGGCCAGTTGACTCTTGCGAGTGGCAATACGCAGCTTGGTGATGGGTTGCACGAAGTTCTCCCTGTTTCGGTTCCCCTGCCGGCGTCCAGCAGCACCGGCTCCCGAAAATATTAGTATTGCTTACAGCATATAGGCTCTCATCATAAAGCACCCGGAAGGGCAGGAGAAATCAACGCCTCAGGCGGCCCCTCGCCACTCGAGCGGACTCTGGTACACTGCCCGACATGTCCAGCCAGCGCCGCCGCGGCGGCGCCGGGGCCCTGGGGCCCCGCCTCACCGCAACCCGTTACGCAGGATGCCCAGCCCGATGAGCGCAGATTCCACCACCNGCACCAACCAGTCCTGGGGCGGCCGCTTCAACGAGCCCACCGACGACTTCGTCGCCCGCTTCACGGCCTCGGTCGACTTCGACCAACGCCTCGCTTTTCACGACATCCAGGGGTCCATCGCCCACGCCACCATGCTGGCCCGGGTCGGTGTGCTCAGCGAGGCTGAGCGCGACGCCATCATCAGCGGACTGAACGAGATACAGGGCGAGATCACCCGCGGCGAATTCCAGTGGTCCGTGGCACTGGAAGACGTGCACATGAATATCGAAGCGCGACTCACCGACACGATCGGCATCACCGGCAAGAAGCTGCATACCGGTCGCTCCCGCAACGATCAGGTAGCTACCGATATCCGCCTGTTTCTGCGTGATGAAATCGATCGGGTTGCCACCGAGCTCTCCCGCCTGCGCTGCGGCCTGATTGAACTGGCCGATCGCGAGGCCAACACCATCATGCCTGGTTTTACGCACCTGCAGACGGCACAACCGGTCACCTTCGGCCATCACCTGCTGGCCTGGCATGAGATGCTGGCCCGAGACCACGAGCGGCTGCTCGACTGCCGCAAGCGCGTCAATGTAATGCCATTAGGGGCGGCGGCCCTTGCCGGCACCACCTACCCCATCGATCGCCATGTCAGCGCCGAGCTGCTCGGCTTCGAGCGCCCCGCCGAGAACAGTCTGGACGCGGTCAGCGATCGCGACTTCGCCATCGAATTCACCAGCTTCGCCAGCATTCTGCTGATGCATCTGTCACGGATGAGTGAAGAGCTGGTGCTGTGGACCAGCGCCCAGTTCGACTTTATCGACCTGCCAGACCGCTTCTGCACCGGCTCTTCGATCATGCCGCAGAAGAAGAACCCCGACGTGCCGGAACTGGTGCGCGGCAAGACCGGTCGCGTTTACGGCCACCTGATGGCGCTGCTGACCCTGATGAAGTCCCAGCCGCTGGCCTATAACAAGGACAATCAGGAGGACAAGGAGCCGCTGTTCGACACCGTGGATACCGTCAAGGATTGCCTCAAGGCGTTCGCCGACATGGTGCCGGCCATCGAGCCGAAGAAAGCGCAGATGGCCGAGGCGGCTCGGCGCGGTTTTTCCACCGCCACCGATCTAGCCGATTATCTGGTGCGCAAGGGCGTTGCCTTCCGCGATGCTCACGAGATCGTCGGCCTCTCGGTAGCCTACGGACTGAAGCAAAAGAAAGATCTTTCGGAAATGAGCCTTGAAGAACTGCGCCAGTTCTCCAACTTCATCGAGGGTGATGTCTTCGAGGTGCTGACTCTGGAGGGCTCGGTGGCCGCTCGCAACCATATCGGTGGCACCGCCCCCGACCAGGTGCGCGCCGCCGCCCAGCGCGCCCGCGACGCTCTCAGCGCTCTGCAGGCAGGTGCCTGATGGCCCGCCCCGCGCTTACCGCTCTGCTCCTTGCGCTGCTCGTCGGGGTGGCCGGCTGCGGCCAGAAGGGCCCGCTCTATCTGCCCGACGACGAGCAGGCGGCCCAGCAATACGGCCCCCGTGACGCCGCCAACGCCCCCGACGACAGCGAGAGCTAGCATGGACTACTTCAATTACCGCGACGGCGTGCTCTACGGCGAGGAGGTCCCGCTGACCCGCATCGCCGAGCAGTTCGGCACGCCCTGCTACGTCTATTCCAAGGCCACCCTGGCCCGACACTTTCGCGCCTACACCGAGGCCCTTGGCGGCCACCCTCACCTGATCTGCTACGCGGTGAAGGCTAACTCCAACCTCGCCGTGCTGGGCTTGCTGGCCCGCCTGGGCGCCGGCTTCGATATCGTATCGCTAGGCGAGCTGGAGCGGGTGCTGGCTGCCGGTGGCGATCCCGCCAAGGTGGTGTTCTCCGGTGTTGCCAAGCAGGAGGCCGAAATGGCCCGGGCGCTGGAGGTGGGTATCAAGTGTTTCAACGTGGAGTCACGGCCTGAACTCGAGCGACTGGACGCGGTGGCTGGCCGGCTCGGCAAGGTCGCGCCGGTATCACTGCGGGTCAACCCGGACGTGGACGCCGGCACCCATCCCTACATCTCTACCGGGCTCAAGGACAACAAGTTCGGGATCCCGGTGGACGAGGCGCTGGCGGTCTATGAATTGGCCGCGAGCCTGCCCCACGTCAAAGTTACCGGCCTGGACTGCCATATCGGCTCCCAGCTCACCGAGCTTTCCCCCTTCCTGGATGCACTGGATCGCTTGCTGGTGCTGCTCGAGACACTGCGCAAACGCGGCATCGAGGTGCAGCACCTGGATCTGGGCGGCGGCCTGGGCGTGCCCTATCGTGATGAACACCCGCCGGCCCCCTTCGACTACGCCTCGGCGCTTCTTGAGCGCCTCTCCCGGTGGGAAGGCAGCGACCGTCTGACCCTGCTCTTCGAGCCGGGCCGCTCGATCGCCGCCAACGCCGGCGTGCTGCTGACCCGCGTCGAATTTCTCAAGCCCGGCGAGACGAAGAACTTCGCCATCGTCGACGCCGGCATGAACGATCTCATCCGCCCTGCGCTCTATCAGGCGTGGCAGACAATTCTGCCGGTGGACACTCGCCGCGCCCGAGATACTGCCACCTATGACGTGGTCGGCCCGGTGTGCGAGACAGGCGACTTCCTGGGCAAGGATCGCGAACTGGCCATAGCCGCCGGCGACCTGCTGGCGGTGCGCTCCGCCGGGGCCTATGGCTTCGTGATGGCATCGAACTACAACAGCCGCACGCGCCCCGCCGAGGTGATGGTGGATGGCGAGGTCGCCCACCTGGTCCGCCGCCGCGAGCGCCTCGAGGAGCTGTGGGCCGGCGAGGCCCTGCTGCCGGAAGCATCACTACCGGAAGACCCCTTGTCGAAGGACGCCACCTGATGCTGCTGCACTTCACCAAGATGCACGGCCTTGGCAACGACTTCATGGTGATTGATCTGGTCACCCAGCGGGCCCGTCTACAGGACGACCAGATCCGACGCCTGGCCGACCGCCGCTTCGGCGTCGGCTTCGATCAGTTGCTGATCGTCGAGCCACCCCAAAACCCGGATCTGGATTTCCGCTACCGTATCTTCAACGCCGACGGCAGCGAAGTAGAAAACTGCGGCAACGGAGCACGCTGCTTCGCCCGCTTCGTGCGTGACCAGCGGCTGACACACAAGCACGAGATCCATGTGGAGACAGCCGGCGGCCCGCTGGTCCTGCTGGTGGAGGACAACGGCCGGGTGCGGGTCGACATGGGCGAGCCGCGCTTCTCCCCCGAGGCCTTGCCCTTCACGCCTGAGCCCTTCGATGCCGCCGAGGATCGCCCGCTGCATGCCCTTGAGGTGGACGGCGAGCGCCTCGAGATCGGGTTAGTGTCCATGGGCAACCCCCATGCGGTATTGCGGGTCGACGACGTCGATCGCGCTCCGCTGGAACGCCTGGGGCCGGCCATCGAGTCCCATCCGCGCTTTCCAAAACGGGTCAACGCAGGCTTCATGCAGGTGGTGTCCGAACATGAGATACGTCTCAGAGTGTATGAGCGAGGCAGCGGCGAGACCCTGGCCTGCGGCACCGGGGCCTGCGCCGCGGTCGCCACCGGCATTCGCCAGGGGCTGCTGAAGAGTCCCGTCACTGTGCACCTGTCTGGCGGCGACCTGACCATCGAATGGGGTGGTCCCGGCACCTCGCTGGCCATGAGCGGCCCCGCTGAACGCGTCTATGACGGCCGCATCATCCTGATCTGAGGCCGACGAGGCCCATCGCCGAGGAATTGGTATGACAAGAGCCGTCCCCGAACCGCGCAAGACCCTCGACCCGGATCGAGTGGCCGAGTGGCTGGCCACCCACCCGGACTTCTTCGTCGGTCGCGAGGGGCTGCTGCAGCAGCTGCGCGTGCCGCATCCGGAGGCGCGTGGCGCTACTTCGCTGCTGGAGCGGCTGGTCCACGATCTGCGCACTCGCGCCGAACAGGCCGAGTGGCGGCTGGAGCAGCTGCTCGAATCGGCCCGCCACAACGAGGGCCAGTACCGGCGTACCCGGGAGCTGGTCCTTGCGTTGCTGGAGGCCCAGGACGGCGACGCCCTGGGCCAGGCCCTGGCCACCCAGCTCGGTGAATGCTTCGCCACGCCGGCGGTGGCGCTGTGGTGCCCGGCCAGCCTGACCGATGCCGACCCCCAGCCGCCCCAGGCGCCGCGCCAGGTACTCGACGAACACGCCGGTTCACGCCTGGCGGCCCTCCTCGACGGCCGCAGCAGCCGCTGCACCCGTCTCACCCCCACCGACTGGAAGAGGCTGCTGCCCCACACCGCGGCACCGCGACGCTCCGGCTCCTGCGTCATTACTCGGCTGACTCTGGGCGAACCGCTGGGCTACCTGGTTCTCGCCAGCCCCGACGCCGACCACTTTCGCGCCAGCATGGACACCCTGTTTACCGAATACGTGGGCGACGTGGTGGCCCGACTGCTGGTGCGCCACTCAGCGCGTTATGGCTGAGCACCCTACCCCACAAGGCCCCCTGACCGGGGAGGTCGAAGCCTTCCTGGCCGGGCTCAGGCGCACCGCCAGCCCAGCCACGCTGGATGCTTATCATCGCGACCTCACGGCTCTGCTAGCCTTCCTGGCCGAGCGTGATATCGACGACTGGCGACGGCTGGACGCCGCCCTGCTGCGTCGCTTTTTGGGCGGCGAGCGCGCCAGGGGGCTGGCGCCGCGAAGCCTGGCCCGGCGCCGTTCGGCCATTTCGCGACTGGCCGATCACCTGGTCACCCTTGGCCGGCTAGACCACAACCCGGTGGCCCTGACCCGCGCGCCCCGCCAGCCTCGCCATCTGCCACGTCCGGTGGATGTCGACCGCCTGAAGCATTTCCTGGAGACCCCCCACGATGGCTCACCGCTGGCCGTGCGCGACCAGGCCATGCTGGAGCTTTTCTACTCCAGCGGCCTGCGCTTGGCCGAACTGGCAGGGCTAGATCTTGTCGATCTACAGCCCGAACGGGTGCGCGTGCTGGGCAAAGGCGGCAAGCCCCGCCAGGTTCCGGTGGGTCGTCACGCGCACCGCGCGCTGGATATCTGGCTCGCCCTGCGGGAGACACTGGCAGCCCCTGGGGAGACGGCCCTCTTCGTGGGCAACCGTGGTGCAAGGCTGGGGCACCGAGCCATCCAGCAGCGCCTGGCGCTGATCGCCCGCCGCCGCGGACTCGACGAACATCTTCATCCCCACCGCCTTCGCCACTCCTTCGCCAGCCATCTGCTGGAGTCGAGCCAGGATCTGCGCGCCGTCCAGGAACTGCTGGGGCATGCCAACCTGGCGACCACCCAGGTCTATACCCGGCTGGACTGGCAGCACCTGGCGGCCAGCTACGACGCCGCCCACCCCCGGGCGAGACGCCGTCCCGCTCGGGACCATGACGAGGAGCCATCGTGAAACTGGAGGCGATCACCTTCGACCTGGACGACACCCTGTGGGATAACGGCGGGGTGATGCAGCGCACCGAGACCGGCCACTATGCCTGGCTGGACGAGGCACTGGCCGACTGGCTGGCGGCGCACGACGAGGCGCACGACAAAGAGGCACGCCCGACAGACGAACGAGGGCGCTTCGCCGAACGTTTTCCGCTCGAGGCCTTTACCAATCGCCGCCTGCACCTGGCCGGCGAACACCCTTTGCGCCGCGGCGATTTCACCTGGCTGCGCCGCCGGGCACTAGCCGAGCTGCTGGGAGAGTACGGGCTGGCGGCGGAACACGCCGAACATTGGGCCATGCAGGCCATGGAGCGCTTCATGGCGCTGAGACATGAGGTCACGCCCCATGCGGAAGTGGAAGTGCTGCTTGAGACTCTGGGGACGCGCTACAAACTGGCCAGCATCACCAACGGCAATGTGGACGTCACTCGCCTGGCGTTGGGGCGCCACTTTCCGGTGATCATTGCCGCCGGCGAGCTGCTGGCCCCCAAGCCAGACGCGCGCCCCTTCCTGGCCGCCCTGGCCCGGCTCGGGGCCGTGCCCTCGCGGGCGCTGCACGTGGGTGACTCCTGGGCAGACGACGCCCTTCCGGCTCGACGCCTGGGCATGCAGGCAGCCTGGATCGGCCCCGACGACCGCTCCCTGCCCCCCGGCATCCACCGGCTGGACCATGTGCGCGAGCTGCCGGAGCTAATCACCTGGCTAGTCAGGCGGCGCTGACACAGTCTGCACAAAGAGCCGTCCGGTGGAGGGTTGGCGGTGCTCCCCGAAGCGTTACGCTTCGGAAGGGTCCAGCAGCCAATCGTCGAGGCGCGCATGCGCCTCCTCGATGCCCTGACCCTTGAGCGACGAAAAGAGCTGGATGCTGACCAGATCCTCCCACTCGCGGAGCCGCGAGCGAACCTGCTGAAGAGCGCTTGCGGCCGGGCCGCGCTTGAGCTTGTCGGCCTTGGTGAGCAAGATATGTACCCGCATCGCCTTGTCATCCGCCCAGCCCAGCAGGGTCTGGTCGAACTCCGTGAGGGGGTGGCGCACATCCATCACCAGTACCAGCCCACGCAGCGAGGCTCGGCGCTGCAAATAGTCCGATAGATGGCGCTGCCACTCCAGCTTGACCTGCTCGGGCACCTTGGCAAAGCCATAGCCCGGCAGATCGACCAGGCGACGCTCGACATCATCGCCCAGGGTGAAGAAGTTGATCAGCTGGGTACGCCCAGGCGTCTTGGAGATACGCGCCAGGGCTTTCTGGCGAGTCAGGGTATTGATGGCGCTGGACTTGCCGGCGTTGGAACGACCAGCGAAGGCCACCTCGGCACCGCTGTCGGGCGGACACTGGGCCAGGGTGGGGGCGCTGGTGAGGAATTGGGCAGTCTGATAGTTGAGTCGCGCCATGGCGATGACATCCTGACGATGGTCGAAGAGAGACGGGGCGCGGCTTGCATTCCCGCCGCCGGGGTGATTCGGTATAGTACAGTGTCTTTTGTCTGCGACCCGGGGCAAGCTAGTGTACCACCGCGCCCTCGACGTCCGCGAACCAGCAGGTCTAGAGCATCAGGATGGCTCGACTCTGGTTCTTCTCGCGAACCGGGCGGCACCCAGGGTACGTACCGGTCAACAACGTAACGGCATAGTGGATTAGCGATGAGAAAGTTACTGGCAAGCCTGGCAATTACCATGGGCGCCGTCGGCGCCGCCCACGCCGACCTTGAGTCTGACGCCGATGCGGCAGCGGGTCGTGAGAAGGCGCAAAGCTGCGCCGCCTGTCACGGCCAGGTGGGCATCAGCCCGGCCTCGGCCTTCCCGCATCTCGCCGGCCAGCAGATGTCTTACACCGCCAAACAGATCATGGACATTCGTGACGGCCGGCGCGTGGTCGCCCAGATGGCTGGCCAAGTGGACAACTTTTCGGATCAGGATGCTTGGGACGTGGCCAAGTACTTCGCCCAGCAGGAGGCTAATCTGGGCCAAGTAGACCCCGATAACGCTCTGCTGGAGCGTGGTGAGGAGCTCTATCGGGCCGGCGACATGGCGAGAGGCATTCCGGCCTGCGCTGCCTGTCACACCCCCACAGGGGAAGGGATCGGCAGCGCCGTTTACCCGGCGCTTTCAGGCCAGTACGCGGAATATAGCCTCTCCACCCTGCAGGACTTTGCCGCCGGCGAACGCGCCAACGATCCGGCCAACATCATGCGCGACATCGCTGCCAAGATGAGCGATGACGACATGGAAGCCGTCGCCAACTACGTGCTTGGCTTGCACTGAGTCGGTTTGCATCGGGTCGGTTCTCACCGACTGAGTCAAGTGGAGATGCCACGCTCAGCGTGACAGGGCAGCCTTCGGGCCGCCCTGGTCGTGTTTTTACCGACTCCGCCGTCTCCGTTATGGAACCCTCGACGCAGCAAATGCTCAAAGGCAGCGACGCCGGCCCGGGCCGGACCCACCAAGGAGAGAATTTCTGATGCTAAAGCCACTGATGTTCGCCCTCGCCGGCCTCGGCTTGTCGAGCCTGGCCACCGCTTCGCCGCTGGTCGAGGGACAGCACTACGAGGTCCTGCCCCAGCCCGTCGAGACCCGCGTTGACGAAGGACAGATTGAGGTCACCGAGGCGTTCTGGTATGGCTGCCCGCACTGCTACAATCTGCAGGAACACGTCACGGCCTGGTATGAGACGCTGGATGAAGACGTCAGCGTAGTGCACCTGCCGGGCACCATGGGTGGCGACTGGAACAAGCACGCTGCGGCCTTCTACGCCGCTGAAGAGCTAGGCATCGTCGAGGCGGTCCACGCCGATTTCTTCGACGCCATCCATCAGCAGAACCGTCGCCTCACCGAGGTCGACGACGTGGCTGACTTCTTCAGCGACTACGGGGTCGACGTCGAAGAGGCCCGCCAGGCGCTGAGCTCTTTCGCGGTGAAGAGCAGTGTCAATCAGGCCCACGCTCGGCTACGTGCCATGCGACTGATGAGCGTACCCGCGCTTATCATCGATGGACGCTATCTGATCACCCCCACCAGCGCCGGCAGCCTCTCCAACATGCCCCAGATCGCCGATGCACTGATCGAGAAGGTGCGCGAAGAGCGCAGTGACAGCTGACATGTCCCATCTCGCCGAGGCAAGAACGCCGCCCCTGGAGGGAGGCCATCTGAAGCTGCTCACCTTTAACATGCAGGTGGGCATTCAGACCTCGGCCTATCATCACTATCTGACCCGGAGCTGGCAACATCTGCTACCCCATCCCAAGCGCCAGCGGCGCCTGGATATGGTCAGCGAGGTGCTCGGCCGCTTCGACATCGTCGGCCTCCAGGAGGCCGACGGTGGCAGTTTCCGCTCCAGCAACGTCAACCAGGTGGAATACCTTGCCAGCCGTGGCGGCTTTCCCCACCACTTCCAGCAGCTCAACCGCAACCTGGGCCGAATCGCCCAGCACAGCAACGGGCTGCTGTCGCGTCTGACTCCCAGTCGGATCGAGGAGTATCGCCTGCCAGGTACCCTGCCCGGGCGTGGCGCCATCCATGCTCGCTTTGGTGAAGGACCCGATGCCCTGCATCTATTCGTGGCCCATCTGGCGCTCAGTCATCGTGGTCGGGTCCGCCAGCTCGACTATCTCTCCGAGATCATCCAGCCGCTTCGCCATGTGGTGGTGATGGGCGACCTCAACTGCACGCCGGAACAGCTACACGGCCACCACCGCTTCTGCGCCTCCTTACCGCTGCATCCGGTCCGGCCACCGCTCAGCTATCCCTCCTGGCAGCCGCGCCGCGCCCTGGACCATATTCTGCTGTCGAACTCACTCCAGGCCGCTGACGTACGGGTGCTGGACCACCTTTTCTCCGACCACCTGCCGATCGCCGTGGATGTCCAACTGCCGGCGGCTTGCCTCCAGACGTTGGCCGTACGACGCAAGGTCGAGCACGGCTGAGACGCAATGTTCGGCCAAAGGGTTGAGATCCGGGGATGACGATCGTCGTCTAATCGGCGATGATGCGCGTCTTTTCCGCTTCCGCGCGAGACCTATCATGACACCCTCCGCCCGCGAACCGGCCCTGCTGCGCAGCCTGGACGCCTTCACCGACCGCATCGGCCGAAGTGTTGCCTGGCTCGTCATCATCATGATGGCGGTGCAATTCGCCATCGTGGTCATGCGCTATGTGTTCAATATCCACAATACCGTGATGCAGGAATCGGTGATGTACATGCATGCTGCCGTGTTCATGCTCGGCGCGGCCTGGACCCTGCGCCGCGACGGTCATGTGCGCGTGGACATCTTCTACCGACGGCTTTCCGCCCGGGGGCGCGCCTGGATCGATCTCTGCGGCACCCTCTTCCTGTTGATCCCGGTGGTGCTGTTCATCGGCATCGGCAGCTACGGCTATGTGCGCAGCAGCTGGGCGATCATGGAGCGCTCACCGGACGGCGGCATTCCGGGTGTCTTTCTGCTCAAGAGCCTGATCCTGATAATGATGGTGCTGCTGCTGGTACAGGGCATCGCTCAGCTGATCCGTCAGGTCCTGGTCATCCGCCACCGATTGCCCGGCAAGTCGCCTGACCACGAGGAGCTTGTGTAATGCTGGCCACTCTCCTCGAGTTCATGCCGCTGGTGATGTTCGCTGCGGTATGTAGCGTTCTGATGCTGGGCTATCCGGTGGCGCTGTCGCTGGCGGGCACCGCGCTGATCTTCGCCGGGCTTGGCTATGTCCTGATGCAGCTGGGCGTGCCGGTGCCTTTCGAGACGACCTATATGAGCGCCATGCCCAACCGCCTCTACGGCATCATGAACAACCAGACGCTGCTGGCGGTGCCGCTGTTCGTGCTGATGGGGGTACTGCTGGAAAAGTCGCGCATCGCCGAAACGCTGCTCGATGCGATGTCGTTGGCCTTCGGCGCCCTGCGCGGCGGCCTGGGCATCGCCGTGGTGCTGGTGGGCATGCTGCTGGCTGCCTCCACAGGCATCGTTGGCGCCACCGTGGTGACCATGGGGCTGCTCTCGCTGCCCACCATGATCAAACGCGGCTACTCGCCCTCCCTGGCCACTGGCACTATCTGCGCCACCGGCACACTGGGCCAGATCATTCCCCCCTCCATTGCGCTTGTGCTGCTGGGCGATGTGCTCAATAACGCCTATCAGCAGGCCCAGCTGGCCATGGGGATCTGGAGCCCACGCACCCTCTCGGTGGGCGATCTGTTCATCGGGGCCCTGGTGCCCGGCCTGCTGCTGGTAGTGGCCTATATTATCTACCTGTTGATCACCGCCTGGCTGAAGCCCGAGACCGCACCTGCGGCCGACCGAGACTCCCTGATGACGGAGCTGGGCCATACCGGCAGCATCTGGCCGCTGCTGCTCAAGGGATTGCTGCCGCCGGTACTGCTGATCGTCGCCGTGCTGGGGTCGATTCTCGGCGGCTTCGCCACGCCCACCGAGGCCTCGGCGGTGGGCGCCTTCGGCGCCTTCATGCTGGCCCTGGCCAACCGGCGGCTGACCCTGCCGATCCTGCGCGAGGTAGTGCAGTCCACCACCCAGGTCACCAGCATGGTGTTCCTGATCCTGATCGGCGCGGCGCTTTTCTCGCTGGTGTTCCGCGCCTTCGGGGGCGAAGAGCTGGTCGTCGAGCTGTTCGAGGCGCTGCCCGGTGGGGTGATGGGGGCCACTCTGGTGGTGATGCTGGTGATCTTCCTGCTGGGTTTTATCCTCGACTTCATCGAGATCACCTTCGTGGTGGTGCCTATCGTCGGCCCGGTACTGCTGGCCATGGGCGTCGACCCGATCTGGCTGGGCATCATGATCGCCGTAAACCTGCAGACTTCTTTTTTAACGCCACCCTTCGGCTTCGCGCTCTTTTATCTGCGCGGGGTAACGCCGGAATCCGTGCCCACCTCGGCGATCTACCGAGGGGTGATCCCCTTCATCGCCCTGCAGCTCTGCATGTTGCTGGCGCTGGCGCTCTTTCCGGCGCTGGCCACCTGGCTGCCCTCGGTGCTGTAGCGCCCTGGCGGAAGGCTATTGGCACAGAGGGGCGAGCCACTGCTGGGCCAGGAGAAGTACCACGGCATAGCGCGTCGACTTGGCCAGAGTGATCAGCAGGACCGCCCGCCACCAGGGTAGCCGGAAGATGCCAGCCAGCACGGTAAGCGGGTCGCCCACCACAGGCGCCCAGGAGGCCAGCAGGCTCCATTCGCCGAAACGAAGGTACCACCGCTCGGCACGCGCCAACCCCGCCGGCGAAGCGGGAAACCAGCGGCGATCCTGGAAGCGGCGCGCGTATCGGCCCATCCAGACATTGATCAGGCTGCCCAGCGTATTGCCGGCGGTGGCCACCGCCCACAGCACCAGGGCCGGCTCACCCAGGCACCACAGCCGGGCCAGCCACACCTCCGAACCGCCGGGCAGCAGAGTGGCGCTGACCAGAGCCACCGCAAACAGGCTCAGCATGCTCTTTTCATATCAGGTGACCGCATGACCGACTCATCCTCGATTCCCAAGCACTGGGTTCCCAACGTGCTGACCATCGCCGGCTCCGACCCCAGTGGCGGCGCCGGCATCCAGGCCGACCTCAAGACTTTCTCAGCGCTGGGCGCTTATGGTACCAGCGTGATCACAGCCCTGACCGCCCAGAACACCCGTGGCGTCAACGGCGTACACCCGGTGCCGGCCGACTTCATAGCGGCCCAGCTCGACACCCTGCTGGACGACGTACGCATCGACGCGGTCAAGATCGGAATGGTGGCGAGCCTGGAGGTAGCCGAAGTGATTCGCGAGGCGCTGACACGCCGCCGCCCGCGCTGGGTAGTGCTCGACCCGGTAATGGTGGCCAAGAGCGGCGATATCCTGGTGGATGACGCCGGCATCCGCGCGGTGCGCGAGGTCCTGGTCCCGCTGGCCGACCTGATCACCCCCAACCTGCCCGAAGCCGCGGTGCTGTTGGATCTGCCGGCTCCCACCACCCGGGGTGAGATGCTGGCCATGGCACCGGCGCTGCGTGCGTTGGGCGCCGGTGGCGCACTGCTCAAGGGCGGACACCTGAGCGGCGAGGAGTGTCCCGACCTGTTGATTAGCGCCGACGCCGCCGTCTGGGTCGAAGGTGCCCGGGTCGATACCACCAACCTGCACGGCACCGGCTGCACCCTCTCCTCTGCCATCACCGCGCACCTGGCTCAGGGTGACTCGCTGCCTGAGGCGGTGGCGAGTGCCAAGCAGTGGCTTGGCGCAGCGCTGACCGCGAGCCGGCGCCTTGACGTGGGTCAGGGAGGCGGTCCAGTGCACCACTTTCACGCCTGGTGGTAGCGCCATTCCGATGCATTATCCCTCGCAGGGGTGGCGAAACATCCTGGGAGTCGGTACAGAACCTCTTTGCGACGGCAAGGTCCCTACTAGACTGTCGTCACATCCGTCGGAGACTCCTCGTGCAACGACCTATTCACCCTGCTCGGCCTGATGATACTCCTACCTTTCTGCCCGCCCTGTTGCTCGCTCTGCTGATAGCCTGTTTGCCGATAAGAGCCGATGCCACAGAGACAGTGGAGGTCAAAGGTGCGACGTTTGCCACCGAACTGGAAGAAGCCGGCCAGACCTACCGGCTGATCGGCCACGGCCTGTTTCGCTACATGATCTGGACCGCCTATGCGGGCGCCTACTACCAGGCCGATAACCGGCCAGAGCCGGCACCGCTGTCAGCTGTGCCGCGCCGGCTGGAGCTCGAGTACTTCCACGCCATTGAGGCGGACGACTTTGCCGCTGCCACCCGCGATAGCGTGCGTGAACGCCTGGGCGAGTCGACCTATCGCGACCTGCTGCCCGGCCTTAACGCCTTTAATCGGGCCTATCGCAGCGTCAAACCCGGTGACCGCTATGCCATGACCTGGGACGGAGACGCCCTGTTTCTGGCCCTTAATGGCGAGGGGCTCTATCGCGGTGACGACCCCGCCCTCGCTAGTGCACTCTTTGGCATCTGGCTCGGTGACAACCCCTTGCGGAACGATTTCCGCGACGCCCTTCTGGGCCGCCTCTGAACCGGAGCGTGCTAGATTGGCCATCACATTCAACTTTTTGAATTCAACTGCTTGAATGCACCCTGCGTATGAGACGTCTTGGGGTAGCGGCGGAAACGGGGCAGAAAAGAGGTCGACGATGAAGGCATTGATTCAACGGGTCACCCGGGCAAGCGTCGCCGTAGAAGGCAGAACCGTGGGCGCTATTGGCCACGGCTTGCTGGCGCTGGTCGGCGTTGAGAAGGGCGACGACGAAGCCGCAGCCAACCGCATGGTGCACAAGCTGCTGCACTATCGGGTGTTCGGCGACGATGACGACAAGATGAACCTTGATCTGCAGCAGGTCGACGGCGGTCTGCTGCTGGCCTCCCAGTTCACCCTGGCGGCAGATACTCGCAAGGGGCTACGGCCCAGTTTTTCCAGCGCCGCCCCGCCAGATGAAGGCCACCGACTTTTCCACTATCTGCTGGAGCAGGCGGAGGCGGCCTGGCCCAAGACGGAGTCCGGCGAGTTTGCCGCCAATATGGAAGTCTCGCTGGTCAACGATGGCCCGGTAACCTTTCTGCTGGAGAGCTGAAGACACCGGTCCAGGCCAACGGTCAAGCACCACCCGGCGGGACTTCCCGCAGATGTCGTCAGCCTCCACTAAGTTCGGCTTCCATGGCCTCCAGTTCCTCTTCGGCAGCCAACCACTCGGCCTCTAGACTGTCCAGGCGTGACTTGAGCTCGCCCTGACGAGCCAGCGTGGCGGTCAGCTCTTCCTTGCGCCCGGCGTCGGTGTAGAGCTCGGCGTCGCCCAGGGCTTCTTCCACCTTGGCCAGCTCCGCCTGGACCTTCTCCATGGCCTGCTCGGCGCGGTCGCGACTCTTTTTCAGCGGACGCAGCTTCTCGCGCAGCTCGGCAGCGGCGCGCCGGTTCGCCTTGCGATCCTCCTTGGGGGCGGCGCTATCCGCCTGACGCTCGCCCTTTTCGACTCTGGCCTCGCGGCGCTCACCTTCGAGCCGCGCCTTGAGCCAAGCACGGTAGTCTTCGAGATCACCATCGAAGGGCTCGACCCGGTGGTCGGCGACGCGCCAGAACTCGTCCACGGTAGCGCGCAGCAGATGACGGTCGTGGGAGACGATGATCACCGTGCCCTCGAAGGCCGCCAGCGCCTCGGTAAGCGCCTCGCGCATCTCCAGGTCCAGGTGGTTGGTGGGCTCGTCAAGCAGCAGCAGGTTGGGCTTTTGCCAGGCCACCAGGGCAAGGGCCAGCCGCGCCTTTTCGCCGCCGGAGAAGCGACCCACCTGGCCGAAGGCGTCGTCACCCTGGAAGCCGAAGCCCCCCAGGAACTTGCGGATATCCAGATCCGCGGCCGTGGGTGAAAGCCGCTGCACGTGCATGAAAGGGGTCGAGGCCAGATCCAACCCTTCTAACTGGTGCTGGGCAAAATAGCCGATCGCCAGGTGTTCGCCGGGCACCCGCTTGCCGGCCAACAGGGCCAGCTCGCCGGTGAGCGACTTGATCAGGGTCGACTTGCCGGCCCCGTTGGGGCCGAGCAGCCCGATTCGCTGTCCGGGCAGCAGCGTCAGCTTCACGTTATCAAGTTGTGCCGTCTCGTTTCCCGCGGCATCGCGATAGCCCAGCCGAGCCTCGTCCAGCACCAGCAGAGGATGAGACGTCTTGTCCGCCGCGGGAATGCTGAAGTGGAAGGGAGAATCGGCGTGGGCCATGGCGATGTCGCCCATCCGCTCCAGCATCTTCAGGCGGCTCTGGGCCTGGCGTGCCTTGTTGGCCTGATAGCGGAAGCGGGCCACGAAGCGTTCGATCTCCTCGCGCCGTGCCTGCTGCTTGACCGCCTCGGCCTGCTGCAGGGCCAGCTTCTCGGCCCGAGTACGCTCGAAGGTCGAATAATTCCCCCGATAGATGACCAGCATCTGGCGGTCGAAATGCACGATGTGATCACACACCGCGTCGAGGAAATCGCGATCGTGGGAGATCAGCAGCAGGGTGCCGGGGTAGCGCATCAGCCACTGCTCGAGCCACAGCAGGGCGTCAAGGTCCAGGTGGTTGGTGGGCTCGTCAAGCAGCAGCACGTCCGAGGGCATAAACAGGGTGCGCGCCAGGTTGACGCGCATCCGCCAGCCGCCGGAGAAGTCCGACAGCGGACGCACCAGGTCTTGCTGGGTGAAGCCCAGACCCACCAGCAGCTGAGCCGCCCGAGCCGGCGCGCTGTAGCCGTCCAGGGCCTCGATGGCACCGTGCAGCTCCGCCTCCCGATGGGCGTGATCAGACTCCCGGGCGGCCGTCAGAGCCGCCTCGGTCTCGCGCAGCTCATGATCGCCGTCCAGTACATAGTCGATAATGGCCCGGTCCAGCGCTTCCACTTCCTGGGCCATATGGGCGATGCGCTGGCCGCCGCTCATTTCGACTGCTCCACGATCCGGGGCCAGCTCGCCCAGCAGCAGCTTGAACAGGCTCGATTTGCCGGCGCCGTTGGGACCAACGATGCCCGCCTTGTGGCCGGCATGCAGGGTCAGGTCGGCCCCTTCCAGCAGGGCCTGGGTACCGCGTTGCAGGGAAACTTGGCGCAGTGCGATCATGCGGGCTCCACGGACAGTGCGTGATAGCCGCCGCCATGCCGGCGACAGCCTAGGATACAAACCATGATTCTACCGAAATGACGGCCATCCTGCGGGCTCGGCTGACTCAGCAGCCTCTCTGGGAGTTTGCCCTGGCATTCTATGGCCAACAGGGAGTCGAACAGGCTTGCCTGGCACTGCAGGATCAGGCCAGTGTCGATGTCTGCGAGCTGCTGTGGCGCTGCTGGCTTCTCTACCATGGCGCCGTGCCCGGGCCGACCGCAGAAGAGGGGCTGGTGGACGCTCTCCGCTGGCAGCGCGAGGTCACCGCCCCACTTCGCCGGCTGCGCCGTCGACTCAAACAAGAAGCGTGCGTGCGGCCAGGGGTCGCCGAACTGCGCAAGACGCTAAAGCACGCGGAACTTCAGGCCGAACGGGAGACCCTCTGCCGACTCGAGCGCCTGGCCCTAACGGCCTCACCGGCGGCCCTGACACCGGCCCCATCAGCCAGTGTCAGGGGCGCCGACAAGGTGCTGGCAAACGCCCTCGGTTTGCAGAAAAAAACCCACCTTTCAACGCTTCATACGCTAATTGCCTCTCTTGACCCTCCCCCGGCACCACGCTAGCCTGAAAGTACATGTGCGGATTTCAGGTCCGCTTCGTGCCTGTCATTTTCGCAAGAACATGACGACCCAACCGGTAAGGGGACTACAAGAATGAAGGCAACTAAACTGATGACCACGGCTACCGTCGGCGCCCTGCTTTTCGGGATGTCCGCGGCGGCCCATTCTGCCAACTGGCGCTACGCCCACGAGGAGTTCGAGGGTGATGTTCAGGACGTCTTTGCCACGGCGTTCAAGGAGTACATCGAGGAAAATTCCGATCATACCCTCCAAGTCTATCGCTTCGGCGAGCTGGGCGAGTCCGATGACATCATGGAGCAGACCCAGGCCGGCATCCTGCAGTTCGTTAACCAGTCGCCAGGCTTCACCGGCGCACTGATTCCTGAGGCGCAAATTTTCTTCGTTCCCTACCTGCTGCCCACCGATGAAGAGACCGTCATCGAGTTTTTCAACACAAGCGTAGCCATCAACGAGATGTTCCCTGAGCTCTACGCCGAGCAGGGCCTGGAGCTTCTCAAGATGTATCCGGAAGGCGAGATGATCGTGACTCTGGATGAGCCCTTCACGACCCCGGAAGAGCTGCGCGGCAAGAACATCCGTATCATGACCAACCCGCTGCTCTCCGCCACCTACCAGGCCTTCGGTGCCAGCCCGACACCGCTGCCATGGGGCGAGGTCTACGGCGGCCTGCAGACCGGCATCCTGCAGGGCCAGGAGAATCCGATCTTCTGGATTGAGTCTGGCGGTCTCTACGAGGTCTCTCCGCACCTGGTCTACACCGGCCACGGCTGGTTCACCACCGCCATGATGGCCAACCAGAACTTCTTCGACGGTCTCTCCGAAGACGAGCAGCAGCTGGTGCGTGACGCCAGCGAGCACGCCTACGAGATCATCATCGATCACATCTCCGGTCTGGCCGAAGAATCCCTGGCCAAGATCCAGGAGGCCTCTGACGAGGTTACTGTGACTCGCCTCACCGAGGAGCAGATCGAGGCCTTCCGTGCCCGTGCGCCCCAGGTCGAAGAAGAGTTCATCGAGATGACCGGCGAGCGTGGCCGCGAGTTGATCGAGCAGTTCCACGCTGATCTAGAAGCCGTTAGAGCCGACGATTGATCTGTCAATCAACTCGTCATCACCGCTGATGCAAGGGGGTGGCCGACAGGCTGCCCCTTTTTCCTTTACCGTCTCGGTACCCTCTTTCGGGGTATCACGGCCACCCAGCGTTGAAGTCTCAACGGCATGACGAGGCCTGAGGGCGTACTCTCGAAGAACGACTGTGATAATCGTGCGTAGGGAATCGACAGGAGCCCGCCGACATGGAAATGAACGAAGACGACATTGCCGAGAAGAACTACCGCTCGACATTGCCTGGCCCGCTGGGGCCCATCGACACCTGGATCAGCCGTGCGGAAGCAGTGATTCTAGCCATGGGGGTGATCCTCATGGCCGTCAACACCATCGCCAATGTGTTGAGCCGTTTCATCCTCGGTGAGAGTCTGCACTTCTCCGAGGAGATCAACCGAATCCTAATCGTGATGATCACCTTCGCCGGCATAGGCTATGCGGCGCGTCATGGCCGCCATATCCGCATGTCAGCCATCTATGACGCTGTGCCCACCGGCGGCAGGCGCTGGATGATGATTATCATCTCCCTGTTCACCGCCCTGGTGATGTTCATGCTCTGCTACTACTCGATCGGCTACATTTCCACCCTCTATAGCCGTGGACGTGTGCTGCCCTCGCTGAGCATTCCGATCTGGATCATGTACATCTGGGTCCCCATAGGCTTTGCCATCACCGGCATTCAGTACCTGCTGACCGCCATCAAGAACCTGACCTCACATGACGTCTACCTCTCGACCCACGTGGTGGACGGCTACAAGGACACGGAAACGGAAGTCTGATTCCGAGCGAGGCACACCCCCATGACAACCATCATCGTCTCCATCATGATCGTGCTCCTGCTGCTCGGGTTCCCGATGATGATCCCCCTGGTCACGGCGGCCTTCGTCGGGTTCTACATGACCTTTGGCGGCACCGGCCAGATGGAAACCCTCATCCAACAGATGATGGGCGGTATTCGGCCCACGGCGCTGATCGCCGTGCCGATGTTCATCCTGGCCGCCGACATCATGACTCGCGGGCAGTCTGCAAACCGCTTGATCAACATGGTCATGGCCTTTGTCGGCCACATCAAGGGCGGCCTTGCGGTCTCCACTGCCGCCTCCTGCACCCTGTTCGGCGCGGTCTCAGGCTCCACCCAGGCGACTGTGGTGGCGGTGGGTTCTCCGCTTCGCCCGCGCATGCTCAAGGCGGGCTACAAGGATCCCTTCACCCTGGCGCTGATCATCAATTCCAGCGACATCGCCTTCCTGATCCCGCCGAGCATCGGCATGATCATCTATGGCGTCATCTCCGGCACCTCCATCGGCGAACTATTCATCGCCGGCATCGGCCCGGGCCTGCTAATTCTGGCCATGTTCTCGGCCTACTGCATCCTGTACGCCACCATCAACAAGGTGCCTACCGAGCCGAGGTCCACCTGGAAGGAGCGCGCCGTCTCGGTCAAGGATGCCCTCTGGCCGTTGGGCTTCCCGGTGCTGATCGTCGGCGGCATCTACGGAGGTGTCTTCAGCCCCACCGAGGCCGCAGCTGCCTGCGTGCTCTATGCGGTGCTCCTCGAGTTCGTGGTGTTTCGCTCACTGAAGCTGCACCACATCTACGCCATCGCCAAGTCTACCGGCCTGATTACCGCCGTCGTCTTCATCTTGGTGGCCGTCGGCAACGGTTTCTCCTGGATCATCTCCTTTGCCCAGATTCCCCAGGAAATACTCGCCGCAGTGGGCGTCAATGAGGCCGGCCCAGTAGGCGTTCTCATCGCTATCTCCATTGCCTTTTTCGTGGCCTGTATGTTCGTAGACCCCATCGTGGTAATCCTGGTGCTGACGCCGATCTTTGCACCGGCCATTGCTGCCTCGGGCCTCGATCCGGTCCATGTTGGCGTACTGATCACTTTGCAGGTCGCGATAGGCTCGGCGACGCCACCCTTCGGCTGTGACATATTTACCGCCATTGCCATCTTCAAGCGGCCCTACTGGGAGGTCATCCGCGGCACCCCGCCCTTCATCTTCATGCTGGTGCTGGCGGCTGCGCTGATCATCATGTTCCCGCAGATCGCCCTGTTCCTTCGCGACCTGGCGTTCCGTTGATCCACTGACCCCTGACCCCTGACCCAATCAATTCTAGGGAGACACGCCATGTTCAACCGGATACTGGTCCCGGTGGACGGTTCCAAGGGGGCGCTGAAGGCCCTGCAAAAGGGCGTCGGCCTGCAGCTGCTGACCGGCGCCGAGCTCTACATCCTGTGCGTCTTCAAGCACCACAGCCTGCTGGAGGCCTCGCTCTCCATGGTGCGCCCGGACAAGCTTGAGATACCCGACGACGCCCTCAAGGAGTACGCCACCGAGATCGCCGTGCATGCCAAGAGCCAGGCCATCGAGATGGGCGTGCCGGCCGAAAAGATGCGTGCCTTTGTGAAGGGAGGACGCCCGTCACGCATCATCGTACGCTTCGCTCGAAAGCGTGAATGTGACCTGATCGTGATCGGCTCTCAGGGCACCAACGGCGACAAGAGCCTGCTGCTTGGCAGCGTGGCCCAGCGTGTGGCCGGCTCCGCGCACTGCCCCATCCTTGTGGTCTGACCCCGATGGGATGATGCCTTGGTCCGGGCCGGCTTATTATCGCCTCCGTGCGGAACCGGCCCGCCTCTGCGGAGTCCCATGACCTTCGCACACGTATCTCGCACCTGCGCCAAGTTCCATATCAAGGCGTAACGTGCCCAACTTCAAGGCCCATTCATGAAGAGACTGCTGACTACCGCTTCCCTGATTACCCTGCTCGGCGCTGCGCCCCTGGCACTGGCCGCACCGGAGACCGACGAGGGCCGCCTCGGCTACAGTCTGGGCGTGACCCTGGGTCAGAGCATCTATCAGGATGTACCCGACCTGGACATGGACGCCTTCACCCAGGCGATCCAGGATGTCTTCGCCGGCGGCGAACTGGCGATGAGCGATGAAGAGATGGCCGAGACGCTGATGCACTTCCAGCAGGAGGCGATGGCCGCTCGCCAGGCCGAAGCCGATCAGCGGGCAGAGAACAACCGCACCGAGAGCGAGACCTTCCTGGCCGCCAACGCCGAGGTGGAGGGCGTCGAGGTCACCGCCTCAGGCCTGCAGTATCGCGTGCTGGAAACTGGCGACGGGGCTACCCCCGGCCCCGATGATAGCGTCAAGGTTCACTACGAAGGCACCCTGATCGATGGCACCGTCTTCGACAGCTCCCTCGAGCGCGGCGAGCCGGTGAGCTTCCGGGTCGATCAGGTGATCGACGGCTGGCAGGAAGCGCTACAGCTCATGAGCGTCGGCGACAACTGGGAGATCGTGATCCCCGCCGAGCTGGCCTATGGCGCTCAGGGCCAGGGACCCATTGGCCCTCACGAGACCCTTATCTTTCATGTCGAATTACTCGACGTGATCAACGACTGAGCCCCATGATCTCACCTCTCCTTCCCGCCGCCGGCCTTGTGTTGGCGGTTTTTGTCGCCTCCCCGGCTGCCGCCGATCGCCTTCCCGACCTGCCCCGATTGGGGCTTGAAAAGACCGACACCAGCGTAATCGGCGTCTCCTCCGGTGGTTACATGGCCACCCAGCTGGCAGTGGCCTGGCCAGAGCGCTTTCAGGGCCTCGCCGTGCTCGGTGCCGGCCCCTGGTCCTGCGCCCAGGGCAGCCTGGGCCGCGCCCTGGGCCAATGCATGACCACCCGGCTTGGCCCACCCCAGCTAGACGAGCTGGAGCAGCGCCTGGCCGACTACCGTGAATTGGAGCGCGTGGGCAGCGCCGAGAACCTGGCCGGGCTGCGCGCCTTCGTCTGGCACGGCAGAGAGGACAAGACCGTCGCCCCGTCCCTGGGTTCCGCCCTGGCCGAGCAACTCGCCAACTGGCTGGCGGATCCGGAGACACAGCTGAGCTTCTTGCAGAGCGACAACATCGGGCATGGCTGGCCCATCGAGCGAGAGACGACGCCACTTACGGCCGAGGAACTAGGCGACTGCCGACAGGGCGGCGCCACGCATATGCTGGCCTGCGACAAGGACATTGCCAGCGAGGCAATGGACTGGCTCCACGACACCCCCCCAGGCACGGGTACGGCCAACAAGGCCAACAAGCTCGCCGGCGACCTGCTGCACTTCGACCAGAGCGACTTCGCCGTTAAGGGTCTGGACGCGGCGGGCTATCTGTTCGTGCCCGCAGCTTGCGACGCCGGCGGCTGCGGCCTGACGGTGGCGCTGCACGGTTGCGCCATGGGCGCTGAACAGATCGGCGACACCTTCGTGCACCACAGCGGCCTCAACGAGTGGGCGGCCGCCCACGACCGCGTGGTGCTCTATCCCCAGGCCGAGACCAGCCTGGGCAACCCCCAGGGATGCTGGGACTGGTGGGGGTTCGCCGAGAGTACCTGGCAGCTCAATCCGCTACACGATACCCGGGAGGGTACCCAGATCAGCGCGCTGATCGCCATGATGGATCGTTTGCAGGAAGTACGGGACTCGAACTGAAGCAGGGCTGGCGGTTAGATAAAGCGCAGACAGCCCCCCAGGGCTCGCCGTCAGAGCGTCTCGCCGAGGGCGGAGAGCAGTCCATGAGGCGCCGGCGAGTAAAGCACTCGCCGCAGGATGGTACCCTCACGGTCCACCAGATAGAGAGACGAGCTGTGGTCGATGGTGTAGGCCATGGCCGATTCCGGGGTTTCAACCCGCCGCCAGATCACCCCGTAGCGCTCGGCGAGTTCCTTGAGCTGTGCCTCGCTGCCGGTCGCACCGATGAAGGCATCGCCGAAAAAGCCGGTGTATTCCGCCAAGCGCTCAAGCGTATCTCGCTCGGGGTCCACCGAAATCATCAGCGGCACTACTCTCCCACGGTCGGTATCGTCCAGCTCAGCCAGCGCCTGGCGCACTACGGCGAGGCTCATGGGGCAGACGTCGGGGCAGTAGGTGTAGCCGAAGAAGACTACCGCCAGCTGATCCTCCTGGAGCTCGGCCAGGGAGAAATCACCCCGGGTCGAGGGCAGCTCGATGGGGCCGCCGGCCAGGGCATTGCCGCCGCCGCTGGCCCCGAGCTGCTGCTGGAACCAGCCGTAGCCACCTACGCCAAGCATCAGCACAATCAGCGCGATACCCGCCCAGAGTCCCTGTCGTTTCATAATCGGCTTCTCTCCACCTCGAAGTTGAATCCACTGCCAAGACGGCGTTCACCGCTGGTGACGATTACCCTGGCCCGCCAGGGCATCACGGTTTCGGTACAGATCGGGACCTGCCCCTCACCGCGGAAGGTGCCATCGCCCTGCCGGGTCAGCGGATATCGGTGTAGCCCCATGTCCATGTCACGGCCGATGAAGTCCACCACCACCGACTCGGCCTCGACGCCCTCCAGGGCGACCGTCATCGACAGGATTTCCAGGGCACGAATCTCGCCTTGTGCGCCCAGGTCCAGCGTCAGGCGACCATCTTCGCCCAGCACTGCGCGGCAGGCACCCTTGCTCAGCTCGCAGTCAGCCTCTTCCGGGAACCAGTGCACGTCGTCACCGCCGCGGAGACTGTAGCTGGTCAGGTACCAGAGCGCCATGGCCACGGTGCCCAGAGTAAAAAGGGCCAGAAGGCGGAGCATCGGGGGGCGAGAGACAGCCGGGTCGGTGGAAGCAGGTGTCGGCATGGTGACGAGAGGAAATGCTCACGATTGGAAATGTCGCGTTAAGCTTATCAGCATTTGCCTGTGGCAGACTGCGCAAGGATGTCGCAGGGCAACCCGACCAAGGAGGTCACGATGACAGGAATAGCAAATGCGCTGGGGCCACTGTTCCTGCTGATCCTGCTGGGCGCCGTGCTGGGCCGGCTGCGCCAGCCAGGGGGCGACTTCTGGCCTCAGTTGGAGCGGCTGATCTATTTCCTGCTATTTCCCGCCATGCTGGTGTCAACCCTGGCCACCGCCGATGTGAGCCAGGTTCCGGTGGGGCGAGTGGCCTTGGCGCTACTGGGCGCCATGGGCCTGTTCGGGGCCCTGCTGTGGGCCTTTCGCGGCTGGCTGGGCCTCGATCCTCCGGCCTTCACCTCCGCCTTCCAGGGAGCCCTGCGCTTCAACACCTACGTAGGGGTGGCCGGAGCCGCTGCCCTGCATGGCACCCCGGGGGCCACCGTAGCCGCCGTGGCAGTGGCGCTGATGGTACCGGTGGTCAACGTGCTCTGCGTCGCCAGCTTTATCGCCGCAGGAACGCTCGGTACCGGCAGCCTCGGCAAGAGCCTCACCGCCCTGGCGCGCAACCCGCTAATCCTCGGCTGCCTGATCGGCATCGGACTGAATCTCAGCGGTATCGGCCTGCCAGGCTGGAGCGCAGCTACGGTAGAGTTGCTCGGCCGCGCTGCCCTGCCGCTGGGCTTGGTGGCGGTGGGCGTTGCGCTGCGCCCGGAAGCACTGCTGCGCCTCGACCGGGGCGTTTGGGCCACCAACCTCATCAAGCTGGGGCTGATGCCGGCACTCGTCCTGGCACTCGCCGTCACGCTGGGCCTCGACCCGGTAAGCCGCGACGTGGTTCTGCTATTCGCCGCCCTGCCCACTGCCACCTCCGCCTATATTCTGGCTCGCCAGTTGGGCGGCGACGCCGAGATGATGGCGGCGCTGATCACTGCCCAGACCTTGTTGGCCATGGCCACCCTGCCCCTCTGGCTGAGGCTTGCAGGCTGAACACGGACCGACGCACGCATTAAATAGAAAACGTTCTCATTAATGCTAGTCACGGTCTTGCCGCCGCCCTTTCAAGGGCGGCTGTTTTTGTTGCTCGCGGACACGACAACGCCCCCACCGAGGCAGAGGCATCGTGGTTGACGGTGGAAAATCAGTCGACGCGGCGGTAGATCAGGTCCCAAACGCCGTGGCCCAGCTTCTCGCCGCGGGCCTCGAACTTGGTCAGGGGACGAAACGCCGGCCGCAGAACATAGGGAGCGGTCTCGGGTCCAGCGGTGTTGGCATAGCCGGGGGCGGCGTCCATCACCTCGGCCATCCACTCGGCGTAGGCTTCCCAGTCAGTGGCCAGATGGAAAGTACCGCCGACCTTGAGCCGGGTGCGTACCAGCTCAATAAAGGCCGGCTGCACGATCCGCCGCTTGTGGTGTTTCTTCTTCGGCCAGGGGTCAGGAAAGAAAAGTTGCAGGGTATCTAGGCTGGCCTCGGGCAGGCATTGCTCAAGAACCGCCAAGGCGTCCTCGCGGTAGAGGCGAAGATTGCTCAGCCCACGTTTGTCGGCCTCGTCGAGCAGCTTGCCAACGCCCGGGGCGTGCACCTCGATGCCGATGAAGTCGGTGTCCGGGTGGCGCTCGGCCTGCTCGATCAGCGAAGCCCCCATCCCGAAGCCGATCTCCACCACCCGTGGCGCATGGCGACCGAAGAGGACGTCCAGATCCTGGCGGCCGTCGGCCAGGGTCAGGCCCAGCCGAGGCCACACCTCCTCGAGGCCACGGGTCTGAGCTTGGGTCATGCGACCGGCGCGCAGCACATAGCTCTTGATGCCACGGCGGTGCAGGGGAGCGTCCGGGCCTTCCAGCCCGGTGATGGCGGTATCACCGCTGAATTGATCACTCATGGAGGTTAAGTGCTCTCGTTCTGGACTCAGGTATCGGGCTGACGTTTCAGGCTGCAGTGTCGAGCTGTCTTGTCGAACTGTCTTGTCGAACTGTCTTGTCGAACTGTTGTGTCGGCCTATCGCGCTATCGATAGGCCGATATTCAGCCGTTGATACGGCCGGCAAAGGGCGAGGAGGGATCGGCGCTCTGGCGGCGGGGCATGCGCCCGGCCAGGAAGGCCTCGCGGCCGGCCTCCACGGCCTTCTTCATGGCGCTGGCCATCAGCACAGGCTGGCGGGCATGGGCAATGGCCGTGTTCATCAACACGCCGTCACAACCCAGCTCCATGGCCATAGCGGCATCGGAGGCGGTACCGATCCCGGCGTCCACCAGCACCGGAACGCTGGCCTGCTCGATGATCAGGCGAATATTGTGGGGATTCTGGATGCCGTGTCCTGAGCCGATCAGCGAGCCCAGCGGCATGATGGCACAGCAGCCCAGGCGTTCCAGTTCGCGGGCGACGATGGGGTCATCGCTGGTGTAGACCATAACGTCGAAGCCATCGGCAATCAGCGTCTCGGCGGCGGCCAGGGTCTCTACCACGTTGGGATAGAGGGTCGAGTCATCGCCCAGCACCTCGAGCTTCACCAGGCGGTGGCCGTCAAGCAGCTCCCGAGCCAGCTTGCAGGTGCGCACCGCATCCTTCGCGGTGTAGCAGCCGGCGGTGTTGGGCAGCAGGGTATAGCGCTCCGGAGACACCGCGTCGAGCAGGTTCGGCTCGCCGGCATCCTGTCCAAGGTTGGTTCGACGCACGGCGAAGGTAACCACCTCGGCGCCGGAGGCGGCGATCGCTTCGGCGGTCTCATCGAAGTCCTTGTACTTGCCGGTCCCGACCAGCAGGCGTGAGGTGAACTCGCGCCCGGCGATGCGCAGCGGCTGGTCCTGAAAGAAGTCTGTCATCGGGTTTGCCTTCTGTGATTGTCTTCGCTGGGGGGCGTGGGTGGCGTTCAGCCGCCGCCGATGGCGTGAACGACCTCGACCCGGTCGCCATCGACCAGAGGGGTCGCAGCATGCTCGCTGCGGGGCACGATCTCTTCGTTCACCTCCACGGCGATGCGGCGACCGGCGAGTCCCAGAGACTCGACCAGCGCGGCCACCGTGAGGTCGGGCGCCAGGGTCCGCGCCTCGCCATTGAGCTGGATCTGCATGGCGTCCTCTCAGAGCTTCGGTTGCTGTTTGATACTCCCGTTGTCTTATCGGCGGCTAAACCTGCCTGGCAAGGGAACATTACGGGGCATCATTGTAGCCGAGTCCGCCTATGCCGGGTACGGTAGCGGGCGTGACGCAACCTGAGGAAAACGAGATGCAGGACCGAGGCTGGTGGCTGGGCGCAGCCCTGTCGGGCGCTGTGGTGGTAATGGCAGGAGCCTTTGGCGCCCACGCCCTGGAGGGACAGCTGGCACCGCGCCTGGCGGCGGCCTTCGAGACCGGGGTCCGCTATCAGGCCTGGCACACCCTGGCGATGTTGGCCGTGCTGGCCTGGCGGGCCACCTTGCCGCTGTCGGGTCAGCGGCTGGCTATGGGGCTGTGGGCGGCGGGCATGCTGCTCTTCTCGGGATCGCTCTACGCCATGGCGCTGACTGGCCTTGGCGGGCTTGGCATGATCACTCCCCTCGGCGGGGTGCTGAAGATCGCCGGCTGGCTGGCGCTGGCGTTCTGCGTGGTCAGAGCGCCCCGCAACTGATCACTCTGAGTCCGGCAAGGCATAGGTGGCCGTGACCAGCGCCACCGGCGCCTCGTCACCGGCGGAGAAGAGCTGTACCTCCCCCACCGCCAGGCGCCGACCCAGCTTGAGGATGCGTGCGGTAGCAATGATGTCTCGATCTCCCCGGGGTCGGCGCAGGAAGCGGCAGTGCAGGTCGCTGGTGACCGCCATGGGTTCGGGCCCGATCTGAGCCAGAATCGCCACATAGAGACAGACATCGGCCAGTCCCATCAGGGTCGGTCCGGAGACACTGGCGCCGGGGCGCAGATGCTCGTCGTCTATGGCCAGACTCATGGTGGCGCGCATGTGATCGACGGCCTCGATGGTCCCGATACGCTGGGGGAATACCTCGTCGAGGAAATCCTCGATGGTGGCGGCGGTCATCACGGTCATAACGGGCCTCCCTGCTGTAGCTCATGAAAACTGGCCCCACCATAGCCGACCGGCAGCGCCCATGACAGTGCTCGAACGTAGTGCATCTCAACCTCCTCAATGACAGCGCCTCAATGACTGAGCCCTAATGACAGCGCCCCCACGGCGTTACCGCGGGGGCGCTAGGCACCAAGGCCCGAAAGCCAGAACAAGGCGTATTACTTCGCCTTGTGCACGGCGCGCCAATGGTGCAGCAGCGGCTCGGTGTAGCCAGCAGGCTGCGCGCGCCCCTTGAAGATCAGATCGCTGGCCGCCTGGAACGCGCTGGAGCCCTCGTAGTTCGCACTCATCGGCGTGTAGGTCGGGTCGTCCGCATTCTGCTGATCGACCACCTTGGCCATGCGCTCCAGGGTCTCCTGCACGCGCGCGGCATCCACCACGCCATGATGCAGCCAGTTGGCGATATGCTGGCTGGAGATCCGCAGCGTAGCGCGATCCTCCATCAGGCCAACGTCGTGAATGTCTGGCACCTTGGAACAGCCCACGCCGTGCTCGACCCAGCGAACCACGTAGCCGAGGATGCCCTGGCAGTTGTTGTCGAGCTCCTGCTGGAGCTCCTCCTCGGACCAGTTGGCCTCCGCGGCCACTGGCACGCTCAGCAGGTCATCCAGATAATCCGGTTCGCCCTTGGCTTCGAGTTCTCGCTGGATACCGGTCACGTCCACCTGATGGTAGTGCAACGCATGCAGGGTGGCCGCAGTGGGCGATGGTACCCAGGCGGTGTTGGCACCGGCCTTGGGATGGCCGATCTTCTGCTCCAGCATCGCGGCCATCAGATCGGGCATGGCCCACATGCCCTTGCCGATCTGGGCGCGGCCGCGCAGGCCACAGGCCAGACCGACCTGAACGTTGTTCTTCTCGTAAGCCTGGATCCAGGCGGCACCTTTCATGTCGCCCTTGCGGATCATCGGGCCCGCCTCCATGGCGGTGTGCATCTCGTCGCCGGTACGGTCGAGGAAACCAGTGTTGATGAACACCACCCGCGAGGCCGCCTCACCAATGCAGGCCTTGAGGTTTACCGTGGTCCGGCGCTCCTCGTCCATGATGCCCATCTTGAGAGTGTTCCGAGCCATGCCCAGCAGGTCCTCGACACCGCCAAAGAGTTCGCTGGAGAAGGCCACTTCCTTCGGCCCATGCATCTTGGGCTTGACGATGTACATGGAGCCTTCTCGGGAGTTGCGCGGCTCCCCTTCGCCTTTTTTGAGATCATGCAAGGCGAGCAGACCGGTGACAATGGCGTCGAGGATGCCCTCGGGCAGCTCGTTGCCTTCGGCGTCGAGCACCGCTGGAGTGGTCATCAAGTGGCCGACGTTGCGCACGAACATCAGAGAGCGGCCCGGCAATGTCAGCGTACCGCCATCCGTGGTGGTGAACTCGCGGTCAGCATGCAGGCGGCGAGTGATGGTCTTGCCGCCCTTCTCCACCTGCTCTTCCAGGTCGCCCTTCATCAGGCCCAGCCAGTTGCCGTAGACGCCGACCTTGTCCTCGGCGTCCACCGCGGCCACAGAGTCTTCGCAGTCCATGATGGTGGTCAGCGCTGCCTCGACCACGACATCCTTGACGCCGGCCGGGTCGGTCTTGCCGATCGGGTGGGTCGGATCGATCTGAATCTCCAGGTGCAAGCCGTGATTGACCAGCAGCACCGAGTCGGGGCTGCGCGCCTCGCCGGTATAGCCCACCAGCTTGCCGGGATCCTTGAGGCCGGTCTCGCGCCCCCCTTCAAGGCTGACCACCAAATGGCCATCACGCAAAACATACTTGACAGCATCGCGGTGAGAGCCGGTCGCCAATGGAGCGGCGCGATCCAGCAGGCCGCGAGCATAGGCGATCACCTTCTCGCCGCGCTTGGGGTTGAAGCTGGAACCTTTCTCGGCGCCGTCCTTCTCGGAGATGGCATCGGTGCCATAAAGAGCGTCGTAGAGGCTGCCCCAGCGCGCGTTGGCAGCGTTCAGGGCATAACGGGCATTATTCACCGGCACCACCAGCTGAGGACCAGCCTGGACGGCGATCTCACGGTCAACATTGGCGGTGGTCACCGAGACCTTGGCCGGGGCATCGACCAGGTAGCCGATCTCCTTGAGGAAGGCGCGATAGGCAGCCATGTCACCCACCGGACCCGGGGTCTCACGGTGCCAAGCATCTAGCCGCTCCTGCAGGCGATCACGCTCGACGAGCAGTTCGCGGTTCTTTGGGGTCAGATCGTGGAAGAGGGCATCGACGCCGGCCCAGAACGCTCCGGCGTCAACGCCGGTACCCGGAAGCGCCTGCTCACTGATGAAGCGGTCCAGCTCGGCGGCCACCTGGAGGCGATGGCGAGTCACACGTTCGGTCATGTTGGATCTCCTCGTGCTTGGCAGCCGACGGGGCGCATGCCAGGCTGCCGGAAAAAGGGGTGGAGTTACTTCGTAACATCGATTTTGTGGAAAATGCTTCCATATGTAAACCCGAAAAGCGCCGGGATCTCGCTCGGCTAGACCAAAAGATAAGGCAGGGACCAACAAGGTGCCCGCTTTACATGGTGTCAGCCCACGCTTGGGGCTAGCATTGCGGGGCGCCGCGGAGGATACGATGAGCGACTTCACCCCACTGCAGGCGCTGGGGCCCGTGCGCCTGGTCACACCGGCCGCGGCGGAACTCAGCGACGATCATCTGGAACGCTACCTGGGCCATTACGGCCTAGCGCCCCTGCTCGTCGAGCATGTGGGTCTATACGTAGGCTATGTGGATGCTCACAACTTTCGCCTCTGGACTCAGATATGGAGCCCTGCCGCGCCGGTTGGTACCGCTTTTGTGGTGCACGGCTACTTTGATCATCTGGGGCTCTATCGCCACCTGCTGGAGCGTCTGCTCGACCGCAACTGGCGGGTGGTGCTATGGGATCTGCCCGGCCACGGCCTCTCAAGCGGGGCTCGCGCCTCCATCGACGACTTCGACGACTACGGCGGCTGCCTGCGCGCCCTTCAGCAGCATCTGGAGGAAAGAAACTTGGCCCCACGCCCCTGGATCGGGGTAGGTCAGAGCACCGGGGCGGCGATACTGGCCACCGATGCGCTAACCCGCGGTGACGACGGCCACTGGGCCGGCCTGGCCCTGCTGGCACCGCTGGTGCGCCCCTGGGGGTGGAACCAGTCAAGCTGGCTGCATCTGCTGGTGGGGCCCTTCGTTCGCTCCATCCCCCGCAAGTTCCGCGCCAACTCCACTGACAACGATTTCGCCGACTTCCTGCGCGATGGCGATCCACTGCAGGCCGACCGCGTGGCCATCGGCTGGGTCAGCGCCATGCGCCGGTGGATGCCGAGGCTGCTCGCTCTTCCCCCCAATCCGGTGAAGACCCTGATCCTGCAAGGCGAACAGGACCTGACCGTCGACTGGGAGTGGAACCTGGCCGTGCTGGAGCGTAAGTTCCCCAATGCCGAGATCCACCGCCACCCTGAAGCGCGACACCACCTGGTCAACGAGGCCGAACCTATTCGCCAGGCACTATTCGAGACCCTCGACCACTTCATCGACTCCCTGGAGCCGATCGCCTCCCGTCAGGAGACCGACACCTCATGAACGCTCGCCGCCTTTCCTTACTGGCCGTGCTCCCGCTGCTGCTGGTCGGCTGCGCCTCCGCGCCTGACCGTCCCGAGACCCTGCGCCAAGCCCTGCTCAACCTGGGTGAACGTGCCGCCAGCCGCGTGATGCAGGCGCCCACCTTGCCACACCCACCCGGCAACCAGGTGCTACTGCTGGCCAACCCGGAGGTGAACGGCGAACTCGGCATCGGCCAGGAACGCTTCCGGGAAAGCCTCAGCCGGGCGCTGCTGGCGGTGAGCGATGGCCCTCAGGTGCTGGACTGGACCGAGAGCATGGGCACGGGGGGCGGCGCCAATCAATGGCGCCTGGAGAGCCGCCTGATGGCCGACGGCCCTCGGCTGCGACTATCGGATCGAGAGCTTCTGCCCTACCGGCTGACCCTGGTGTTGCGTCGACCGGACGGAGCGTCGGTGATGTGGGAAGAGAGCCTTCAGGGTGCCCTGGACGCCACGGCCCTCTAGTAGTTTCCCGCTCTCGACCTTCACCCCTTCAGCAATCGATCCAACTGGCGATAGCCGATCGCCTCGATCAGGTGCTCACGGGCCGGTTTAGGTTCGCCCGCCAAATCGGCCAGGGTCAGGGCCACCCGCAACACCCGATGGTAGGCCCGTGCCGAGAGCCTTAGCCGCTCCAGCACCTGCGCCAGCCAGGCTCGATCGGCGACGCATAGATCGCAGGCCGCCTCCAGCTCTCGTCCCGCCAGGTGAGCGTTGAGCGCCCCTCGCGCCAGCTGACGCTCTCGGGCAGAGACCACGCGCCTGCGCACAACCGCCGAGGACTCCCCCGTAGTGGCCGCGGTGAGCTGCTCCGGCGGCAGCGCCGGGACCTCGACCTGCAAGTCGATGCGGTCGAGCAGCGGCCCTGATAGCCTCGCCTGATAGCGCTGTATCTGGGCTGCCGTGCAGTGGCAGGCCTGACGCGGATCGCCCAGGTGGCCGCAGGGGCAAGGATTCATAGCCGCTACCAATTGAAAGCGGGCAGGAAATCGACGCTGATGGCTGGCCCGGGCGATATGAATCTGGCCCGATTCCATGGGCTCGCGCATGACCTCAAGGACATGACGCGAGAACTCCGGCAGTTCGTCGAGGAACAGCACCCCGTGGTGGGCCAGCGAGATCTCGCCGGGACGAGGTTTCGAACCGCCCCCTACCAGAGCCACAGCGCTGGCCGTATGGTGAGGTGCGCGGAAGGGCCGCCGCCCCCACTCGGCGGCCAGGGGCAGCCCACTCACCGAACGTACCGCCGCCACTTCCAGGGCTTCTTCATCAGTAAGCGGCGGAAGGATGCCCGGCAAACGGCTGGCCAGCATGGTCTTGCCGGTGCCCGGCGGCCCGGCGAACAGCAGGTTGTGAGATCCCGCGGCGGCCACCTCCAGCGCGCGGCGCGCCTGATACTGGCCACGCACTTCGGCGAGGTCAGGCAACGATGTGGCCGCCTCCGGCGGACGCGACAGACGATGGGGTGTGATGAGCGTCTGCCCCAGCAGGTGGGCGACCACCTCAAGCAGATGGTCGGCGGGCAGGACCTCGAGATCGCCGGCGAGCGCCGCCTCATCGGCATTGGCCCGGGGCACGATCAGACGGCGCCCGGCATGTCGAGTGGCCAGGGCCAGAGGCAACACGCCAGAGATTGGACGCAACCCGCCGTCCAGCGCCAGCTCTCCGACGCTCTCGGTGTCCTTCAGGGCCGTCGGGGGAAGCTGTCCCGAGGCAAGCAGCAGCCCCAGGGCGATGGGCAGATCAAAGCGACCGCCCTCCTTGGGCAGGTCGGCGGGCGCCAGATTAAGAGTGATGCGGCGCAGGGGATAGTCTAGCCCGGCGTTGACCAGAGCGCTGCGCACCCGTTCGCGGCTCTCCTTCACCGCTGTCTCGGGCAGGCCTACCAGGGTCATCCCCGGCAAACCATTGGCTAGATGCACCTCCACCTGCACCTCGGGTGCCTCGAGACCGAGGCCCGCACGGGTATGGACAATCGCCAGCGTCATGGGCGTTCCCTCGCCAAGGGTATTGTCTTCAGGCTAGCCCAGTGCTCGCTGCCCTGCCCTGCCCTGCCCACAAGGCTCAGCGGTCGGACTCACCCCCGCCGGCATCCTCCTCGGGCGTCTCGGCCTCGGAGACGTCCGCTGACGCCGCCGGCACCTCGGCGGTGCGTTCCTCGATCAACGTCTCGAGCGCTGCCACCTGCTGCTCCAGTGCCTCCACTCGGGCACGGGTGCGCTGCAGAACATCCATCAGAATATCGAAGTCCTCTCGGGAGACCAGCTCCAAGCGGTCGAAGGCGCCCTTCACCACCTGCTGAATGCCTTTCTGTACCTCTTCCGGCGCCTGGGACGCGCCTTGCAGTCGCTCGCCGATCTGCTGGGCCAGTCGGCCGATACGGTCATGGCTCACCATGGGTCTCTCCTCAACGTGTGAAATGCCTCCTACAGGATACCCATCGCCCGCCGCAAACGCATGCCCTGCCAACGCGCCAGAATGTTGCCCATGCACCCGGGCAGCGCACCATAAAGGTGCACAAGCCCTACCCCTCTTATCCAATGCACTGCATGAAAGGCCGGAACATCGCTTTAATTTCCTGTTTTAAATGGTATTTAAAACGAAATGGCACGTTTTACGCAGTACCGGAATATGCGGCCGCCGTGCCGATACCCAACGTAACCGGGGAGACAAGGGATGAAACTCATCACCGCAATTATCAAGCCATTCAAGTTGGACGACGTCCGCGAGGCGCTGGCCGACAACGGTGTCCAGGGCATCACCGTCACCGAAGTCAAAGGCTTCGGCCGCCAGAAAGGCCACACCGAACTCTACCGGGGGGCCGAGTACGTCGTCGACTTCCTGCCCAAGGTCAAGGTGGAAGTCGCCGTGGACGACAGCCGCCTGGAGACCGTCCTCGATGCCATCTGCAGCGCCGCCAACAGCGGCAAGATTGGCGACGGCAAGGTCTTCGTGACGCCTCTGGAGGACGTCATCCGTATCCGCACCGGTGAACGCGGTCCCGACGCCGTTTGATTGCCCACTGCCTGGAGAAATTGCCATGAGTGAACTGACAGAGCTTAGCTACGCACTCGATACCTTCTACTTTCTGATCTGCGGCATCCTGGTGATGTGGATGGCCGCCGGCTTCTCGATGCTTGAAGCCGGCCTGGTTCGCTCCAAGAATACCGCCGAGATCCTTATCAAGAACGTGGCCCTGTTCGCCATCGCCTGCACCATGTACCTGTTGGTGGGCTACTACATCATGTATTCCAGCCCCGAGGGCGGCATCCTGCCCAACCTGGGCTTCCTGCTGGGCGCCGAGAACAGCGCCGATGCGGTGCTGGCCGGCGGCGATGACGCTCCCTACTACTCCATGCGCGCCGACTACTTCTTCCAGGTGGTGTTCGTGGCCACCGCCATGTCCATCGTCTCGGGGGCCGTGGCCGAGCGCATGAAGCTGTGGGCCTTCCTGGCCTTCACCGTGGTGATGACCGCGGTCATCTACCCGGTCTCGGGCTTCTGGACCTGGGGCGGTGGCTGGCTCAGCGCCGCCGGTTTCTCCGATTTCGCCGGCTCCGGCATCGTGCACATGGCAGGCGCCGCGGCGGCCCTGGCGGGCGTGCTGCTCCTGGGCCCGCGCAAGGGCAAGTATGGAAAGGACGGCAGCATCTATGCCATCCCCGGCGCCAACCTTCCGCTGGCTACCCTGGGCACCCTGATCCTGTGGATGGGCTGGTTCGGCTTCAACGGTGGCTCAGAGCTTAAAGTCTCCGACGTCGATTCTGCCAATAACGTCGCCCAGGTGCTGGTCAACACCAACGCCGCGGCCGCTGGCGGCGTGATCGCCGCCCTGATCCTGGCCAAGCTATGGTTCCGCAAGGCCGACCTGACCATGACCCTTAACGGCGCCCTGGCCGGCCTGGTGGCTATCACTGCCGAACCGCTTGCTCCTTCCGCGCTGAGCGCCGCCCTGATCGGTGCCGTGGGTGGTGTGATCGTAGTGGTCGCCATCGTGAGTCTGGACAAGCTGAAGATCGACGATCCGGTGGGCGCCATCTCGGTGCACGGTGTGGTCGGCATCTGGGGCCTGCTGGCCGTGCCGCTGACCAACGGCGACGCCACCTTCGGCGCGCAGCTGCTGGGCATCGTCGGGATCTTCGCCTGGGTCTTCATTGCCAGCCTGATCGTCTGGGGCATCCTCAAGGCGGTGATGGGTATCCGTGTCAGCGAAGAAGATGAGTATGAGGGCGTCGACCTTGCCGAGTGCGGCATGGAGGCCTACCCAGAGTTCAGCGTCGCCAAGAAATGATGGCGGCTCTCACCGAGTGAGCTGGCGTGCTCCTCCTGGCCCCTTCGGGGGCCTTTTTTCATCCCGCCCGCCGCGGTGTATGCTAGAGAGCAATCAGGCGCACGCAGGTGGCTCTGCCACCGCACCGAACAGACGAGGAGTCCAACCATGAAACTGGTGACCGCCATCATCAAGCCTTTCAAACTCGACGACGTGAGAGAGTCCCTCTCTGAGATCGGCGTCCAGGGCATTACCGTGACAGAAGTGAAGGGGTTCGGCCGCCAGAAGGGCCACACCGAGCTCTATCGCGGCGCCGAATACGTGGTGGACTTCCTGCCCAAGGTGAAGCTGGAAGTCGCCGTTGACGACGACATGGCCGAGAAGGTGATCGACGCCATTACCAGCGTCGCCAACACAGGGAAGATCGGTGACGGCAAGATTTTCATCACCCCGCTCGAGCAAGTTATCCGCATCCGTACCGGCGAAACGGGGAAAGATGCCGTCTGAACTCAGCACGCAGCAGGCCAGCCTGAAATGACACCGCCTCCGTGGTCAGAACCACGGAGGCGGTTTTTCTTCTACTTGCCCCTTGAAGCTTGTCGTTTCCGGAGAACCCGGGTCACTTCTCCACAAACGCCCGTTCGATCACGTAGTCGCCGGGCTCGCCCATGCGCGAGGAGATCTTGAAGCCCAGGTCGTCAAGCACCGCACTGGTCTCATCGAGCATGGCCGGACTGCCACAGATCATGGCGCGGTCCTGCTTGGGGTCCATGGGCGGAAGACCGGTGTCCTCGAACAGCTTACGGCTGCGAATATGGTCGGTGAGACGCCCCATGGTGGGGAATTCCTCACGGGTGACGGTGGGGTAGTAGATCAGCTTTTCTCTGACCTCCTCGCCGAGATACTCGTGAGCCGGCAGCTCCTTCTGGATGAAATCGGCATAGGCCAGCTCGCTGACGCTGCGCACGCCGTGCACCAGCACCACCTTCTCGAAACGCTCGTAGACCTCCGGATCCTGAATCAGGCTCATGAAGGGGGCCAGACCGGTGCCGGTGGAGAGGAAATAGAGGTTGCGGCCAGGCAGCAAGTCGTCGGTAACCAGCGTGCCGGTGGGCTTGCGGCTGACCATGATCTGGTCGCCCACCTTCAGGTGCTGCAGCCGCGAGGTGAGTGGGCCATCCGGCACCTTGATGCTGAAGAACTCCAGGTGGTCCTCGTAGTTGGGACTGGCAACGGAGTAGGCACGCATCAGCGGCTTGCCGTTGACCTCCAGGCCGATCATCACAAACTGACCGTTCTTGAAGCGCAGGCTGCGCTCGCGGGTAGTGCGGAAGCTGAACAGCGTGTCATTCCAATGGTGGACGCTGAGCACCTCTTCCAGAGCAAACTTGCTCATGTCGACTCCTCGATATCGCAAAGGGCTATTTATTCCAAAAAAGAATAGATGAGCGGTGAATATTTGATTTGAATTCTAAGGGAAATAGCGTTATCTGTTAAATGAATTGTATGGATAACCCTTATCTATCGCCTTGATATAGATCATCGGAGTCTTGCGTCATGCGTTTCACCTTGCGCCAGCTGGAGGTCTTCGTCGCCGTGGCTCAGCACGAAAGCGTCTCCCGGGCGGCCCGGGTCCTGTCACTATCCCAGTCCGCAGCCAGCACGGCCCTGGCCGAGCTGGAGCGTCAGTTCGACTGCCAGTTGCTGGACCGCATCGGCAAGCGTCTGAAGCTCAACGCACTGGGCTTCCAGCTACTGCCAAAGGCGGTGGCCCTGCTCGACCGCGCCGAGGAGGTAGAGGAGCTGCTGCGAGGTCGCCAGGGCATCGGCACCCTGGATGTCGGGGCCACCCTGACCATCGGCAACTATCTGGCCACCCTGCTGATCGGCGACTTCATGCAGCGCTTCCCCGGCAGCCGAGTGCATCTGGCTGTGCGAAATACTCGCGCCATCATCGAGGGCGTGCGCCACCATGAACTGGACCTGGGACTGATCGAGGGGCACTGCGAAGCGGATGACGTCATCACCCAGCCCTGGGTAGAGGACGAGTTGGCAGTGTTCTGCTCTCCGCGCCACCCCCTGGCCAACAAAGGCCCGGTGGAGCTGGAGAGCCTGATGCGCGAGGCCTGGATCATGCGCGAGCAGGGCTCAGGCACCCGCCTGACCCTTGAGCAGGCGGCCCGCCACCGCCGCGGCCGCTTCAACGTACTGCTGGAGTTAGAGCACACCGAGGGCATCAAACGTGCCGTGGAATCGGGGCTGGGCATCGGGTGCGTATCGAAACTCGCGCTGCGCGATGCCTTCCGCCGCGGCAGCCTGGTGCCGATTTCAACGCCAGAACTCGATCTGAGCCGTCAGTTCGCCTTTATCTGGCACCGACACAAATACCTGGCCACCGGCATGCGCGAATTCCTCAAGCTGTGCCGACAGATGACCGTGGGCATCACTCGCAGCGACCAGATTGCTCTGCCTCCGGTGCCCTGAGCCATCGGATGGCGACGCCGCAACGGCCGCGGGCCCGGCAATTGCCAGACCCGCTGCTGCTGCGAAGAGTCGCGTCGGAGATTCAGCGCATATCGCTGACCGCCTCCTGGATGTCCTCGAGGCTGGATTTGGAGAGGTCCTTGGCCAGGGAGTGAATGACCAGCTTCGCCGTGGGACCGTCGAGCTTATCGCGGAGCTGGCCCAAAAAGCGCGGCGGCGCCACCAGAATCAGCTTCTCGAGGGTATTGTCGACCCGGGCCCGGTAGATTCGCTCGGCCACCTCCTTGGCAAAGATCGTTTCCTCATGGGTGCGAGCGGTGCTCTCTCCGCCGGAGGAGCGCGCCGAGTTCGAGGTCGATTCGTGCACGTCGGCGCCGCGGTCCGTCACCAGATCGCCCTCATGCAGACGGCTTGCCGCATGCACAAGGCTATCCTGCTCGACCAGCTTGAGCGCGTCGCGGGTGAAGATCCGCGCCCTTGCGGCGTCTGCCACCACGATATATGTCGTCATAGCCACTCCCAGATGCAGGTTCTTTCGATGCCGGAGCCGCAGGCTCCGGCCGCACTTCTCACTCAACAACTACTCACTCAACAGTGGCAAGCGACCCGAGCGCGGTCAACCTGACAGTCGCACCCAGCGGCAGGAACTGCACCGGTACTTGATCTGGGGTAGCATCCCGAAGGTGTCCATCGACCGAGCCACCGCATGTCGAACACTCCCCCCACCCCTAGACGCTCCCGCCGTAACCGCTACCTGCTGATGCGCCACGGTCACAGCGAGGCCAACGCCGATGGGCTTATCATCAGCCGTCCGGAGCGGGGGCTGTCAGACTTCGGGCTCTCGCCCCGGGGCCATGCCCAGCTGAAAAGCCTGCTGGCAGATTGGCACTGGCCGCCACCGGATCGCCTGGTGCACTCCGATTTTCGCCGCACAACCGAAACGGCCGAATGGATCGCCCAGCACTTCGGCCTTCCGCTGAGCGCTGATATCGGGCTTCGCGAGCGAAGTTTCGGCGAACTCGAAGGCCTGTCGGACTGCCGCTATCCCGACGTCTGGACCCTGGACGCCGATGACCCTGACCATCAGGTCTTCGGCGTCGAAAGCGTTACCGGGGTGGCAAATCGCATGCTCGCCGTGATCGCAGCCCTGGAAGCCGAGACATACGGTGAAACCATCTTGCTGGTGAGTCACGGCGATCCGTTGCAGATTCTGCTCACCGCGGTGGAGGAACGCCCGCTGAGCACTCATCGCAACCGCGAGCCGCTGCTCCCTGCCGGCATCGTAACGCTCCCGTAAAGCCCTTGTGACGCTCTGGACGCAGGCCACCATGGCAAAAATGGAGCGCTAGCCCGATGACGGTGGTTACTCAATGGCCAAGGATCTGGCTGAGGAACAGCTGGGTACGCTCGGATTGGGGATCGTTGAAGAAGGACTCCGGGGCATTCTCCTCGATGATCTGACCCTGATCCATGAAGATCACCCGGTCAGCCACGGTCTTGGCAAAGCCCATCTCGTGGGTCACGCAGAGCATGGTCATCCCCTCGCGGGCCAGCTCGACCATGACGTCGAGCACCTCCTTGATCATCTCCGGATCCAGCGCCGAAGTCGGCTCGTCGAAGAGCATCACCTCGGGGTGCATGCACAGCGAACGGGCAATCGCCACTCGCTGCTGCTGGCCGCCGGAGAGCTGACCCGGATACTTGAGCGCCTGCTCGGCGATCTGCACCCGTTCCAGATACTGCATCGCCTGGGCCTCCGCCTCGCGACGGGGCTTTTTCTGGACCCACATGGGCGACAGACAGCAGTTCTCCAGCACCGTCAAGTGAGGGAAGAGATTGAAGTGCTGGAAGACCATGCCGACGCTGCGCCGAATCTGCTCGATGCGCTTGACGTCCTGGGTCAGCGCCACGCCGCCCACCACGATCTCACCCTGCTGGTGCTCCTCCAGGTGGTTGATACAGCGGATCAGCGTCGACTTGCCGGACCCCGAGGGGCCGCAGATGACGATACGCTCGCCACGCTTGACCTCCAGGTCGATGTCGCGCAGAACATGGAAGTCGCCGAACCACTTGTTGACGCCGCGCATCTCGACCATGGGGGTCTCGGCGCCGGCCTGGGACTGGGTTGCCTGGTCACTCATTGTCGTTATTCCTCGATTCTGTTGGCGCCGGTCGCTACTTCTTATGGCCGGTATGCAGTTTCTTTTCCAGATACTGGCTGTAGCGCGACATGCTGAAGCAGAAGATCCAGAACATGAACGCCGCAAACACGTAGCCTTCCAGGGCAAAACCCAGCCAGCGGGAGTCCGACAGCGCCGCCTGGACGATCCCCAGCAGGTCGAAGAGCCCGATGATCATCACCAGGGTGGTGTCCTTGAACAGCGAGATGAAGGTGTTGACGATACCCGGGATCATCATCTTCAGCGCCTGGGGCAGCACGATCAGCCCCATGCGCTGCCAATAGCCCATCCCCAGGGCCGCGGCGGCCTCCTCCTGCCCCCGGGGAATCGCCTGCAGACCCCCGCGAATCACCTCCGCCATGTAGGCGCTCTGGAACAGGGTGATGCCGATCAGCGCTCGCACCAGGCGGTCGACGCTGACCCCGGTGGGCAGGAACAGCGGCAGCATCACCGAAGCCATGAAGAGAATGGTGATCAGCGGCACGCCGCGCCAGAACTCGATGAACACCACGCTGAAGCTCTTGACGATCGGCATGTCCGATCGGCGGCCAAGGGCCAGCAGGATGCCAATGGGCAGGGCCGCCACCATCCCGACCACAGCCAGAATCAGGGTCAGCATCAACCCGCCCCAGCGATGGGTCTCCACCAGGTCCAGGCCGAAGTAGCCGCCGTAGAGCATCACGTAAGCGACCACCGGAAAGACCAGCAGCGTGGCGATGGCCACCCAGCGCTTGAAGGGCAGCCGCGGGATCGCCAGCCAGGCGATCAGCACCGCGAAGCTGGCAAAGACAAGATTGACTCGCCACAGCTCGTCGCGGGGGTAGAGGCCATAGATGAACTGGGTCAGGCGGGCGTTGACAAACACCCAGCAGGCGCCTTCCCGGGAGCAGTCGTCGCGGCTGGTGCCGATCCAGTCGGCGTTGATAAAGGCCCATTGGATCGTCGGCGTCAGCAGCACGTAGAGCAGGTAGAGGCCCAGCAGGGTGAACACGCTGTTCACCGGTCCGCTGAACAGGTTGGTGCGCAGCCAGGCCAGCGGGCCGATGCTTAGGCCCGGTGCCGGCCTCGCCTCGATCATCTTCTCTCGAATCGTCATGGCGCCTCTCCTAGCGTTCGACCAGCGCCACGCGGGCGTTGAACCAGTTCATGAACGTCGATACCAGCAGGCTGATGGTGAGATAGACCGCCATGGTCATGGCAATCACCTCGATGGCCTGTCCGGTCTGGTTGAGGGTGGTGCCGGCGAAGACCGAGACCAGGTCCGGATAGCCGATGGCGGTGGCCAGCGAGGAGTTCTTGATCAGGTTGAGGTACTGGCTGGTGAGCGGCGGGATGATCACCCGCAGGGCTTGGGGAATCACCACCAGCCGCAGTACCAGCCCTTGGGGCAGGCTCAGCGACTGGGCCGCTTCGGTCTGGCCGTGAGGTATCGCCTGGATCCCCGAGCGCACGATCTCGGCGATGAACGAGGCCGTGTAGATGGAGAGCGCCAGCCACAGGGCCAGGAATTCCGGGATCACCGTGATACCGCCGCTGAAGTTGAAGCCGCGCAGTTCCGGAACGTCCCAGGTCACCGGGACTCCGGTCAGTACCAGCACCGCCAGCGGCAGCCCGACGATCAGCGCCAGCGACATCCAGCCTGCCGGCAGGCGCCGGCCGGTGGCGGCGTGGCGGCGCCGATTCCAGATCACCAGGGCGATGCTGGCCCCCACGGCGACGGCCAGAGCCAGCGGGATCAGGCCGAAGCCGGACTCGAAGAGCGGCTCCGGCAGGAACAGGCCGCGCACGTTGATAAATACCGCCTCGCCCAGGGAGATGCTGTCCCGGGGGCTGGGCAGGGTACGCAACACGGCGAAGTACCAGAAGAAGATCTGCAGCAGCAGCGGGATGTTGCGGAAGGTCTCGATATAGACATTGGCCAGACGGGCAATCAGCCAGTTGGGCGACAGCCTGGCGATGCCCACGGTGAAGCCGATAATCGTCGCCGCCAGGACGCCGAGGGCCGAGACAAGCAGGGTATTGAGCAGGCCCACCAGAAAGGTACGGCCGTAAGTGCTCTGTGATGAATAGTCAACCAGGCTCTGGACAATGCCGAAGCCCGCGGTGTTGTTGAGAAAGCCGAAGCCGGTGGTGATCCCCCGCTGGGCGAGGTTCGCCTGGGTATTGCCGATGATGAAGATCAGGAAGGCGGCCACGGCGGCCACCAGCAGCAGTTGAAAGATCAGCGCCCGCTTGGCGCGATCTCGCCAGAACGGCGTCTTGGAGGCCGCCGATCGGGCCTGGGGTCTTGTGGACATGGGGAGGGTCTCCGCCTGGATCCTTCAAGCATCATGCAGAGCTACCGCCCCAGGATCCCCGGGACGGCAGTCAGAACGGTTGCCCCGGTGCCAATGGGCACCGGGGCCTACCACTCAGCGGATCGGCGGAGCGTACTGGATACCGCCCTCGGTCCACAGGGCGTTGATGCCGCGCTCGATCTCCAGGGGTGAGCCCATCCCGACGTTGCGGTCGAAGCTCTCGCCGTAGTTGCCCACCAGCTTGATGATGTTGTAGGCCCAGTCGGCAGAGAGACCCATGCCCTCGCCGTAGTTGCCGTCCTGGCCAAGCAGACGTGCGATATCGGGATCCTCTGACGCCAGCATCTCGTCGACGTTGTCGCGGGTGATGCCCATCTCCTCGGCGTTGATCATGGCGAAAAGCGTCCACTTGACGACATTGAACCACTCGTCATCGCCCTGACGTACCACGGGTCCCAACGGCTCCTTGGAGATGATCTCCGGCAGGATCATGGAGGCGTCCGGCTCGGCAAGCTGGATGCGAAGTGCCGCCAACTGGGAGGTATCGGAGGTCAACACGTCGCAGCGGCCGGCCTCGTAGCCGCCCACGGTCTGCTCGGACGTATCAAAGACGATGGGATCAAACGTCATGTCGTTGGCGCGAAAGTAGTCCGCTACGTTGAGCTCGGTGGTGGTGCCGGACTGAATGCAGATCGCAGCGCCGCTGAGCTCCTTGGCGCTGGTAAGGCCCAGGTCACGATGGACCATGAAACCGATGCCGTCGTAGAAGGTCACGCCGGTGAAGTTGAGACCTAGCGTGGTGTCGCGAGTGGTCGTCCAGGTGGTGTTGCGGGAGAGCAGGTCCGCCTCGCCGGACTGCAGCGCGGTGAAACGCTCCACAGCGTTGAGCGACACGAAGCGCACCGCCTCGGCATCGCCGAACACGGCGGCCGCAACGGCGCGACAGACGTCGACGTCAAGGCCCTGCCACTCGCCTGCGTCGTCCGGCGCCGAAAAGCCAGGCAAGCCGTCGCTGACGCCGCACTGGACAGTACCTCGATCACGGGTCTCCTCCAGGGTGGAGGCCTGAAGCATCGAAGAAGCCGTGAAGGCCAGGACACCGGCAGAAGCCAGCAGGAGCCGTTTGTTATTGTTCAGCATGGGTATCTTACCTCGCATGGATGATAGATCTTTTTGATATTGTGTCATGCCGCAGCATACCCAAGACATTAGCAAGGATCGTTCCAAGTCAGGAGTCTGCGGCGACAGGTCAACTTTCAACGCTCGAACACGGGCCAAGGCGACCGCCCCGCACCATCGCGGTGCCGCCAAGGCGACGAGTGGCACACCGGTGGTGCGCTTCAAGTACCGCCGACGCGCTGCGGCGAAATCGCAAGCGTGCTACCACCAGGAGGGTGTCGACGCGCCAGGAGCCCGCTCTCTTGCTCAGCCAGGCCGCAGCAATCTTCGCCGAAGCCCGCAGAGCAGCACCACCGCGAACGCGGCGCCGAGGGAATTTGCGAGGATGTCCCAACCGTCACCGCCACTGCGGCCCGGCACCGGAATCTGGGCAACTTCGATGGCGACACCGAAGAGCACGGCAACCAGGAAGGTGAGCGGCAGGCGCACACCGGCCAGGCCAATCAGACCCGCAAGACCCGCATAGCCGACGAAATGGTTGGCCTTGTCCCACGGCAAGTTGCTGGGCATCTCGCTGCCCGGCGTCAAGCTACCTAGGGCAATAAGCAAGCCACCCACGACGGCCAGCGCCGCCCAAAGGCGGCGCCGGTCATGCAGGTTCTGGAGCCAGCGGAGCTCGAACCGATCAGCCATGCTGAATCTGGCGATGGTAGGCAGGGCTCAGCTCGTGAAGCGCCTCCATGAAGGCGGTGACGTTGTCCGGGTTGGTGAACTGACTGATGCCATGGCCAAGGTTGAAGATATGGCCGGGGCCCGTGCCGTAGCTGTCGAGAATGCGCGCCACCTCGGCACGGATAGCCGCGGGGCGGGCGAACAGCACGTTAGGGTCCAGGTTGCCCTGCAGAGCCACCTTGTGACCGACTCGGGCGCGGGCGCTGGAGAGCTCAGTGGACCAGTCCAGGCCCACGGCGTCGGAGCCCGCCAGGGCGATGTCCTCGAGCCACTGCCCCCCGTTCTTGGTGAACAGGATCACCGGCACGCGGCGACCCTCATGCTCGCGAATCAGGCCGGCGACGATCTGTTCCATGTAGCGCAGTGAGAACTCCAGATAGGCCGGGGTCGAGAGCGCGCCGCCCCAGGTATCGAAGATCTGGACGGCCTGAGCGCCAGCGCGGATCTGGGCGTTGAGGTAATCGGTGACCGCCGTGGCCAGGGTATCGAGCAGGTCATGCATCACGCTGGGCGTGTCATAGAGCATGGTCTTGACGTGGCGGAAGTCCTTGCTTGAGCTTCCCTCCACCATATAGGTGGCCAGCGTCCAGGGGCTACCGGAGAAACCGATCAGCGGCACTCGGCCGTTCAGCTCGCGGCGGATGGTGGAGACCGCGCGCATGACGTAGTCCAGGTCGCGCTCCGCGTCCGGCGCCTTGAGCGCCTCGACCTCGGCTGCGGTCCGCACTGGCTTGCGGAACTTGGGGCCCTCGCCCGTCTCGAAATAAAGCCCAAGCCCCATGGCATCGGGAATGGTGAGGATATCCGAGAACAAGATCGCCGCATCCAGCGGATAGCGCTCAAGGGGCTGCAGGGTGACCTCACAGGCCAGGTCCTGGTTACGACACAGGCTCATGAAATCGCCGGCCTCAGCGCGGCTAGCGCGGTATTCCGGCAGGTAGCGGCCGGCCTGGCGCATCATCCACACCGGGGTGCGGTCCACAGGCTGACGCGCCAGGGCGCGCAGAAAGCGATCGTTCTTGAGTTCCATGCAGGCGGTCATCCACGAGAAATGTGGACCATATTGTACCCGATTGGCACGCTTGGGGCTGCGGTCGTGAGCCGCGCCCGGCTTCCTGTTAGAATGGTCCCCCACCCGCCGGCACTGCCCTTGCCGTAAACGAAAGTAGGGCCTGACTCCGAGGTACCCCGTGACGATTCGCTTCATCGCCGCCTCCCGGCTGCCCACCCCCTGGGCCACCTTCATCATGCACGGCTTCGAGGACGAGGCCACCGGCAAGGATCACATCGCCCTGACGCTGGGCGACCTGACCGACGGCGAGCCGGTGCTGGGGCGGGTCCACTCTGAATGCCTTACCGGCGACGCACTGTTCTCCATGCGATGCGATTGCGGTTTCCAGCTCCAGGAAGCGCTCAAGCGCATCGCCGAAGAGGGCCGCGGAGTGCTGCTATACCTGCGCCAGGAGGGCCGCGGCATCGGTCTGCTCAACAAGATCCGTGCCTACCACCTGCAGGACCAGGGTGCCGACACCGTGGAGGCCAACGAGCAGCTCGGCTTCGGCGCCGATCTTCGCCGCTACGACCTCTGCGTCCCCATGCTCGAGCACCTGGGCGTGGCATCGCTTAGACTGATGACCAACAACCCACGCAAGGTCGAGGCGCTGACCAGCGCCGGCGTGCGCGTTGTCGAGAGGGTCCCGCTGACCACTGGCCTGAACCCCCACAACGAACACTACCTCTCCACCAAGGCCGGCAAGCTGGGGCACATGATGTCTCTGGGCGATTTCACCCAGGCCAGCGATGTGGATATCGAACGCAAGCCCTGAGCCATCAGGCGTTTGAACCCGGCGCCCACCTCGCGTATGCAAGTGGGGTAGAAAAGCACGGAGGGTCCGCCATGGCGCGCTCACCTTTCACGAGTGTGCGAGGCTTTACACTGCTCGAGGAGCTGCTTCACAGTATCAGTCACGGAGTTGGCGCGGCCCTGAGCCTGGCCGGTGCCGTGGTACTGCTTGTCCTGGCCAGCCTGACGGCGCAAGTTGATCCATGGAAACTTGCCAGCATCGGTCTCTATGGCATCAGCTTGGTGCTGCTCTACAGCGTCTCGACGCTCTATCACAGCGTTCGCCACCCGCGTCTCAAACGGCTGTTCCAGCTGCTTGACCACTGCGCCATCTACCTGCTGATCGCCGGCACCTATACGCCCTTCCTGCTGGTCAACCTACGCGGCCCCACGGGCTGGACGCTCTTCGCCGTGGTCTGGACGCTGGCGCTGGGCGGCATCACCTGCAAGCTGCTGTGGCCCCATCGCTTCGCTGCACTGCGCGTCGGCATCTACCTGCTAATGGGTTGGCTGATCCTCTTCGCCGGTGCCGAGTTGGCCGAGAAGCTGCCGAGCACCGGCCTCCTTCTACTGATCGCCGGAGGCCTTTCCTATACTCTGGGCGTGATTTTCTTCGCCATCAGTACCATTCCCTACAATCATGTCATCTGGCACCTGTTCGTCATGGGCGGCAGCACCTGCCACTATTTTGCTATCTATACTTCGGTGCTGCCTTTCACCGCCTGACCGGGTCATGCATCGCGAGTCTTGCGGATACGCTCATAGGCGCTGCCGATCTCGCTGGTGCGCTCCTTGGCGACATCACGCATGCTTTCAGGCAAGCCCTTGGCGGCGAGCTTGTCGGGATGATTCTCGCTCATCAAACGGCGATAAGCCTTCTTGACCTCGGCGTCGCTGGCGTCGGGCTCAACGCCCAACACTCGATAGGCATCCTCCAGCGACGGACCATGTTCGTCCGTCCCTCGGGGCCCACCGCGCAGCATGGCTTCGATCTGAGCGATCTCGGCCTCCGAACAGCCCAGGCCCCGCACCACCCGCATCAGCATCTCGTGTTCTGCGGGGTGAAGCTTGCCATCGGCGGCGACCGCGGCTAGCTGTACCTGCAGGAAAACCTGACGCAAGGCGGGCTGATTTGCCGCAATGTGGCGAATCTTGGCCAACTCGGCGTCCAGGTCGAAGTCGGCGCCCTTTCCGCGATTAAAGTCAGCGCGAGCCTGTGTGCGCTGAGCCTCGTTGAGCCGCAGCCGATCCCATAGCTGACGGGACGCTTCCAGCTCGTCCTCGGAGACTTGGCCATCGGCCTTGCACAGGCATCCCATAACAGCAAAGGTGGCTTCCAGAAACTGCGACTGGACGCCCACCAGCTTCTTCATCAGCCGATTTTTCAGGCCTTTACCCAGCCCGTAGCCCAAGGCCGCGCCTATCAGAAGGCCAATTGGGCCTCCGATGGCCAACCCCAGCAGGGCACCGATCAATATCAGAAACAGCATCGCAACCTCGTGAAAAAACGTGACGGTTCAGGGCAGCCGGGCGCGGATCGACGCTTCGATGCCTTTCGCGTCCAGACCGCACTCGGCGAGCAGTTCGGCAGGCTTGCCGTGTTCGACGAAGACGTCTGGCAGGCCCAGATTGAGCACTGCCACCTGCACACCTTCGGCCAGCAGCAGTTCGTTGACCGCACTGCCTGCCCCGCCGGCCACCACGTTCTCCTCCAGGGTCACCAGAAGATCATGGTCTGCGGCGGCGGCCAGCACCGCCTCGCGGTCCAATGGTTTGATGCTGCGCATATTGAGATGGCTGGTATCCAGCGCTTCGGCCACGTCGGCGGCCGGCGTATTGAGGCTACCGAAGGCCAGCAGAGCGATTCGCCCTCCGGCCTCGGCGCCGCACTCGCGGCGCCTCTCGGCCCGGCCAATGGAGAGAGGCTTCAGGTGCGCAGGAATCTCGACGCCGGGCCCGTTGCCGCGCGGATAGCGCACGGCAGCGGGGCCGGGGTGGTGATAGGCGGCAGTCAGCATGGCGCGGCACTCCGCCTCGTCGGCCGGTGCCAGCACCACCATCCCCGGTATGCAGCGCAGGTAAGAGAGGTCAAGGCTGCCATGATGGGTGGGGCCGTCCTCCCCCACCAGGCCGGCGCGGTCGATGGCAAAGGTAACATCGAGCGCCTGCACCGCCACATCGTGGATCAGCTGATCGTAGCCGCGCTGCAGGAAGGTGGAGTAGATCGCCACCACCGGCTTCATACCCTCGCAGGCCATACCACCGGCCAGGGTCACCGCGTGCTGCTCGGCGATGGCCACATCAAAGTAGCGTTCCGGGTACTCTCGCGAGAAACGCAGCAGGTCCGACCCCTCGCGCATCGCCGGGGTGATACCGATCAGCCTCGCGTCGGCGGCGGCCATGTCGCAAAGCCAGTCGCCAAACACGTTGCAATACTTGCGCGGCGTCGGGCGCGATAATTCGTTGCGCGGCGTCGGGCGCGATAATTCGTTGCGCGGCGTCGGGCGCAATAAATCGTCGGGTTTGCTCTTCTTGACCGGCGCGGGCGGCGGTGTCTCGCCGTTCTTCTCCAGCTTGGTGATGGCGTGATAGCCGATGGGGTCTGCCTCGGCGGGCAGGAAACCGCGCCCCTTGCAGGTGCGCACGTGAAGAAACTGTGGCCCATCGAGATCGCGCATGTTGCGCAGGGTCTGCACCAGCAGCGGCAGGTCATGGCCGTCGATGGGACCGATATAGTTGAAGCCCATCTCCTCGAACAACGTGGCCGGGCTGACCATCCCCTTCATATGCTCCTCGGTACGCCGCGCCAACTCCAGCGCCCCGGGGAGATGGGAGAGCACCTTTTTGCCACCCTCGCGCATGGTGGTGTAAGGCTTGCTGACCAGAATCCGCGCCAGGTAGCTGGCGATGCCGCCGACATTCTCGGAGATCGACATCTCGTTGTCGTTGAGCACCACCAGCAGATTGGCATCCACGTGGCCAGCATGGGCCAGCGCTTCGAAGGCCATCCCTGCGGTCAGAGCGCCATCGCCGATCACCGCGCAGGTGCGCCGGGTCTCCCCCTTGGCACGAGCGGCCATCGCCATGCCCAGCGCTGCCGAAATGGAAGTACTCGAGTGGCCCACGCCGAAGGTGTCGTATTCCGACTCAGCGCGCCGAGGGAAAGCCGCCAGACCGCCGTAGTGACGGATATTCGGCATTGCCTCGCGACGGCCGGTGAGGATCTTGTGGGGATAAGCCTGGTGGCCCACGTCCCACACCAGCCGGTCGCGGGGAGTCTCCAGCGCCTGATGCAAGGCCACGGTGAGCTCCACGACGCCGAGGCCGGCTCCGAAGTGCCCGCCGGAGACCCCCACGCTGTAAAGCAGATAGGCACGCAATTCATCGGCCACCTGCGCGAGCTGCGCGGTAGACATGGCGCGCAATGCGGACGGGGTGTCCAGGGTGTCGAGCAGCGGCGTAGCCGGGCGCTCTGCAGGAATCTCGTCGAACAGCTTCATGGAGTCATCTGTCGTGTCAGTGGTCGCGCTCGATCATGTAGCGAGCCAGGGCCTTGAGGGGAGCGGCGCCTTCACCCAGCGGGGCGAGGGCAGCCGAAGCTTCCTCGATCAATTCGCCAGAACGGGCGCGAGCGCCGGCAAGCCCCAACAGGCTTGGATAGGTGGGCTTGTCGCGAGCGGCATCCGCCCCGGATGTCTTGCCCAGGGTGGCGGTGTCGCCGGTCACGTCGAGCACATCGTCGTGAATCTGGAAGGCCAGGCCGATGGCCTGGGCGTAGACGTCCAAGGCGGCAAGGCGCGGGTCGTCCTCGGCTACGGCGACGAGTCCGCCCAGGCGGACCGCGGCGCGGATCAGTGCACCTGTCTTGTGGCCGTGCATGGTAGCAAGTGCCGCGACGTCGGGATGACCGCCCACGGCGGCTAGATCCAGCGCCTGACCGGCCACCATGCCGTCGCGGCCCGCGGATTTCGCCAGCGTCAGCAGCATGGCCGGCAGGCGCGGATGGGGCGCGTGCGCCAATACCTCGAAGGCCAGCACCTGCAGGGCATCGCCGGCCAGAATCGCCGTGGCTTCGTCGAAGGCACGGTGCACCGTAGGCTGGCCGCGGCGCAGATCGTCGTCATCCATGGCCGGCAGGTCATCGTGGACCAGCGAGTAGGCGTGGACCAGCTCGATGGCCATGGCCGGAGCGTCCAGGCTGTCGTCGCCGGCGCCCAGGGCGCGGCCGGCAGCGTAGACCAGCACCGGGCGCAGACGCTTGCCCCCCGCCAGCACGCCGTGGCGCATGGCGGCATCCAGCCGCGGCACCACGGCGTCCCGCTCGGCGAACAGCGCCTCGAGACGCTCTTCCACTCGGGCGCGATCCGCGGCCAGGCCGACCATCAGGGTCTCAGCGCTCACTATCATCCTCCATGGGCGCAGCGAAGGGCGCCAGGGCCATGCCACCCTCTTCACCCTCGGTCAGGGTACGCACCCTGAGCTCGGCTTCGTCAAGACGGCGCTGGGCGTCACGGGTCAGACGAATGCCCTCCTCGAAAGCAGACAACGATGCCTCCAGCGAGAGTTCGCCAGACTCCAGTCGCTCCACCAGTTGCTCCAGGCACTCGACGGTGGTGGCGAAGTCGACCGCTTTTGTCTCTTCGCTCTGCTGGCCATCGGGCCTCTGTTTGCGCTCCGCCATCGCTGTCCTCGACCGTCTACGCCTGATCCGGCATCTTGAAAGAAAAACAGTATACACGCTCCCCCCCGGGGGTCGTCTGCCCCAGCGCAGTGGGGGCCTTGACTTGCATGGCGTTCATCATGGCGCCGCAGCATTTTCATCCTGGCCCACAGCCGGCGTGTGCTAGGATATGGCCTCTTTTCTACACCCGACAATGCATGCGGCTCGCGCCGGAAGAGGTTGATTCGACCATGGCCAAGACGTCCCTGGACAAGAGCAAAATCAAGATCCTGATGCTCGAGGGGGTACACCAGAGCGCGGTGGATAATCTGCGCAACGCCGGGTACTCGAACATCGAGCACCTTCCCACCTCGCTGGACGAGGCGGCGCTGATCGAGAAGGTCAGCGACGTGCACTTTATCGGCATTCGCTCGCGCACCCAGCTCAACGAGCGAGTCTTTGCCGCCGCCGAGAAGCTAGTGGCCGTGGGCTGCTTCTGCATCGGCACCAACCAGGTTGACCTCAACTCAGCGTTGATACGTGGCATTCCAGTGTTCAACGCCCCCTACTCCAATACCCGCTCGGTCGCCGAGTTGGTGCTGGCAGAGGCGATCATGCTGCTACGCGGCATCCCCGAGAAGAACGCCCTGGCCCACCGCGGCGGCTGGCAGAAGAGCGCCAAAAACTCGCATGAAGCCCGCAGCAAGACCCTGGGCATCGTAGGCTACGGCAGCATCGGTTCTCAGCTGTCGGTACTGGCCGAATCGCTGGGCTTTGACGTTATCTTCTATGACGTGGTGGCCAAGCTTGGCATGGGCAACGCTCGCCAGGTCGCCAATCTCGACGAGTTGCTGGGCCGCTCCGACGTGGTGAGCCTGCATGTGCCGGAACTCCCTTCCACCAAGTGGATGATCGGCGCCGAACAGATTGCCCGCATGAAGCAGGGTGCCATACTGATCAACGCTTCCCGAGGCACGGTGGTAGTGATCGAGGCGCTGGCCGAGGCGATTCAGGCCGGCAAGCTCAATGGAGCCGCCGTCGATGTCTTCCCGGTGGAACCCAAGGGCAACAACGATGAGTTCCAAAGCCCGCTGCGCGGCCTGGACAATGTGATCCTCACGCCGCACATCGGCGGCTCTACTCTAGAGGCCCAGGAGAACATCGGCATTGAAGTCTCGGAGAAGCTGATCACCTATTCCGATAACGGCACCACCGTTACCTCAGTCAACTTTCCCGAGGTGGCCTTGCCGGCTCATCCGAACAAGCATCGCCTGCTGCACATCCACCACAACGTGCCCGGTGTGCTTTTCGAAATCAACCGGGTGCTCTCGGAGAACGGCATCAACATCGCCGGCCAGTATCTGCAGACCAATGAAAAGGTCGGCTATGTGGTGATTGACGTCGACAAGGCCTACGGCCCCCAGGCTCTAGACGCCCTGCGCCAGGTAGATCACACCCTCAAGGTTCGTGTGCTTTACTCCCAGACCGGCCAGGACGCCTGACCCCTTTTGCTTCCGCCTCGCTTGACCAGCCGCCGCGTTGAGACAACGCGGCGGTTTTTTTGTGGATGGGCACGCTAGCCTCACCCGGTATCCTTGGTCGAAGTGCACGGTACCTACCGAGCACGCTAGCCTGGCAGCTGGCACCTTCACCTCGACGACCCACAGGAGACAATGATGAGCGACTCGACTCCGCCCCTGCTGCGCCGCGACACGGCAGGCGTGGCCACCCTGACCCTCAACCGACCTGGAAGCTTCAACGCCCTCTCCGAAGAGATGCTGGCGGCTCTTAAAGAAGAACTCGGCAGGCTCGCCAATGACGATCAGGTGCGCTGCGTGGTGATCGCCGCCGAAGGGAGGGCCTTCTGTGCCGGCCACGACCTCAAGCAGATGCGCGCGAATCCCGACAAGGCGTACTATCAGGCGCTTTTCACCCGCTGCGGTCAGGTGATGCAGGCTATCGTCGAGCTGCCGGTGCCGGTGATCGCAAAGGTGCAGGGCATCGCCACCGCCGCCGGCTGCCAGCTAGTGGCCAGTTGCGATCTGGCTGTGGCCGCACGCTCGGCGCGCTTCGCTGTCTCCGGCATCAACGCCGGGCTGTTCTGCTCGACTCCAGCGGTGGCGCTGTCGCGCAACGTCGCCCGCAAGCGCGCCATGGAGATGCTGCTCACCGGCGAGTTCATCGACGCCAACACCGCTCGGGACTGGGGACTGGTCAACCGGGTCGCCGCTGACGATGCTCTCGACACCGCCGTGGATGAGCTCACCGCCAGCATTTGCGCCAAGAGTGCCGTTGCGGTGCGCACCGGCAAGGCGATGTTCCAGCGCCAGCTGCAGATGCCCCTGGAGGAAGCCTACACCTTCGCCGGCGAGGTCATGGCCTGCAACATGATGGCCGAGGATGCTGGCGAGGGCATCGACGCCTTCATCGAGAAGCGAGCCCCCGAATGGCGGCATCGGTGAGCCGCTGCCAACGAAGAATGGAAGCGATTTCCGCAGGCGCGACAGCCCGCGGCCGACGAGGTATTCTGTGTCCAACAAAAGTCAGGCGACACGAGGAGAGTCGAGGGTGAGCGAGGTCAAGCGCAGGACGGCGGGACGCCCCGCCGGATCGGGAAAGGCCACCGGCGGCCACAGCCAGTCATTGGTGCGAGGGCTTAACCTGCTCGAACGCCTCTCGACGAGCCCCGGAGGTCTGGCGCTCTCGGAACTGGCCGAACAGGCCGACCTCGCTCCCTCCACCACCCACCGTCTGCTGCAAGCCCTCCAGGGCCAGGGCTTCGTCGCTCAGGATAGCGAGCTCGGGGTGTGGAAGATTGACGTCAAGACCTTCCGAATCGGCAACAGCTTCCTCGAAGCACGCGACTTCGTGGCCACCAGCCGCCCTTTCCTTCGTCGCCTCACCGCCTTGACCGGCGAGACCGCCAACCTGGGTATCCGCGATGGCGGCACCGTCGTCTTCCTGGCCCAGAGCGAGTCGTCTCAGATGATGCGCATGATCACAGCGCTGGGCTCCCGAGCGCCGCTGCATGCCTCCGGCATCGGCAAGGCGCTGATGGCCTGGCTGCCCGACGACGAGCTTGAACGCATTCTCGACGAGCAGGGTCTGACCCGCGTTACCGATAACACCCTGAACACGCCCGAGACGCTGCGCGCCGGCCTGGCCGAAATCCGCCGCCAAGGCTTCGCCTGCGATCGCGAGGAACACGCTATCGGCTTGCACTGTGCCGCCGCCTGCCTTCACGACGAGCACGGCATCCCCCTCGCCGCTATCTCAGTCTCGGGCCCAGTGGCGCGCATCCCCGAGACGCGCCTGCTGGAGCTGGGCGCGCTGGTGCGCGAGACCGCCGCTGAGATCACCACCCGGCTGGGTGGACGGGTGCCGGTACACTCTTCTACGACGGATTCATGACACGCATTGCCTGTTGGCTATCCACGCTGGCCGTGGCCGTAGCGCTCACCACCCCAGCCAGTGGCGACTTGATCCCTCAGGGAGAGTGGGTCATTGACACGGATCAGTCACTGGTATGGCAGCGCTGCAGTCGGGGACAAACCTATACCGATGAGCGCTGCGCTGGGGCGGCCAAGCAGGTGAGCTTCCTGGAAGCCCAGGCCGCAGCCAGGGCCCAGCAGAGTCAACAATGCCCTTGGCGGCTGCCCCGCTTCCATGAGCTGAGTGCCCTGCTACAGCCAGACCATGCCGAGCAGGGACTCGCATTGGACACTTTCGCCTTTCCAGACACGCCACCAGGCTGGTATTGGAATCAGGCAAGCGCCGGCGGCCACTCTCAGCAAGATTGCTTCGTGGATTTCGCAGGAATGGGCAGAACACGCTGCAACATGGGCGGTGCCTTTCATCTCAGGCTCGTCATGCCGTTAAGCGCCCTCGAACGGTGCATCCCGCCTACAGGCGCCACCGCCCCGTGAACCCGCTGCCGCGGCGGAGTACACTGTCGGCCGTCCATTCTTCCGCCAGCCGAGGCCGCGCCGATGAGTTCCCACCTGCTCTCCGTCGATTCCCTGAACCGTGACCACGTCGACCATCTGATGCGGGTCGCGGCCCGCATGGAGCCCATCGCCCAGCGTCGCCAGGTCACTCGGGTGCTGGAAGGCGCCGTGCTGGGCAATCTCTTCTTCGAGGCCAGCACCCGCACCCGGGTCAGTTTCAACGCGGCCTTCTGCCGGCTGGGCGGCAGCGTCTGCGACACCACCGGCTTCACCTTCTCTTCCATGGCCAAGGGAGAGTCGCTCTACGATACCAGCCGGGTGATGAGCGGCTACTGCGACGCCATCGTGATGCGCCATCCAGAGCTCGGCTCGGTGGCGGAGTTCGCCGCTGCCACCAATGTGCCCGTGATCAACGGCGGGGATGGCCCCGGAGAACATCCCAGCCAGGCGCTGCTCGACTTCTACACCATCGACAAGGAGTTCACCCGGCTGGGCAGATCGCTTTCCGGCGCTCATGTGCTGATGACCGGCGATCTGAAATTCGGCCGCACGGTGCACTCGCTGATCAAGCTGCTGTCTCTCTATGATCCGCTGCGAATCACCCTGGTGGCGCCGCCGGGACTGGAAATGCCGAGCCACCTGATTGATCTGGTAACCTCTCGAGGCCACCGCGTGGAGCAGCACGACAGCCTGGACAACGACTTCAGCGACGTGGATGTGGTCTATACCACCCGCATCCAGAAAGAGCGCTTCACCGCCGAGATGAGCGAAGGCTTCAGCCTGTCGAGGGACTTCACCGTGGACCGCGCCTTCCTGGATCGGCGTTGCGGCCGCGACACCCTGGTCATGCATCCGCTACCCCGAGACAGCCGCCCGGATGCCAACGATCTGGATGTGGACCTCAACGGCGACCGGCGCCTGGCGATCTTCCGACAGACCGACAATGGCATCCCCGTGCGCATGGCAATCTTCGCCACTCTGCTAGAGGTGGATGACCTGATCGAACAGGACCTGCGTCCTGTGCGCTGGTTCGTGCCGACTCGCACGGGCGTTGAAGATTGCGCGTTCTGACGAGAGGCGCTTCGGCGCGCTTGGCCTATGCTTGATGTCTAACATCAACCCGAGAGGAAAGACCCATGAACCTGCAACGCGCCTATCAACTTCTGGCAGTGTTTTATACCTTGCTGCTGCTGATTGGGGTGATCGCCCTGCTGGCCGGAGGCGGCACTGCTCTGGCCCTGGTGCACCTGGCGGTGGGGGGCCTTGCGGTAGTGGGGCTGTGGGGGTACATCCTGGGGCGTGGTTTCATGGGGCCGAGAATGTGGCGGCCGCTGGCCGGCATACTCGCCGTGGGCGCAGCGGTGCAGCTCGTCGCGCTGCTGTCGATCTCACTGGATGGCATCACGCTGACCTGGATGCTGACCAGCGCCGTCTTCGCGGTACTGCTGGCGGTGCTTCTCTACTACTACGGTGACCGCGACCAGGCACTCTGGGCCTCGCCCGAGGAGCTCGAAGCCGGCCTGCGTCTGGAGACCCTGTTTGAGAGTCAGTCGCGGCTCGAGGCGCGTAAACACGAGGGCAGCCGGGAGGCCAGTGCTCAACTCGTGAAGACGGGCAGCGAGTATCGGGCCAGCGTGACGCGCCGTCATGACGGGCAGCAGGAAAGCTTCGAGGAACGCTTCCACCACCCGGCCACACTGGTCTTCTTCCTCGAGAAGTTTACCGGTCTCTCGGTCGAGGACTTCAGCCGGGCGGATCCGGCCTGAGACCGACGCTCAGCGCCCGGGAAGCCCCTCCCGGGCAGCGAACCAGCGTTCGACGATCAGCACCGCGCTGATGCCGTCGACGCTCTCCTCCCGATAGTTGCCGCGATGCCCGAGTTCTCGAGCGATCACTTTGGCCTCACCGGTGGAACCTCGCTCGTCGACCATCTCGCAGGGAACGCCGAAACGCCCGTACAGGCGTTTCCCGAACTTGCGGGCGCGGGTGCTCATCAGCTGCTCCTCGCCCGCGGCGGTCAGCGGCAGTCCCACCACGAAGATATCGGGCTGCCACTCCTCAACCAGCCGAGCCACCCGGGTCCAGTCGGGAATACCGTCACGAGCCGTGAGAGGGTCGAGTTCGCGGGCACTGGCCAACAGCTCGTTGCCCACCGCCACCCCGATACGCCGTGTGCCGAAGTCGAACCCAAGCACCAGCCGCTCACCGGCCCTCACCATCAGCGTCGCCCTGACATCAACGGCAACGGCATCAGGAGTGCCCTGCTTCGCGGGTCATCAGGTTAAGATCGACGCCAAGAATACCGGCGGCCGCCAGTAGACGCTGCTCCGGCGGTACCTCGAAGAGAATATCGGAGCGCCCCTCCACGGTGAGCCAGGCGTTTTCGAGGATCTCCTGCTCCAGCTGGCCAGCCTCCCAGCCGGCACAGCCCAGACAGACCAGAAAGTCCTCGGGACCCTCGCCCGCGGCCAGGGCCTGGAGCATGTCCATTGAGGTGGTCAGGGACAGCGCTTCGGTAACCTGGATGCTGGAGTCCCAGCGGGTGCTGGCACCGCGATGCAGAATGAAGCCGCGGTCCTTGTGTACCGGGCCACCGTAGTAGACCGGCGCATTGCGATGGGGACTCTCCTCACCGCCCAGCTCCAACTGCTCGAAGAGCGACTCCAGCGTCAGCTCAAGTGGCCGGTTGACAATGACCCCCATGGTACCGTTCTCGTCGTGGTCGCACAGGTAGCTGAGGCTCCCGGCGAAGTTGGGGTCTTCCAGGTGCGGCATCGCCAGCAGGAAGTGGTCCTTCAAACCGAAATGTTGCATAAGACTCCCCGGCGGGTCCTATCGCACGCCGTAGTGATTGCCTTGGCCGAACCGCCAGACACGAGTGATGGAGAGGCTATCCAGGCTGCCCATACCCGCGTCGAAGGGACGATAGGGTGAGGCCCCGCGCACGGTATCCAATGCGGCCTGGTCGAGTTCGGCATGTCCCGACGATTGTACCACCTCCGCCTGGCGAAGCCTGCCGTCACGACCGATCACCACGCGGATGCGCAGCTGTCCCTGGAGGTGGCGCGGCGCCGGATGCACCCGGTTGCCGTAGTCTTCTACCCGGCGGGTCCAGTCGTCGATATAGCGGGCCTCGGCGGCACGCTGGGCGGCCAGCTGCGGGCTGTCGCCGGCGGGACCCGACGCCTCCAGGCTGAGGCCCTGCTCACGGATACTGCGGGTGGCCTGAGCCAGCAGGTCGCGGCCCGACGCCGATGGGGCCGTGGCACTTGGCGGAGCCGCGGCGTCCGCCGCTTGGGGGGCGCTCTCGCGAGGCTCCGGAGGGGTATCGAGCGCCTGCTCGCTCTCGGCGGCGGGCGGCGACTGTTCGTCGGGGCGTGCCTCGGGCTCGACCCGCGCCTGTTCCGGCTCGGCCGGGGTGGCCGGATCCACGTCGCTGGCACTCTCCTGCACCGGCGGCAGCTCCTCCATAGGCGCCGCGCGAGACTCCGCCGGTGCCTCCTCCTGTTGTTCACCAGCGGCCTGCTGGTCGGCCTCGGCGATAGCGTCGGCTGTCACCGGCGCCTCGGCAGGGCGGGTCACCAGCACCACATCAAGGCTCGAGCGCGGGGCGGGTGGCGCGGCGAACTGCCAGCTGGCCACTACGCCGATCACTGCTAGATGCAGCAGCAGCGCCAGCGACCAGGCCAGCCAGCGGCGGTAAAGCCGGGTGACGGGCGCATACTGGATGGGATCGCTGACATGAAAGGTCATGGGCAGGCTCCCGGCCCCTTGTGTTATACCCGCTGTCCAGGCGCCCGCTGAGCGGCGAGCCGTCGCTCGATGGCGTCGAGCAGCAGCCCGGCAATATCGGTGCCCCGCTGGTCGTCAATCTCGCGGACGCAGGTGGGGCTGGTGACGTTTATCTCGGTGATATAGTCACCGATCACGTCGAGGCCGACGAACATCAGCCCCTTGTCGCGGATCATCGGCTGCACCTGGCCGATCAGCCAGTGGTCGCGCTCGGTGAGTTCGCGGCTGATTCCCGTGCCGCCGGCGGCCAGGTTACCGCGGGTCTCGCCGGCCATGGGCACCCGGGCGAGACCGAAGGGTACCGGCTCTCCGTCCACCAGCAGGATGCGGGTATCGCCGTCACTGATTTCGGGAATATAGCGCTGGGCCATAATCTGACGGCGACCGCGTTCGGTCAGGGTCTCGATGATAGCGCCGATATTGCGTCCCTCGGGGCTCACATGAAAGATCCCGCTGCCGCCCATGCCGTCCAGGGGCTTGAAGATCACGTCCTGATGTTCGGCGTGGAAGGTGCGCAGCTCGGGTTCGCTGCAGGAGACCAGAGTCGGCGTGCAGCACTGGGGGAACTGCTGGGCGAAGAGCTTCTCGTTGCACTCGAGCAGCGCCCGGGTGGGATTGACCACCAGCACCCCCTCGCGCTCGGCGAAGCCGAGCAGGTGCACGGCATTCAGAAAGTGGGCGTCCACCGGTGGATCCTTGCGCATCAGAATCACGTCGAGCTCGGCCAGGGGACGCGCCTCGGGCTCGCCGAGATCAAACCAGTGGGCCGGATCGCGATGCACCTCGAGATCCCGCAGGCGGCCGTAGGACCGGCCATCGCGCAGAAAGAGGTCCTCCTGCTCCAGGTAGTGCAGCGTGGCACCGCGCTCCTGGGCGGCCCACAGCATGGCAAGGGTGGTGTCCTTCTTGTAGGCGATGTGGGCGATGGTGTCCATCACCACGCCGATCTTCAGCGCGCGTTCGCTCATGACGTCGGGTTTCCGGTCAAGGGTATGAATGCGGCCAGTATGCCGCAGGGATATCGCGTCCACCAAGGCGGTTAGCCGGGTCACCGAGGACTCTTACCCGAGGCAATAAAGCTCGAGGCTGTTCCGGCTACTCGCCCCCGGGCACCAACCGGATGCCGGTAGGCTCCAGGGTGATCCGTTGCTGCTTGTAGAGCCGGCCAGTGGCCTGCTTGAAGGCGCTCTTGCTCACTCCCAGCCGCGCCTTGATCTCGGCGGCGTCGCTCTTGTCGCCCAAGGGCAGGTAGCCACCGCTCTCGCGCAGTACCTTGAGCACCGTTTCCCCTACCACGTCCAGGCGCGCCGAGCCCGGCGGCAGTAGCGACAGATCCAGGCGGCCATCCTCACGCAAACGCTTCACATAGCCGGTCAGGCGCTGGCCACGGCGCAGTGGGCGGGTGATGTCATCGCGAAAGAGCAACCCCCAGCAGCGGTGGTCGACCACCGCCTTGAGGCCGAGGTCGGTCTGATCGGCGATCACCAGGGTTACCTCGTCGCCTGCCGCCAGGCCCTCGGCCTCGTCGGCAATAAAACGATCGAGTTTCTGGGAAGCGACCGGTCGGCCCTGCTGATCCTCATAGATCCTCACCAGCACCCGCTTGCCCACGCTGGGTCGGAAGCGCTGCTCGCCATAGGGCAGGAGCAGGTCCTTGGGATGTCCCCAGTCGAGGAAGGCGCCGGTCTCGTTGACGGTGACCACCTCCAGGTAGGCCACCTCGCCCACCGCGGTGTGCGGGGCTTGATAGCACCTGCCGGGAGCGGGGCGGTCGGTGCGACTGTCGCGGAAATCGGACATGGAGGGTTCCTCTAGAAGGTGGCCGAAGCTTAAAGGTCGCCGAAGCGGTACTGCAGCAGGCTGAGTGCCACCACCGGGGCAGTCTCTGTCCGCAGGATGCGCGGTCCCAGCGAAAGCGGCGCGAAGCCCCGGGTCCGGGCGGCGTCGACCTCGACCTTGGTGAGCCCTCCCTCCGGGCCGATCACCAGGGCCACGCTGGCCGGGACAGCCTCGCACTCCAGCAGGGCCTTGGCCTCGGAATCGGTGGCCGGGTGCAGCACCAGACGTAGCGCTTCGTCGCGTTCGGCCAACCAGTCGGCCAGCGCCAAGGGGGGATGCACCGGCGGCACCTGGGCGCGCCCGCACTGCTCGCAGGCGCTGATCGCCACCGCCTGCCAGTGGGCGAGTTTCTTGACCTCACGCTCGCCCCTTAGGCGCACGTCGCCATGCTCGGTGTAAAGCGGCGTGATGGCCGCCACCCCCAGTTCGACGGCCTTCTGGATGGCGTAGTCCATGCGATCGCCCTTGGAGATCGCCTGGCCAAGATGGACGATCAGAGGAGACTCGCCCTGACCGTTGACGACCGACTCGATGCGAACCACCACCCGCTTGCGGGAGGCCTCAACCAGCACCGCACTGGCCTCGAGCCCCCTGCCGTCGAACAAGCGCAGCGGTGCGCCCTCACCCAGCCGCAGTACCCGCACCACGTGGCGGGCAGGGCCTACTGGCAGAACGACGTCGCCGCCGACGATAAAGTCGGCGGCGACGTGGATACGCGGTGCTTTCTTTATCATCACCACTGGACCACCGGCGATTCGTTACTGAGTGGTCTGGGCACCCTGCTGCTGGGCCTGCTCGGCCTCGCGCTTCTTCTTCTGGGCGTAGATCGCCTCGAAGTTGACCGGCGCCAGCATCAGGGGCGGGAAGCCACCGCGATTGACCAGGTTATCGACGCACTCGCGGGCGTAAGGGAACAGCACGTTGGGGCAGAAGGCACCCAGAGTGTGGTCCAGCTGAGCGCCCTCGATCCCGGCGATGCGGAACAGTCCCGCCTGCTCGATCTCGGCCAGGAACGAGGTGGTACCCTCCTCGCTGTGCGTCACCTGGGCGGTTACCTTGATTACCACTTCATAGAGCCCCTCGCCCACCTGTTGACTGGACGTATTGAGATCCAGGCCGACCTTGGGCTTGAAGGGCTGCTGAAAGACCGCAGGCGAATTGGGCGCCTCGAAGGAAAGGTCCTTCACGTAGATCCGCTGCACGGAGAACTGCAGCTGGGGCTTGTCCTGCTGATCGGCCGCCGGGTTGCCGGCAGCGGCGCTCTGGTTGTTCTCTTCCGCCATGGGAAAGGTCCTTTGACTCGATAAACGAAGTTGGTGCGATAAGTGAGATTACTTGCGCACGACCGGCAGGCTGTCGGCCTGCCACTGCATCATGCCGCCCTTGAGCTTTAGCACACGGGGATAGCCGCCCTTGAGAAGCTTGGCCACGGTCGTCCCCGCCGTCTGGCCAGACTTGCAGACCACGATAATCGGCTTCTCCTTGACCTTATGGAGTTCCCCCATGCGCTCGTCGATGCGGCTCTGAGGGATGTTGCGGGCCCCGGCAATGTGGCCGGCCTTGAAGGCGTCGGCATCGCGTGTATCCACCACGACGGCATCCTCGCGGTTGATCAGCTGAGTCGCCTCAAGGGAGGTCACGCCGTTGGCACTGCTGTTGCGAACCTCGTAGAGGATCCAGGCGGTCAGCACCAACAGGAAGGCGCCCACCAGCAGCGGGTGATTCTGCACGAATTCAAACAGCTGATCGATCATGGGTCCAGATAACTCTTGTCTCGGTGCACGAAGGGGAAAGGCCGGGGCCATAAGGGCCCGCCGAATGAACGGCGTTTAGTATACACGACGTCCTGCGGGGTGCGGCCGGCAATGACGCCCGGCGGCGCCATGCGATATGATGCCGCAAACCGCCATCTGTCGCGACCCCACCCTTATGTCGTCTGCCTTCTCGGGCAGACTACGGCAAAGCGCCTGCGCCGCGAGCCGCCCAGGGCATGGAGGTGTCGACCGCAACGCCAGAGGATAGCCCCATGACCCAACCCGCAAGCCAGAGCATACCTCGCCCTGTCGCCCTGATCATCCTGGACGGCTATGGCCACAACCCCGACGCCGCCCACAACGCCGTGCTGGCGGCCAGCACTCCGGTGATGGACCGCCTGCAGCGAGACTGCCCCGCCACCCTGATTCACACCGATGGCCGCCACGTGGGCTTGCCGGAAGGCCAGATGGGCAACTCCGAGGTGGGCCACATGAACCTGGGCGCCGGACGCGTGGTGTACCAGGACTTCACCCGCATCACCAAAGCGGTCGAGGACGGCGATCTGGACACCATTGCCGCCCTGACCGCGCCCATCGATGCTGCCATCGCGGCGGGCCGCGCGGTGCACCTGCTGGGGCTGCTATCACCGGGCGGCGTGCACAGCCACGACGATCATTTCATCGCCATGGCCGAACTGGCCGCTCGCCGTGGTGCGCAGCGCATCTATATCCACGGCTTCCTGGACGGCCGCGACATGCCACCCAAAAGCGCCCTGGCGTCGCTGGAGCGCGCCAATCAGCGGCTCTCCGAACTGGTCGGTGCCGACCACGGCTTCGTCGCCTCCATCATCGGCCGCTACTATGCCATGGACCGTGACAACCGCTGGGACCGCGTCGAGAAGGCCTATCGCCTCCTCACCGAGGGCGTCGGCGAATTCGCAGCGGCCAGCGCCGAGGAAGGCCTGCGTGCCGCCTACGAGCGGGGCGAAACCGACGAGTTCGTCGCCGCCACCAGCATCCGACCCGCCGGTGCCCTGGTGGTGCTGGAGGACGGCGATGCCGCCATCTTCATGAACTTCCGCGCCGACCGCGCCCGGGAGCTGACTCGCGCCTTCGTTCAGGCCGACTTCAACGGCTTCGAGCGACGCGTCTGCCCGCGGCTCGCCGCCGAGGGCCTGGTGATGCTGACCCAATATGCCGCCGACATCCCCGCTCCCGCCGCCTTTCCGCCAGCAGGGCTGACCAACACCCTGGGCGAAGTAGTAGCCAACCGCGGCCTGACTCAGCTGCGCATCGCCGAGACCGAGAAATACCCCCACGTCACCTTCTTCTTCTCGGGCGGCCAGGAAGCTGAGTACCCTGGTGAAACCCGCATCCTGGTGCCGTCGCCACGGGACGTGAAAACCTACGACGAGAAACCGGAAATGAGCGCCGTCGAGGTCACTGACCGCCTGGTGGCGGCCATCGCATCCGGCGCCCACGACCTGATCATCTGCAACTACGCCAACGGCGATATGGTGGGCCACACCGGCGACTTCGACGCGGCGGTAAAGGCCATCGAGGCGGTAGACGGCTGCGTGGGCCGAGTCGTCGAGGCAATTGAAAAGGTGGGTGGCGCCTGCCTGGTCACTGCCGACCACGGCAACGCCGAGCAGATGGTCAACCCCGAGACCGGCAACCCCCAGACCGCTCACACCACCTTCGAGGTGCCGCTGATCTATGTGGGCCCACGCTCGGCCCGGATGAAGAGTGACGGCAGCCTGTGCGACATCGCCCCGACCCTGCTGAGCCTGATGAACCAGCCGGTACCCGAGGAAATGACCGGTCGGGTGCTTATCGACTTCGACGCGGCCTCCTGAAGAGGGCCGGCCCGCCCATGGCCAGCCCCACCTGCCTGCCCCGAGGAGCCTTACAGATAGCTGCGGCACTGCTGGCCCTCTGTCTGGCCGCGCCGCTGGCCGCCAAGCCCAGCGAGCAGGCGGCGCGGGAGCGTCTCGACGCCATCGGCAACGAGATCCAGGGCGCCTCACGGCGCCTTTCCACTACGCGCGAAGCTCAGGCGGAAGCCAGCCAGGGGCTTCGCCGAGTGGAGACGGCCCTGGCCGACACCCATCGCCGCCTCGATACCCTTCAGGCCGAGCGAAACACGCTTGGGGATGAGATCATCTCCCTGGAGCATCGACGCGACCTGCTGGAAGCGGAGCGAACCGACCAGGTCGCCGCCATTAACATTCAGCTCGACGCTCTCTATCGCCTTGGCCGCAGCCCTCAGCTCAAGCTGCTGCTCAACCAGGACGATCCCGCCCGCCTCGACCGCCTGCAGCACTACCTCAACCAGCTGGCCCGGGCCCGCAACGCGCGCCTGGATGAACTGGCCCGATTGAATACCGCCCTGGGAGAAACTCGCCGCGATCTCGAGGCCCGCGGCGAGCGTTTGAACGCTCTCGCTTCGGAGCTCGCCGCCCGTTCCAGCGATCTGGCGAACCAGATGCGCGAGCGCGCGGAGCTGGTGGCCGAACTCGATGGCCGCTACGTCAGCGAGCAGGCTCGCCTCGCGGAACTGGAGCAGGACAGGGCCCACGCCGAGCGAGTGCTGCGCCAGGTACAGGAGGAGCTGGCGCGGCTCGATCGCCCTCCCCCTTCTACCGCCATCGAGCAGACCCGTGGCGACCTGCCCTGGCCGGTCCAGGGTAGCGTTGCGTCTCGCTTCCGGGCCGGCGACGGCGTGCACCGCAACGGCATCCTGATCCAGGCCGCAGAGGGCACGCCGGTCCGGGTCGTGCATGCCGGACGCGTCGTCTTCGCCGACTGGATGCGCGGATTCGGCAACCTGCTTATCGTCGACCATGGAGACCAGATGATGACGCTGCATGCCCACCTGCAGCACTTTGGCGTGCAGGTAGGCCAGGCCGTCTCCCGGGGCGACGTGTTAGGGGCGGTAGGGAACAGCGGCGGCCACCATCGCCCGGCCCTCTACTTCGAGGTGCGCCGCGGCGGCGATCCCATCGATCCCCAGTCATGGATCGCTACGCGCTGAGCGACACGCTATTTCCCTGCCCGGGGCCGGCGGGCTATGCTGGGCCCTTACCGTCCCGGAACAGCGGAGATCGCATGACCCCAGCGCTTCCCATGCCTGGCAGGGCCGGCCTCGCCCTCTCGCCGCGCCGCCTCCTGGCCTCGCTGCTTCCCGTCGCCCTGCTGGCGCTCCCTCTTCCTGCCATCAGCGCAGTGAACGATGACCTGCCGGTGGAGGAAATCCAGACCTTCGCCGAGGTGTTCGAACGCATCAAACGCGCCTATGTGGAGGAAGTGGGCGATGCCACCCTGCTGCGCAACGCCATGCGAGGCATGCTCAGCGAGCTCGATCCCCACTCCGCCTATCTGGATCGCGAAGAGTTCCAGAGCCTGCGCGAGTCGACCCAGGGCGAGTTCGGCGGAATAGGCATCGAGGTGGGGGTGGAGGACGGCCAGCTGATGGTGATCACCCCCATCGACGATACCCCGGCCTCCCGCGCCGGACTCCAGGCCCGCGACCAGATTCTGCGTATCGACGACACGCCCACCGAGCGCCTGTCGCTTCAGGAGGCGGTCAACCTGATGCGAGGCGAGCCGGGCACCCCCATCGAGCTGACCGTACAGCGCCGCGGCGAGAGCGCAGCGCGTACCGTCACACTCACCAGGGAAGTCATTCGCACCGAGAGCGTGCGCAGCGAGTTGCTGGAACCCGGCTTCGGCTACCTGCGGATCAGCCAGTTCCAGAGTCGTACCGGCGATCAGGTCGGCGAGCACATCCGCCGTCTGGAACGCGACGCGCCGCTATCCGGTCTGGTGCTCGACCTGCGCAATAATCCTGGCGGGGTGCTGCAAGCAGCGGTGGGCGTGGCCGATGCCTTCCTCGAGGATGGCCTGATCGTCTATACCGAAGGGCGCCTGGCAGACACCGAGATGCAGTTTCGCGCCAACCTCGAAACCGCCGCACCCAGCGTACCGCTGGTGGTGCTGATCAACGGCGGCAGCGCCTCGGCGGCGGAGATTGTCGCCGGCGCCCTGCAGGACCAGCGTCGCGCGGTGGTGATGGGCACCGAAAGCTTCGGCAAGGGCTCGGTGCAGCAGATCATGCCGCTCGGCAACGGAGAGGGGCTCAAGCTCACCACCGCGCTCTACTACACTCCCAACGGTCGCTCGATTCAGGCCCAGGGCATCGAGCCCGATGTGCAGGTGGTGCGCGGTCGAGTGGAGGTAACGGAGAGCGGTCGGCAGGTACGCGAGGCGGACCTGGAGGGCCACCTGCGCTCTCAGGAGGCCCCGCGGGAGCGCACCGAGTTGAGTGAGAGACTGCGCGAGGATTATCAGCTCGGTGAGGCTCTCAACCTGCTCAAGGCGCTCAACGTACTAAGCAGACGCTGACGCGACTCGACACCGGCGGCCATCAGCGGCAGGAGACCGGCAGCCGCCCCCGATGACCCATGGCCTGCTGCAACATTAATCTCTTGAGGGGGGTGAGCCGGTCCACGGCTCCCAGCCCCATGTTGCGTGCCAGCGTCAGCGCGGGGTGGCGTGCACCGAACAGCAGCCGAAAGCCACTCATCAGCGCCAGCATGCCGGCATTATCACCGCGCCGGCGACGCGCGTAACGGGACAGCCAGCGTTCATTGCTCAGCGCTACGCCACGGCTGCGCGCCAACAGCAGCTCCTCGGCCAGCACAGCCGCATCCATCAGCCCCAGGTTCACTCCCTGGCCGGCCAACGGGTGAATGCTGTGGGCGGCATCCCCTACCAGCGCAAGGCCGGGCAGCACATAGCGCTGCGCGTGGCGCTGCACCAGCGGGAAGGCCACCGCCCTGTCGACCACCGTCACCCCACCGAGTCGATGCCCGATGGCCGCAGCCAGCTCTTCTCCCAGTGCCTCGGTCGACAGCTCCTGCAGACGCTCAGCCTCTTCCGGCGAGGTAGACCAGACGATCGAGCAGTGGTGACGCTCACCGCCCAGGCGCAGCGGGAGGAAGGCCAGGGGGCCGGTCCGCAAGAAGGCCTGGCGAGCCACATCCCCGTGGGGCCGCTCTACCTTTACCGTGGTCACCACTGCCATATGGCCGGTTTCGTGTGCGTCGACGTCGATGCCGGCAAGCTCGCGCAGCGGCGAGCGGGCCCCATCGGCGCCCACCACAAGCGGCGCCACCAGCCGGCGGCCATCCGCCAGGTGGACGCACCGATCTCCATCGGCCGATTCCACCAGCCCGGTCACCCGGGCACCCAGCACCACCCTGACCGATGCCAGCGCTTTCAGACCTCGTTCCAGGGCGGCCTGGGTCACCTCATTTTCGACAATATGGCCCAGCCTGGCGACGCCGGCCTGCTCGGCGGAGAAGCTGACTTCACCCGTCCCTTCGGCGTCCCATACCTGCATGAAGCGGTAGGGACTGACGCGACGAGCCGCCATCCACTCCCAGGCGCCCAGCCCCTCAAGCAACTTTCGAGAAACCGGCGTCAGCGCGCTGACCCGCATGCCAGGATGTCCAAGCCCCACCGTCTCGGGGTCCAGCAAGGCGTCACGGGCATCCACCAGCACTACTTTTACGCCGGCCTCGCCCAGCAGGCAGGCCAGTGCCGTCCCCACCATGCCGGCGCCGACGATCACTACGTCAGCGATCTCCTCGGGGGCCGCGGCCTCTCGGCAAGTCTCGTTGTCGGTACTCTCCATTGGTACATCCATTGGTACATCCATTGTCATCTTCTTAACCTCTTTCTGGTCCGGAACGCTCATGGCGGCCCCCTAGCGTTCCAGACCCATGGCTCGGCGAGCCAGGCCTCTGCGCAGCGGCCCGGCCAGATTAAGGCCGATCAGCCCCGCCGCCCGAGCATGGGAGAGCAGCACGCTATCGATGCCGAACAGCCGCACCAGGCCGTCGCTGAATCGCACCACATTATGGCGATCGGCGCGGCGGCGGACTTCGAAGTCCGCCAGCACCGCGACGTTGCCAGGCGCCTCGCCGCGCTCCTGGCCCGCCTCCATAGCGCCCACCAGGTCCATCGCACCGCGCAGCGCCAGATTGAACCCCTGACCCGCGACGGGATGCAGCGAGTGGGCGGCGTTGCCAAGTACGGCCAGGCCCGGGCGAGTAGTCTCCCGAGCGGTGACCAGACTGAGTGGATAGGTGTGGCGGCGTCCGACTCGGCGAAAACGTCCCATGCGATCGCCAAAGGCCCGCTGCAGCTCAGCCAGGAAGTCTCCGTCGGAAAGCCCCAGGCGGCGATGCTCCGCACCCAGCGGGTGGGTCCAGACCAGCTCCATGGCCTGGCCTTGTAGCGGCAGCAGGGCAATAGGCCCCTCGGTGGTGAAGCGCTCCCAGGCCTTGCCGTCGTGGGGCCGACTCAGCTCAACGTTGGCGATCAATGCCACCTGGTCATAAGGGTGGCTATCGCTCTCGATGCCGAGTCGCTCCTTGAGCCCGGAACGACCGCCGTCGGCCAACACCGTGAGCCCCGCCTTGAGCTGATCTCCCTCGGTCAGAGTGAGCACGTGGCCGCCCGCCACCGGTACAATCTCCTCCACTCTGGCCGGGCAGTGCCAGTCAATAGCCATCTCTGCCAGGCGACGGTGTAATACCCGACCCATCCAGGCGTTGGGGATTACGTGCCCCAACGCCGTCACTCCCAGCTCGTCGCTTGAGAGCCGTGTCGCGCCGAAACGGCCGCGCTCGCTGATATGAATGCGCCGAATCGGGTTGGCATGTTCGGCCATGGCTTCCCACAGCCCCATCTCGGCAAAGTGATCTGCCGACCCCTGGGCGATGGCGCTAGCCCGGGCGTCGAAGCTGGGCTGGAAGGAGGCGTCGGCCATCTCGAGGATGGGCGCGGCCTCGATGACCGCCACCGAGAGCCCAGCCTGCTCGATCAGTGGTTGCAGGGCACAGGCCAGGCTAGACCCCACCAGGCCGCCGCCGATGATAGCGATATCAACATGGCGCTCGGCCTTGACGCCTGCAGGAAAGAACGCTGACGGACGGGGGTGGGAAAGGGAGTGGGTATCGTTCACGGCATCTCCGAACAGCACGTATCGTAATGTAATTTACATAATGAAAAACTGACTGACATTAGGCCGGCTACTTCTCGGCCATCAACGCCTCAATTTCCTCCATGTGTTTGGGGACACCCGCTGTCAGCACCTCAGCGCCAGTGGTGGTGACGACGACATCATCCTCAATGCGGATGCCGATACCGCGAAATACCTCGGGTATATCGGCGTCGGCGGGAATATAGAGACCCGGTTCCACCGTCAGCACCATGCCCGGCGCCAGAACGCGAGGCTCCCCCCCCTGGCGATAGGCGCCCACGTCGTGAACGTCCAACCCCAGCCAGTGTGAGGTGGAGTGGAGATAGAAGCGCCGGTAACTCTCGTCGTCGATGCGCGCCTGCACCTCGCCTTCGAGTAGCCCCAGGCCGATCAGTCCTTCGGTAAGACCGCGTACCACGCCGTCATGGAGCTCGACCAACGTCACGCCCGGCCTGATGGCGGCCAGAGCCCGCTCCTGAACCTCCAGCACCACACCATAGAGTGCCCGCTGGGAGGCACTGAAGCTGCCATTCACCGGGAAGGTGCGGGTGATGTCGCCGGCATAAAGGTCAAATTCAGCGCCGGCGTCGATCAGCACCAGATCGCCATCCCTGAGCGGGGCGCGATTCTCGATATAGTGCAGCACACAGGCATTGACACCGCCACCGACGATGCTGGCATAGGCTGGACCACTGCCGCCCTGCCAGCGGAACTCATGCTCCAGTTCGGCCTGGAGGTGAAACTCGACCAGCCCCGGGCGAGCCGATCGCATGGCGCGCACATGGGCTCTGGCAGAAATCTCAGCCGCATGGCGCAGCAACACCAACTCGGCCTCGCTCTTGATCAATCGTGCCTCATGGAGCAACGGCGTCACGTCGGCCAGTACCTCCGGGGGACAGGCACCACGGCGCGCCCTGACCATCAGAGCGCTGCGCACCTCTTCGGCGATAGCCATGGCCTCGGGACTGTCCAAAGGCAGGTAGAGGGTGTGACGGCCGTCCAGCAGCGCCTCGAGGCGCTCGCCGCGCTCGGCATTCTCGAAGGCCTGGTCCACCCCATGCTCACGCACGGCCCCCTCGGCGCCCAGTCGGTACCCCGTCCACGCCTCCATCAGCGGGTTGCGGTCCTGGCAGAACAGCACGCTCTCGCCTTCTAGCCGCCCGGGCAGCAATAACAGCAGAGCATCGGGCTCCGAGAAGCCGGTCAGATAGTGGAAATCGCTATTCTGACGGAACGGAAATTCGCTGTCCCGAGAGCGTGTTACCAGGGAGGCACCGGGCAGCAACACGGCGCTATCCGCAGGCAGCGCCGCCATCAGCGCTAAACGCCGGGAAAGATACTCGTGCTGGGTAATGGGAGCAGGGCGTGGCAGGATCTCGGGCAGCATAGACGCTCCTCTGAGTGGGGCTGGGCTGAGTGGAAGACTAGGGCAACAGATGGGGCCGCATCAGTGACGGGTATCGTTCTCGGTATCCTCGACTTGGGGCAGGCCAGGGTGCTGCTCGGTATAAAGCAACATGGCGGCCATTCGCACATGTTCGGCGAGAGCAAAGAGATCCCCCTCATTCTCGGTGCTCTCCTCGAGTTCGACCTCCATGGCGGCGATCCCTTCCAGGTCCCCCAGGGCCTCGCGCAAGGCCGGCGACCAGCTTTCTCGTGGAGCACTGCCGGCGTCCTCCACCACTTCGAGGAAGCCCAGGGTCCACTCCTTGAGCCCCTGGGCGCGTTCGGCCAAAGAAAAAAGGTCGTCGGGCAGCAGCGGCTCGAAGGTTAGCTCGCTGCCGGAGAGGACATCGAGTGTCTGACGCCGCCAACCCAGAAAATGTTCGGCAGAGGGCTCATCGCGGGGCTGCTCGACGCCAAGCGCCAGGCACACCTCCTCGAGCCATGCTTCAGCGGTGAGGTCGTGCATGGCTAGGCCAGCGCACAAGCGGCCGTCGAGAAAGGCCGGCGACTGCATGCTGCCATGAAGCAGAAAGAGGTCGGCGATGGTGGAGAAATCCTGGCGTTCGTTGATCAGTGACATGCGAAAATCCGTAACGGCTGCGAGCAAGAGTGAGCCTCGCCCGGGGCGGCGCGTTGACCGCCCCGGAAGGGCTCTCTTATAGTGAGGTACGAAACCTTTCCTTCCATGGATGTTAACGCATCGGGCCACCGGGGCGCGCGGCAGCTCTCCCGGCAGGCCGACCCGGAGTCTTCCGATGACCGACGCCACGCGTCCGACCACTGAAATCACCCTGTTGGGGCGCGGCTATGTGATTGCCTGCCCGCCAGAGGAGCAGGACAAGCTAGAGCGAGCCGCCCGCTATCTGGATCGCGCCATGAGCGGCATTCATTCCCAGAACAACCTGATGGGCACCGAGCGTATCGCCATCATGGCGGCCCTGAACATCGCCCATGAACTGCTTGAGGCACTGGACGCCCAGCGGGCAGGGGAAAGCAACCTTGACGCGCTCAGCACTCGCCTGGAGCGCGCCCTGGTCGATACCCCCCAGCGCTGACTGCCCCGACCACACCCACTGCGAGCATATCTCGCCCCCAGCAGAATGCGTTGGACGGACACATCGGCTCTGGTAGGATGAATGTGTTCCCTGGGGTGTTTGCCAGTCGTTATCGTCCCTCGAGCCTATGCGCATTACCCAGGGGGCCATATGCTAGCCGGACCCGTGTGCATGTCCGCGCGTCGGAAAGCCTGACGGTCCGGCTGCGGCCACCCACCTTGAACCACTGGGTTCAGGGCCAGAATGACAGCGGCACTCTGGGGAACCTCGTCTGCCATGACCCACCTCATGAAGACACCCGCCGCACCTCTTATTCTTGATGTCTTCGACGGCTCTCGTCAGGCCCTGCGACGTGAGCTTCGCCGCCGTCGACGTACCCTTACCCCGCGACAGCGCCAGAATGCCAGCAAACGCCTGTGCCACAGACTGTGCCGCCTTCCCGAGATACAGCGCGCCCGACGCGTTGCGCTCTACCTGCCCAACGACGGCGAGATTGACCCCACACCGCTAATCGACTGGCTCCGTCGTCGTGGTGCCCGCGTGTATCTCCCGGTGCTTCGACCGCTTTCACATAACCGGCTGTGGTTCGTTCACTACCATGCCGACACGCCCATGGTGACCAACCGTTACGGCATCCCCGAGCCTCAGACCCGCCATGGCGCCCATCGCGCCCGGCGCCAGCCAGCTTGGGCCCTGGATCTTATCCTGCTGCCTCTGGTGGCCTTCGACGAAGCCGGCCAACGAATAGGCATGGGTGGGGGGTTCTACGATCGAACCCTGGCCTTCACGCGCCATCCCGGCCCACGACCACGTCTGATTGGTCTGGCGCATGAGTGTCAGCGGGTCGAAGCACTGCCGAATGAGCCCTGGGACGTTCCCCTGGATGCCATCGTCAGCGATGCTCGGGTCGTTCGTCCCTGATAAGGCCCACCACCGCTTAAAAATGCAAACGGGGCGATGCCCAATGGCATCGCCCCGTTTGCTAGCAGTCTATGTCTGACGTCGATGCGCCCGTGTTACCGCCCCGGGTTAACGCCAGGGGTTAACGCCAGGGGTTAACGCCTCAGCTGCCCGCCAGCGCCTGGGCGTAACCGGTTGCCACGAGTCCGATACCGAACAACATTACCAATGCCATGACCAGATCGGGCTTGCGCTTCATCATCGACTCCATAGGGGAAATAACTGACCGAGACTATAGGGCGATTTCATGCTCTCGACAACCACCCAAGCGCAACACTTTCTGGCCGAAAAACCCAGCAGGCTTGGCGTGTGGTGCGATTCAGCGCTTACCCCTTGATAAGGGAGATCGCTCAGGCCATGAACAGTCGATAGGCGGCGTTGTCAGTTTCCTTCCAGTAGCGATAACCGATTTCGTCGAAGTGCTCCTCGACATGGGCACGGTCGCCGTTGGGGATCTGCATACCCACCAGCACCCGGCCGTAGGCAGCCCCGTGGTTGCGGTAGTGAAACAGGGAGATGCTCCAGTCGTGGGGCAGGTGGGTGAGGAAGTTCATCAGCGCCCCGGGGCGCTCCGGGAACTCGAAGCGATAGACCTCTTCATCGAAGTGCTCCTTGGGGCGACCGCCCCCCAGGTGACGGATATGCAGCTTGGCCAGTTCATTGTCGGTGAGATCTTCTACCGGATAGCCGGCCTCGCGCAGCTTGTCGATCACCCCCTGTCGGTCCTCTCCACCCGGCTTGACCTGAACGCCGACGAAGATATGGGCGTTCTCCGGGTCTGCATAGCGGTAGTTGAACTCGGTCACCATGCGCTTGCCGATGGTCTTGCAGAACTTCTTGAAGCTGCCGGGCTTCTCGGGGATGGTCACGGCAAGAATCGCCTCGCGCTGTTCGCCCAGCTCGGTGCGCTCGGCGATGTGCTGGAGGCGGTCGAAGTTGATATTGGCGCCACAGTTGATGCAGATAAGGGTCTGGCCCTCGACACCGGTCTGCTGCACATACTTCTTGAGGCCCGCCAGCGACAGGGCCCCGGAAGTCTCCGCGACCGCCCGGGTATCTTCGAAGATATCCTTTACCGCGGCACATATCTCGTCGGTATTGACGGTGATGACGTCATCGATGAGGTCGCGGATGATCGAAAAGGGCAGCTCGCCGATCTGCGCCACCGCGACCCCCTCGGCAAAGACACCGACCTGATCGAGCACCACCCGCTCCCCGGCCTCCAGGGCGGCCTTGAGGCAGGCGCTATCCTCGGATTCCACGCCAATCACCTTGATGTCCGGGCGCAGATACTTGATATACGCCAGCATACCGGCCATCAGGCCACCGCCGCCCACCGGCACGAAGATGGTATCGATAGGACCGCTGTGCTGGCGCAGGATCTCCATGGCGATGGTGCCCTGACCGGCGATGATGTCGATGTCATCGAAGGGAGGGATGTAGATATAACCATGCTCCTTGATCAACTCCTGGGCATGGGTAGCGGCCTCGGCGAAGGAGTCTCCCTTGAGCACCACACGAGCGCCTCGTGAACGCACTCCCTGGACCTTGATGTCCGGCGTGATCCTCGGCATCACGATCACCGCCTTGACGCCCATCTGCTTCGCCGCCATGGCCAGACCCTGAGCATGGTTGCCGGCAGACGCTGCAATCACGCCCTTGGCCTTCTGCTCCTCGCTAAGCTGGGCCATTTTGTTGTAGGCCCCGCGAATCTTGAAGGAGTAGACCGGCTGGAGGTCCTCACGCTTGATCAGGATGGTGTTGTTGAAACGGCGGGAGAGGAAAGGCGCAGGTGATATGGGGGTTTCCACAGCCGCTTCATAGACGCGAGCCTGGAGTATCTTCTTAACGATTGATTCAAGCATCCTGATGTCCCAAGGGGAAACGCGAGTCGTGCAGCGTTCTGTGCTGCACTGCGGAGGGCTACCATTGGTAGCATTGTGGTGGCGTCGAGTCCAGCCAGCATCGGCAGGGAAAGGCCCCTGCCCTATAATGGCGCCGGTTTCATGCCCTATCCTACTGTCCCACCCTGCAACCACCGGAGAGCGATCATGACCCAGGACGGCCTATCCCAGGACCAATTGAAGGGCGCCGTAGCCGAGGCCGCCATCGACGAGATCAAGCCCTGGCTCGAACGCGATACCGTGCTCGGGATCGGTACCGGTTCCACTGCCAATCTGTTCATCGATCGCCTGGCCAAGCTTCGCGACGACTTCAAGGGGGCAGTGGCCAGCTCCGAGGCCAGTGCCGAGCGGCTACGCGGCTATGGTATCGAGGTATTCGAACTTAACAGCGTGGGCACCGTCCCTTTCTATATCGATGGTGCAGACGAAGTGAACGCTCACTTGCATATGATCAAGGGTGGTGGCGCGGCCCTGACCCGAGAGAAGATCGTCGCCGCCTGTGCCAGAAAATTCATCTGCATCGCGGACGCTTCCAAGCGGGTCGATCGGCTGGGGGAGTTCCCGCTGCCGGTGGAGGTGATCCCCATGGCACGCTCCTACGTGGCTCGAGAACTGGTCAAGCTGGGCGCCGACCCGGTCTATCGCGAGGGGGTGGTCACCGACAACGGTAACCAGATCATCGACTGCTATGAGTTCATGATCGACGATCCGGTGGCCATGGAGGTGCGCCTCAACGCTATCGTCGGCGTGGTCACCAACGGCCTGTTCGCCGCCCGCGGCGCCGACGTGCTGCTGCTGGGAGCGGAAAGCGGCGTGGAGTGTCTCACACCGGCGTGACAACGCCCCTTGAATAAGTAAGCATTCACTTCGCAGGCAAAAGCCGCGCCAGCCCGTTCAGCGTTCGCTCAAGCGCACCTCGATTAGCCGCCACCACGGCGCGGCCCGCCTCGCCCAGGCGGCGCCGCTCGGCAGGGTCGGCGAAGAGCTCAGTCAGAACAACGGCAAGCGCTCTACCGTCGACCACCTCCACCAGAGCATCGGCCCTGCGCAGCACCTCGGCCACCTCTTCGAAGTTGGCAAGTTCGGGCCCGGTCAGCACCGGTACTCCCAGCGCCGCAGGCTCCAGCAGGTTGTGGCCGCCGATCGGCACCAGGCTGCCCCCGACGAAGGCCAGATTGGCCGCACCGTAGAGTGTTAGCAACTCCCCCATGGTGTCGCCCAGATAGACGGCCGTCTCGGCCTCCGGCCACTCACCGCGAGAGCGACGCGCCACTGGCATGCCCGCCTGCTCGCACAGCGCCGCCACGGCATCGAAGCGCTGTGGATGGCGCGGCACCAGCACGAGCAGCGCCTCGGAACAGCGTTTGAAACCGGCCGCCAGATGGCTCTCACGAAGTCGAGCATGGGCGGCAAGCAACACCGTCTCCTCTCCCTCATGGGTGGAGCCTGCCACCCAGACCGGACGCTCACCGAGACAGGTACGCAAGCGCTCACTCACCTCGAGGGCATTATCATCCGTGGTGATATCGAACTTGAGCGACCCCACCACGTCGATACCTTCTTCTGCCATGCCAAGCCGTGCGAAGCGCTCGGCGTCGTCGGCCGACTTAGCAGCCAGCCAGTCCACGCAGGCCAGCGCCTCACGCATCAGCGGGCGCAGCCGACGATAGCCGCGGAAGGCTCGCGACGAGAGGCGACCGTTGATCACCGCCACCGGCACGCCGCGGCTGCAACAGGCATGCAACAGGTTGGGCCACAGCTCGGTCTCGAAGAAAAGCGCCAGCTCAGGACCCAGGCGCTCGACGAAGCGTGCCGCGGCCAGGGGGAAGTCCAGCGGTATGAAGTGGTGAACAAGGCGCCCGTCGTCACGGGATGCCGACAGGGCACGCGCCCGATCCGCTCCGGTGGCGGTCATGGTGGTTAGGGTAAGGCGGTGGTCGGGGTATCGCTCCAGCAGTGCCTCGATCAGCGGACGAGCCGCCAGCACCTCGCCCACCGAGGCGCAATGCAGCCACAGCATACGCTCGCCAGAGGGTGTCTCGGGGATGCGCCCCAGGCGCAGCTCGCGGGGGGTGTGACGGGAGTCAGTGAGCGCATGCTCACGGCGGATGCGCCGCCAAATAAGCGGCGTCAGGGCCAGCAGCAGCGCCGAGTAGAGGCCGCGGGGCCAGCCCATCAGGCCTCACGATCGAGGATGGTGGAGATCATCGCCGTGGTGGAGACGCCATCCTCGAAGCCCAGCACGCGGACCTCACCGCCGGCTTCGCGCACCGCCTCACCGCCGGCGATCTGCTCGGGACGATAGTCGCCGCCCTTGACCAGCACGTCGGGCAGAACGTCCTCGATCAGCCGCTGGGGGGTGTCTTCGGCGAAGGGCACCACCCAGTCCACGGCGCCAAGGCCCGCCAGCACCTGCATGCGGCGCATCAGGGGATTGATGGGCCGCTTGGGTCCCTTGAGGCGGGCGATCGAGGCGTCGTCATTGACCGCTACAATCAGCCGGTCGCCGAGCTTGCGGGCCTGTTCGAGATAGGCGACATGGCCGGCATGCAGGATATCGAAGCAGCCGTTGGTCATCACCACTCGCTCACCGCGGGCCTGGGCGGCGCGCACCGCCTCGATCAGGGGCGTCTCCTCGATTACTCCAAACTCGGCAAGCTTGTCGCCGTGCAGGGCGGTGTAGAGCTCGGCGATAGAGAGAGTCGCAGTACCCTGCTTGGCCACCACCAGGCCGGCGGCCAGATTGGAGAGCGTCATCGCCTCAGGGAAACCATGGCCGGAGGCGAGCGCCAGACCCAGCACGCCGATCACCGTGTCGCCGGCGCCGGTCACGTCATAGACCTCCCGAGCCCGGGTCGGCAGATGCAGCGGCTCGTGTCCCTCGCGGATCAGGGTCATGCCCTTCTCGCTGCGGGTGATCAGCAGCGCCTCCAGTTCCAGCTCGGCGCACAGCGCCTGGCCGCGCTCCGCCAGTTCGGCATCGTCGCGGCAATGGCCCACCACCGCCTCGAATTCCGCCAGGTTGGGGGTGATCACGCTGGCTCCACGGTAGCGGGAGAAGTTGCTTCCCTTGGGATCTACCAGTACCCGTTTGCCACTGGCTCGCACCAGACGAATCAGTTCTTCGACCCGATTCAATGTGCCCTTGCCGTAGTCGGAGAGGATCACCAGATCGGCCTCGGGCAGCGCCGCCTCGACCCGTACGAGCAGGGCCGAGGTGTCCACCTCGCCGAGCCCCTCCTCGAAATCGAGGCGAATCAGCTGCTGGTTGCGACTCATCACCCGCAGCTTGGTGATGGTCGGGAGGCCTGGGCTGCGGGCGAAGTGAGTGCCCACTCCAGCATCTTCGAGACGTGATACCAGGCGATCGGCATTGTCGTCGTCGCCCACCAGCCCGGCCAAGGCTGCCCGGGCGCCCAGGGAAGCGATGTTGAGCGCCACGTTGGCGGCGCCGCCAGGGCGGTCCTCGCTCTGCTCGACTCGCACCACCGGCACCGGTGCCTCGGGGGATATCCGTGAGGTGCCACCGTGCCAGTAGCGGTCAAGCATGACGTCGCCCACCACCAGCAGGCGAGAGTGCTCCAGGGCAGTCAGATCAAGTTTCATCGTCGGGAAGCTCCCTTTCCGATTGGGTAGCGGCGGTATAATCGAGCAGTGTTTCCAGGCGCTCGATGACGTCCTCGGCGTGAATCAACGACATGGCGTCGGGATGGCGCACCCGCTGTCCCCAGGCGATCTCGTCCAGAGACTTGTGCAAATAAGTGTCTACGGCGTCCGGGTAACGGTTAACCACAAACTCTCGCCAGCAATAGGGGGCGGCACGGTCGGGATTGGTGGTCGCATAGAGCCCCACCGTCGGGGTACCCAGGGCGTTGGCCATATGCACGGGACCCGAGTCCGGAGCGATAACGGCTCTTGCCCGTGCGATCATCGCCAGCAACCCCTTCAACGACGTGCCACCAATGGCGTCGATCACCGAGCCGGGCTCGCAGAGGGACTGAATTCGCTCGCCCATCTCTCGCTCCTGGGTGCTGCCGCCCCCGGTAAGCAGGGTAAGCAGGCCATGCCGATGCCAGGCGTGTTGAATCACCGCCGCATAGCCCTCGGCGGACCAGTTCCGGAAGTTCCGCAGCCTTGGGTTGGCGCAGGGGCTCATCAGCAGGTAGGGCGCCCCGCCGGTCAGCGCATGAGCCTCATCGAAGGCGGTTTCGGGCACCGGCATGTCCCACGTCAAGGAGAGATCCTTCACCCCCAGCAGGCGGGCGAAATCCAGGAAGGACTCCAGCACGTGGGAACGGGGATGAGGGGTCAGCTGACGGTGGGTGAACCAGTGCTGGGCATCCTTGGCGCGCGCCTTGTCGTAGCCCACTCGCACGTCGGCCTTGAGGCCCAGTGAAAGCGCGCTGGCGCGCAGCGCCTGCTGCATGTGCAGGAGCACGTCGAATCGGATGCCGGCCAGCTCGCGCCATAGCGCGCGCATGCCGGCAATCCCGCTGGTCTTATCGTAGACCACGAACTCGACCCCGCTGAGGCCGGCCAGTAGACTGTATTCGCCCTTGCCGATGATCCAGGTGATACGCGCCTCGGGCCACTGGCGCTGCAGGGCACGAACCGTCGGTACCAGATTGCAGACATCGCCGAGAGCGGAGAGTCTCAGCACGCCGATGTGCCGGGGTTGTGCAGGCAGAGGATGCTTCATGGGGTTGGCAACGTGTCGAGCAGGAAAGGTTTTCATTCTATATGATGCCGAGCGTTTATGTGACGCGGCAGCCGAAGTGCCTCCCGGCCCGGGGCTCTTCGACCCCGAGCACTGGAAGAACCGGGGGCGGGTCATCGGCGAGGCCCCGGGGCGGGGAGCCAGCCTGTTCCTGGCGGCCGGCAGCGGCCGCGAGTGGGTGCTCAGGCCCTACCGCCGCGGCGGCCTCGTCGCTCGGCTCAGCGAGACACGCTACCTGTGGACCGGTCTGGAACGCACTCGCGCCTTCTGCGAACTGCGCCTGACTGCCGACCTTCACCGGCGCGGCCTGCCGGTACCCCCGCCGGTGGCCGCCGCCGTCACCCGCCATGGACTCACCTACGAAGCCGCCCTCATCACCGAGCGTATCCCCGGCGCCCGGGCCCTGGCCAGCCGGCTGGAAGAGCGTTCCGACGAGGCTCTGCTGAAAGAGGTGGGGCGAACGATCCGACGATTTCACAACGCCGGTCTCGATCACGTGGACCTCAACGCACGCAACCTGCTGGTGGATGAAAGAGATCGCGTTTGGCTGATCGACCTCGACCGATGCCGACTTCGCCCGAAAGGACGCTGGCAGGCTGCAAACCTGGCGCGCCTCGAGCGCTCCCTCATCAAATTCAGCGCCAGGGATGCTATGGCGCCGATTCAACGGGGCTACGAGGTGCGCTGAGCCGGCTAGCCTAGGCAGCGTACTCCTCGATCAGGTTGGTCACATGGGCTGCCAGGGTAAAGTCCGCCAGCACTCTGGCGCGCGCAGCCTGGCCCAGGCGCCGGCGCAGCTCGGCGTCTGCGACCAGTTCGGCCAGCGCTTCGGCCCAGGCCGCGGGGTCCTCGGGTACCGCCAGGCGGCCGGTCTCATTATTGAGCAACTCGGGAATTGCCCCGCTATCGCTGCCGATCACCGCCTTGCTGGCGGCCATGGCCTCGATCACGGTCAAACCGAAGGCCTCGTTGCGCGAAGGCACGCAGACGACATCCAGCGCCTCGAACAACCGCGGCAGATCTCGACGGAAACCGGTAAAGGTGATGCGCGGTTCGAGCCCCAGCACCGCGATGCGCTGTCTCAGCGTCGCCACATGGGCCTCGTTACTGCCCTCCTCCCTCGTCAGTCCGCCGATGAGCACTCCCTGCCATGCCAGATTCGGCTGAGCCTCGGCCAGGAGCGCCAGGGCCTCGACCCACACGTCTTGGCCCTTGCCCGGCGTTAGCCGACCCGGCAAGCCGATCGCCACCGCGCCCTCAGGCACGCCTAGCTCTTGGCTCAGCGCGGCTCGTTCCTGGTCATCGAGGCGCGGCGCATAGGGGGCCGGGTCGATGCCCAGATAGAGGCGTCGAATGCGCTCGGGCGGTAGCGGAAAGGCCGCCAGGTTGCGCTGTCGGGTCGCCTCACTGATGGAGAATAGCCGCGTGACCCGCCCGTAGGCCCAGCGGTGATAGGGATCCTTCTTTGGGCGGGTCACGCCCATGTGGTCGGTGAAAAAGAGCCTGAGCGAAGGCCTGAGACTCACCAGCAATGCGCCCAGGCGCAGGTCGCTGGACTTGTGGCAGTGCACCACGCCGATGCCTTGAGCCTTGAGGTAGCCGAGTATGCGCCCAACGGACAGCAACGCCCGCCCTTTGGAGAGCAGTTCAAGCGGTTCTACCCCGGCCAAACGAAAGCTCTCGGCAACTCGGGAGCCGACCAGGGCCAATCCGTGGCTCTGCCACCCCTGCCGGGCCAGCTCAGGTATAATCCGTGACGGATACATTTCCAGTCCGCCCCAGCCGCTGGAGAGGCAGATATGCAGGACCTTGCACGACAAGGCTGACTCCTTCGGTATATCGGGGCTCGGGAGCCCGGATGACTGCTACTTCCGCTGCCCCGGGCGCGTCTTCGCGCCTGCTGGTGGTTCGCAACGACAAGCTTGGCGATTTCATGCTGGCGTGGCCGGCACTGGCCTGCCTGAAAGCGGCGCATCCCGTGCCTCACATCAGCGTCCTGGTGCCGGCCTATACCGCGCCCATGGCGCGGCTATGCCCGTGGATCGACGAAGTGCTGATCGACCCCGGAGAGGGTGCCGACCGAATCGCCCGACGACGACTGCTGGCCGAGGTGAAAGCGGCCCGCTTCGATGCGCTGCTCACCCTCTTCTCCACGCCACGCATCGGCTGGCTCGGCTGGCGTGCGGGGATCCCGCTACGCCTGACGCCGGCCACCAAATGGGCACAGTTATTCTACAACCGAAGGGTGGTACAGCGCAGGTCGCGTTCGGAAAAGCCCGAATACCGCTACAATCAGGAGCTAGCTGAGGCGCTGCTGGCGGCGCTGGGGCTGGCTCCCGGCGCCGGGCCCGAACCTCCTTATTGGCCGCTGCCGGAATCCGAACGCCAGGCCGAGCGCCGTCGTCTTACCGAGGAACTCGGCCTGGACCCGACGCGACCCTGGTGTTTCCTGCACGGCGGCAGTGGCGGCTCGGCGGTTAACCTCGCTCCCTTGCAGTACGCCCGGCTGGTGCTGGGCGTGGACGCGCGCATTGCGGACGGTAGACAGCCACAGTGGGTCCTGACCGCCGGGCCCGGAGAAGAGGCCACCGCCGAGGCGATCCAGATCCCGTTGCTCGACGCCAGTGTGCCGGTATACCGCCTGCCGACCCGCGAGGGGCTCGCCGACTTTGCCAGAAGCCTTTCTGCAGCGGACCTGTTCATCGCCGGTTCCACCGGACCGCTGCACATCGCCGGCTGCCTGGATGTCGCCACCGCCGGTTTCTATCCGGCGCGCCGCTCTGCCACTCCGCTACGCTGGCAGACCTGCAACCGAGCCCAGCACCGCCTGGCGTTCTGCCCGCCCGAGGGTGCCGGCGAGCAGGACATGACGAGCATCGATATCGCGGCAGCAGCTGACCGGATCACCGGCTTTCTCATCTCGCACAACCGCCGAGAGGCTCAACCATGACTCCCATCACCGGCATCGTCATCACTCTCAATGAAGAGACTCGCATCGGTGACTGCATCGATTCCCTCAAGACGGTTTGCGACGAGGTCATTGTGGTTGACTCTCTCAGCCAGGACGACACTGCAAGAGTCGCTAAGGGCAAGGGCGCCACCGTTCTGCTGCAGACGTACCTGGGGGATGGTCCACAGAAGGCTTTCGGAGTCCCCCACGCCAGTCACGACTGGATCCTTGCCCTGGATGCTGACGAGCGGCTGGATGACGATGCGATTCTTGCCATTCGACGCCTCCCGCTGGATAACCCATCGGTGGCCTACAGCTTCAGACGACGAAACTTCTGTGGCAGCCACTGGATCAAGGCCGCGGGCTTCTATCCCGACGAGGTGGTTAGGCTCTACAACCGGACGACATCGGGATATCTGCCCAAGAAGGCTCACTCCTCGGTAGAGGCACCGAAGGTTGAGAGTACCGACGCTCATATCCGCCATTTCACCTATGAAAACCTGTCCCATTGGATTCAGCGCATCGATCAGCTCTCGACACGCGACGCCTGGGCCATGAAAGAGAAGGGTATTTCACCCTCTGTATTTCGACCGACCCTCCATGCATTGAGTGCAATGATTCGCAAACTGGTTCTGAAGGGAGGTCTGCTGCAGGGAAGCGATGGCCTGACGGTCGCCATGACGACTGCCTTTCACGCCTATATGAAGTACGCAAAACTCAATGAACTTCATGAGAACGAACGGCAGACATAACCCATTTTGATCCCGGGCGATGTATCTGCCTGTTATGCCGCGACATCGCGAGGACCCTGACCCACCATGCTTCCCGTTTTTTCCTCACCGATGCTTCGCTACCCGCGCTGGTGGGCGCTGCTCGCCATCGGGCTATGCCTCGGCTACGCCGTCGTCACCGTGAGCCGGCTGCCCGCCTGGGCCGTGCCGGCTATCGCTGGTGCCTGGCTTGGCGCCGGCTGGTTGCTCCGCTGGGGGGCCCCTCTGCGTCCTCGCCCCAGAGCCAGGGTATGGCCCTGGTCGCTGCTGCCCATGGCGCTACTGGGCCTCTATATCTACCTCAACGACAGCTTCGGTATCGTCGACCTGGGGGCAATCTTCTTCCACCTTCAGGCAGGCATATCCGACCACGGCGGTGGCGACCGCCTGGTGGCCGCTGTGCTCTACACCCTCAGCATGCTGGCCCTGCTGGCGGCTTTCACCTGGCTGGTACGCGTCGACCACCGCTGGCGATACGGCGAACGTCTGCTGGCCCTGATACTGCTCGTCAGCAACCCACTGCTCTACGGCATGACCCAGCGCGGCGCGGCCATCGTCACCGAAGACGGCGCCTGGCTGGACCGCCGATATATCGAGCCCGAAATCCTCGCTGTCCCTGAGTCACCTCCAAACCTGCTGCTGCTCTACCTCGAAAGCATCGAGCGCACCTATGCGGACCGCGAACGCTTCGGAGACGTCTACGCCGATCTCGACGCCCTAGGCGCAAAGGGCCACGTTTTCGAAGGGGTACGCCAGCTCGACAACACCGGCTGGACCATGGCCGGGATGATTGCCAGCCAGTGCGGCACACCGCTGATGCCCGCCGGCCTTCTCCACGACCGCCAGTTCGAGCCGCTGGAGCATGTCGTTCCCGGCGTTGACTGCCTGGGTGACCTACTGTCTGAGCAGGGATACCGGCTCAGCTACCTGGGTGGCGCAAGCGCCGCCTTTGCCGGCAAGGGCCTCTTCTACCAGGGCCATGGCTTCGACAGCGTGATGGGGCGCGAGGAGTTGGTTCCTCGACTCGAGGATCCCGACTACGTCAACAACTGGGGGCTCTTCGATGATTCTCTCTACGATTTCACCGCGGAAGAGATCCGCCGCCTGGAGGCCAAGGACGACGGCCCCTGGGGGGTAGTCAACCTATCCATCACCGGCCATGCCCCCAACGGTTACCCGGCCAGGACCTGCCTGGAGCGCCAGGGCGAATTCGACGGTGAGGACATCCTCTATTCGGTGACCTGCTCCGCCTGGCTCGCCCGTGACCTGGTGGAACGCCTGGAGCAAGAGGGGCTGCTGGAGAACACACTGGTGGTGATTGCCAGCGACCATCTGACCATGCGGGTTTCAGCCTGGGATCAGCTCACCGCAGGCGAACGCGACAACACCTTCATGATGCTGGGTTCCGGCATCGAGAGCGGCACTCGCACCCGGCGGGAGGCCTCCATGGTCGATCTCTTCCCGACCCTGCTTGAAGCCATGGGTTTCACCATCAAGGGCCACCGCGCCGGACTAGGCGCCTCCCTGCTGGCCGAGCCCAACCAGCAGACGCTGGTCGAGCGCCATGGCCTGGTGCCGCTCAACGCACGCATGCGAGAGGAGAATGCCCTGCAACAGCGACTCTGGGAAGGCCTGGTGCCGAACCAGTCGCAGGAACGTGAGGAGCAGGAATCGCCGCCGGCCGATGCACAGGTGGTAGAGAGTCCCCATGATGCCACCGGCGAGGCGCCTGCCAGCGTCCAGTAGGCCAGGCTACTCCTCGACGGTGAGGCGCTGTTCCGCGCCCAGCAGAGCCGCCAGCAGCCGCTCGGGTGAAAGCTCGGTGAGGCAGCGGGTGTGACCCAGCGGGCAGGTGCGTGCGAAGCAGGGAGAGCACGCGAGTGCCAGGGTGTGAATCTCGGCAGTCTCGGTCAGTGGCGGTGTGAAAACCGGTGAGGAGGAGCCATAGAGGGCATGCACCCGAGTGCCCGCCGCGGCAGCCACGTGCATCAGTCCCGAATCGTTGGTGACCACCTGACGGCAGTCGGCGAGCAGGTCCACGGCATCTGCCAGACGCGTCCGTCCACAGAGATTGTGCGCATGCTCCACCTCGCCGGCGATGGCGTCGCCGGCCTCGTTATCTTTGGGGCCGCCCAGCACCCTCACCTCGAATCCCTCTGCCACCAACGATTCGGCCAGCGCGCGAAAATGCGCTAGCGGCCACTGCTTGGCTGGACCGTACTCGGCCCCCGGCATCATGCCGATGGCAGGGCGAGTCGAGAGCTCATGAACCCGTCGCAGCTCAGCCAGGTTGTCGGCGTCCACAGCAAGGTGGGGGCGCGGAATCGGGAAGCTCCCTTTCTCCGCCTTCTCGACGGGCAGCCCCAGCGCTACAAAGCGCTTCACCGTCTGGTCGAGGACGGCCTTATCGAGCCGCCGTCGATCGTTCAGCAAGCCATAGCGCTGTTCGCCGGTAAAACCCGTGCGCCGAGGAATACGCGCCAGAAAGGGCACTAGGGCCGACTTCCATGAGCGCGGCAACACGATAGCGCGATCGAACCGGCCGCGAAGCGAGCGGGCAACACGGTGACGGGTATGCCAGCCGAATTCGCCGTGGCCGACGTCCAGAGCCACTCCCTCGTCTACCTCCGCCATGCGCTCGAGGATCGGCAGCGACCAGGCTGGGGCCATCACGCCGATACGACAGCCGGGATAACGCGCCTTGAGCGTCATGAACAGGCTCTGGGCCATGACCATGTCGCCAACCCAGGAGGGGCCGACGACAAGGATCCTTTCACCGGCGCCTGTCTCTAACGGCTCACGCATTCAGCCACTCCAGATACTCATGCACGCCCTGAGCCACGGTGCGGAACTCGCGGTCGTAACCCGCCTGACGCAGGCTACCGATATCGGCGCGAGTGTAGCTCTGGTAACGGCCCTTGAGCTCCTCGGGAAAGTCGACGAACTCAATGCTGCCGCGGTCGTAGTACTCGATCACCGCCTCTCCGATCGCCCTGAAGGGCTCAGCACGGCCGCTACCCAGATTGAAAATTCCTGATTTGCCGGGGTGATCGAGGAACCACAGGTTGACGCTCACCACGTCACCCACATAGACGAAATCCCGGCTTTGCATACCAGCTTCGTAGCCATCCCAGGCACCGAACAGCTTGAGGTCCTGGCCGGCGCTGATCTGAGTGTGATGGTGATAGGCGACACTGGCCATCTTGCCCTTGTGCTGCTCACGAGGACCGTAGACGTTGAAGTAGCGAAAGCCGACCACCTGACTCTGGAACTCGTTCCAGCGTGCGCGCACGTACTGATCAAAGAGCAGCTTTGAGTAGCCGTAAACGTTGAGAGGCTTTTCATGTTCGGGCGCTTCCACGAACACCTCGCTGCCACCATAGGTGGCCGCCGAGGAAGCGTAGAGGAAGGGAATGCCCCGACGCTGGCAGAAGTGCAGCAGCACCTTCGAATACTCGAAGTTGTTGTCGAGCATGAAGCGTCCGTCCCACTCCGTGGTATCCGAACAAGCCCCCTCATGGAAGATGGCGTCGATCTCGGGCAGCCCCGAAACGTCTCCTCGCAGCTCCGCTTCCGCCCGACGGCGGAAGTCATCCTTGTCCAGATAATCGCCAACGGTGCAGTCGGCCAAGTTGATGAACTTGGTGCCGTCGGAAAGATCATCCACCACCATTACATCCTGACGGCCGCGGGCATTGAATGCCTTGACCAGATTTGAGCCGATGAAACCAGCCCCGCCTGTCACTACGATCATGGGATGAATCCTCTGTCTCTGGGCGTGCGCCTATAACCGATCTTCCGGTGATTGTATACTTGACGACCTGTGAATTCATGGCCAACGGTGCTTTACGCAATGACTCTATCGTCCTCGACACCCGCGTCGACCTCGACCTACGGGTCGGCGTCTGATGCCTCGACCTTTCAGGGGTTGATCCTGGCTCTGCAGCAGTACTGGGCCGAACAGGGCTGCGTGGTCCTGCAGCCCCTCGATATGGAGGTCGGTGCCGGCACCTTCCACCCGGCCACCTTCCTCCGCGCCATCGGCCCCGAGACCTGGAACGCTGCCTACGTACAGCCGTCTCGGCGCCCCACCGACGGCCGCTATGGCGAGAACCCCAATCGCCTGCAGCACTACTACCAGTTCCAGGTAGTGATGAAGCCTTCCCCCGCCGATTTCCAGGGGCTCTATCTCGGTTCACTGAAGCGCCTTGGCCTCGATCCACTGGTGCATGACATTCGGTTCGTCGAGGACAACTGGGAATCGCCCACACTCGGCGCCTGGGGCCTGGGCTGGGAGATCTGGCTCAACGGCATGGAGGTCACCCAGTTCACCTACTTCCAGCAGGCCGGCGGCATCGAGTGTTACCCGGTCACCGGAGAGCTGACCTACGGGCTGGAGCGAATCGCTATGTACCTGCAGGACGTCGATAGCGTCTATGACCTGATATGGACAGTGGCTCCGGACGGCTCGAAGGTCACCTACGGTGATGTCTACCTGCAAAACGAGCGTGAGCAGTCGGCCTACAATTTCGAGCATGCCGACATCGACTTCCTCTTTGGTGCTTTTGACCAGCAGGAGCGAGACTGCACCCGACTGCTAGAAGCAGGTCTTCCGCTGCCCGCCTACGAGCAGGTGCTCAAGGCATCTCACACCTTCAACCTTCTCGATGCGCGCCACGCCATCTCGGTCACCGAGCGTCAGCGCTTTATCTTGCGCGTGCGTACCATGGCCCGTGACGTGGCCAACGCCTACTTCGAATCACGCAAGGCCGCCGGTTTTCCGCTGGCCCCCGAGGCCCTGCGCCGCGAACTGCTTGAACAGGGAGACGCTTGAGCATGGCCGTTAATACGTTACTGATCGAACTGGGCGTCGAGGAACTTCCACCCGGCGCTATTGATACCCTTTCCGATGCCCTTGCCGCCGGCATCCACCGCGGCCTGTCCGATGCTGAGGTGCCTCATGGCGAAGTGCTCGCCTATGCCACACCGCGTCGCCTGGCGGTACAGGTAGCAGCCCTGTCCGACAGCCAGCCCGACCACGAAGTGGAGAAACGTGGCCCCGCCCTGGCTGCCGCCTTCAAGGACGGCCAGCCCACCAAGGCCGCCGAGGGCTTTGCTCGCTCCTGCGGTGTCGGCGTCGACCAGCTGATCCACCTGGAGACCGACAAGGGCACCTGGCTTGGCTATCGCGAACGGCAACGTGGCGAAGCCACAACGACCCTGCTCCCCGGCATCCTGCAGAAGGCCATTTCCGCCCTGCCGGTGCCCAAGAACATGCGCTGGGGCGCTTCACGAGTAGAGTTCTCCCGTCCGGTGCACTGGCTGGTCATGCTCTATGGCAGTGACGTCGTCGAGGCCGAAGCGTTGGGGCTCAAGACAGGCCGCACCACCTACGGCCACCGTTTCCACGCCCCAGAGGCCATCGATCTAACCCAGGCCGACGGCTACCTCGCCGTGATGGAGCAGGCTTGGGTGCTGGCTGATCGGAACCAGCGCCGCGAGCGCATTCGCGAGCAGGTGCTATCCGAAGCTGAAGTTCAGGAAGCGATCGCGGTGATCGACGAATCGCTGCTGGTTGAGGTCAGCGGCCTGGTGGAGTGGCCGGTAGCACTGGCCGGCAGCTTCGATGAGCGATTCCTTGAAGTGCCAGCCGAGTGCCTGGTTTCCTCCATGAAGGCCAACCAGAAGTACTTTCATCTGATTGATGAAGAGGGGCGCCTCAAGCCTCTTTTCATCACCATTGCCAATATCGACAGCATCGACCCTCAGCGGGTGATCGAAGGCAATGAGAAAGTAATCCGCCCTCGTCTGGCCGACGCCGCCTTCTTCTACGACACCGACTGCAAGCGCCCCCTCGACTCGCGCATCAGTGAGCTTGCTGGCGTGGTGTTCCAGAAACAGCTGGGCACCCTGGCCGACAAGGCGCACCGCAGCGCTGCCGTGGCCGCCTTTATCGCCGGCCGCATCGAAGGCAATGTGGCTCACGCGCGCCGCGCCGCAGAGTTGGCCAAGTGTGACCTCGTTACCGAGATGGTGCAGGAGTTCCCTGAATTGCAGGGCATCATGGGCCGCTACTATGCCGAGCAGGACGGCGAGTCTCCCGAGGTCGCCCAGGCTCTCGAAGAACAATATCTCCCCCGCTTCGCCTCGGATGCCATTCCGCACAGCCGGACCGGACTGGCCCTGGCTCTGGCCGACCGTCTCGACACGCTGACCGGCATCTTCGGCATAGGCGCCCGCCCAACTGGCACCAAGGACCCCTTCGCCCTTCGTCGCGCCGCTATCGGGGTGCTCAACATCCTGATCAAGGGTGAACTGAACCTGGACCTGCGCGAACTGCTTGAACTGGCCGCCGCTCAGCACCAGGAACTGCCTTACGCTGAGAACTTGGTGGATGAGGTGCTGAACTATGCGCTCGACCGCATCCGCGCCTGGGCCCAGGATGAGGGAATCACCGCCGAGGCCTACCTGGCGGTGCGTGCCCGCCCGGTGACGCGTCCGCTGGACTTCGCCCGGCGCCTGCGGGCCGTACAGGCCTTCTCCGGTCGCGAGGAAGCCGCCGCTCTGGTCGCGGCCAACAAACGGGTCTCCAATATCCTCGCCAAGCAGGAAAACGACGTTGGCCTTCAGGTCGATCCGTATCTGCTGAAAGAAGCTGTCGAACAGGCGCTACACGAAGCAGTCAGCGGCCATCGCGAACAGGTTATGCCTCTTTTTGCCGAGGGACGCTATGCCGAGGCGCTGGACATCCTCGCCACCCTGCGCGAACCGGTCGATGCCTTCTTCGACAAGGTGATGGTAATGTCCGACGACCCGGCCATTCGCGCCAACCGACTGGCCTTGCTGGCTAGCCTGCGCGCCCTTTTCCTCGAAGTCGCCGACATCGCTCAGCTTCAGCAGTAGGGCCATAGGGCGACGCACCAGGAGTTGCACAAAGCCGGTAGACCTCAGGTCTACCGGCTTTTTTATCTCTGGCTTTGGCATGTTTCACATGAAACATTTGCTTATCAGCTTGGCAGGCAATGTTCCACGTGAAACACTCTGCCACCTCTCGAACCGACAAGGAGCCGCACGGATGTGTTCTCCCGACCGCCTGGTGATTCTAGATCGTGACGGCGTCATCAATCTCGACTCCGACGAGTACGTCAAAACGCTGACCGAATGGATACCCTACCCGTCTGCCATCCACGCCATTTCTCGTCTCAGTCGCGCCGGATGGACAGTGGCGGTGGCCACTAATCAGTCCGGCATCGCTCGCGGCTACTATGATGAAGCCACCCTTAACAGGATGCATGCCGAGTTGAACCGCCTGGTGAGTGAAGACGGCGGGCGAATCGCTCATATCGCCTGGTGCCCACACAGCCCCAGTGATGGATGCAGCTGCCGCAAGCCGCTACCTGGGTTGCTTGAGCAGATTGGTGTAGCGCTTGGCATGAGAGACCTGAAGGGCAGCTGGATGGTCGGTGACAGCATGCGCGATCTTCAAGCCGGTAACGCTGTTGAAGCTCAACCTATATTGGTATTGACTGGCAAAGGGAAGCGAACACTGGACAAGCACCCTGAGCTGGCCAACTCTGAAGACACGACGCGCATCTTTGACGACTTGGCCCAGTTCGCTGATTGGTTACTTGAGCAGTAGCGTTACGTAGTTTTCATCGCGCGGCAATTCGACTCGCCCTTTTTCGTATCCCACATAAGAAAAGCCCCGCTGTCATCAATGACAGCGGAGCTTTTTTCTCTTGTTTCTCTTGCGGGTCTCAGCGCTAAAGGATCTCCGCGAAGTGTTTCACGTGGAACACTCCATCACACATCCAGATTAGCGACGAGCGCATAGCGCTCAATGAAATCGCGACGTGGTTCTACTTCGTCACCCATCAGAGTGTTGAACATCATATCAGCGCCAACCGCATCTTCAATGGTAACCCGCAGCATGCGACGAGTCTCAGGATTCATGGTGGTATCCCAGAGCTGATCCGGGTTCATCTCTCCCAGACCCTTGTAGCGCTGAATCGACAGACCACGCTGGGCCTCGGCCATCAACCAATCAAGAGCCTCATAAAAAGAGCTCACACGTTTCTGGCGCTCTCCACGGGCCACAAAGGCGCCTTCCTCCAAGAGACCATCCAAGGTTTCACCAAGATCTGCCATGCCGCGATAGTCGGCGCTGGTAAAGAATTCAATGCCCCAGACGTAATCGGTGGAAACGCCATGCGCTGTTAGGGTAACTGCCGGCAGATAGAAGCTACGCTCGGTGTCTTCCTCGAGCCGGAAGGTGTAACGCGGCCCTCCTTCATAGGCCACCACTTCATCCATTTCGTGCTGTAGATGATCAATCCAGTTCTGCATGGTCCCGCGATCACGAAGGCTAACATCTCCCTCAAGGCGTGCGGCATGAACGATCCGCTTCAGCACTTCATTCGGATAAACTCTGGAGAGGCGATCGATACGCCGTACGACTTCACGATACTGATTTACTAGGCCCTCGAGTTGAGACCCGCTGATACCCGGCGCATCCGCGTTGACATAGAGCCGTGCGCCATCCAGAGCGGTGGCGGTCAGGTAGTCGGTCATCGCCTGCTCATCCTTGAGGTAGAGCTCCTGCTTACCGCGTTTGATCTTATAGAGAGGGGGTTGAGCGATAAAGACATGACCACGCTCGATCAACGAAGACATCTGACGGAAGAAGAAGGTCAGCAGCAAGGTTCGGATATGAGATCCGTCAACGTCTGCGTCGGTCATGATGATGATCGAATGGTAGCGCAACTTGTCCGGGTTGAACTCCTCACGACCGATACCACAGCCCAGGGCAGTGATGAGAGTACCGACCTCAGCAGAGGAGAGCATCTTGTCAAACCGCGCTTTCTCCACGTTCAGTATCTTGCCCTTGAGCGGCAGGATTGCCTGGGTACGGCGATCTCGCCCCTGCTTGGCACTGCCGCCGGCTGAATCACCCTCTACCAGGAAAATTTCGGAGAGGCTGGGGTCCTTCTCCTGGCAGTCCGCCAGTTTTCCCGGCAGGCCCGCAATATCCAGCGCTCCCTTGCGACGAGTCATGTCGCGTGCCTTGCGCGCCGCTTCCCGAGCACGGGCAGCATCAAGCATCTTGTTGACGATCGACTTGGCTTCGCTGGGCTTCTCGACAAGGTATTCGGAAAACAGCCGACCCATTTCCTGTTCCACTGCCGTCTTGACCTCGGACGAGACGAGCTTGTCCTTGGTTTGGGACGAGAACTTGGGGTCGGGCACCTTTACCGAGACAATAGCCGTCAGACCCTCTCGAGCGTCGTCGCCTGACGTATTGATCTTGGACTTCTTTAGCAGACCCTCGGACTCGATGTAGGCGTTGAGGGTTCTGGTCAGCGCCGCACGAAAACCTGCCAGGTGAGCACCACCATCTCGCTGAGGAATATTATTGGTATAGCAGAAAATATTTTCGTTGAAGGAGTCATTCCACTGCATCGCCACTTCTACACCAACGCCGTCTTCACGCTCGGCGTTGAAATGAAACACCGGGTTGAGCACGCTCTTGTTGGTATTGAGGTGGTCGACGAAAGCCTTGAGACCGCCCTCGTAGTGGAACACCTCCTCCTTTCCACTGCGTTCGTCGATCAAACGAATGGCAACGCCAGAGTTCAAGAAGGAGAGCTCACGCAGCCGCTTTGCCAGGATATCGTAATGGAACTCTATGCTGGTGAAGGTTTGCGGAGAGGGTCGAAAATGCACTCGCGTACCGGTCTTTTCGGTCTTCCCAACCACTGCCAGGGGCGACTGAGGTACCCCGTGACAATAATTTTGCTCAAAGACCTCACCGGCACGCCAGATGGTCAGCTTCAGTTCCTCTGACAGCGCGTTAACCACCGACACCCCGACGCCATGCAGGCCGCCGGAAACCTTGTAGGAGTTGTCGTCGAATTTTCCACCTGCGTGGAGCACCGTCATGATCACTTCTGCGGCAGAAACTCCTTCACCTTCGTGGATGCCAGTGGGAACCCCCCGACCGTTATCGCTGACCGTGACAGACTCGTCGGGATGGATGACCACACGAATTTCGCTACAGTGTCCGGCCAGTGCTTCGTCAATGGAGTTATCTACCAGCTCGAACACCATATGATGCAGCCCTGTGCCGTCATCGGTATCACCGATGTACATGCCGGGTCTCTTGCGTACGGCATCCAGTCCCTTGAGTACCTTGATGCTCGATGAGTCGTAGGCCTGCTCGCTCATTGACTGCTCCATCATGAAATCTGTCGTTCCAGTGGTGCCAGCTTTCCCTCACCAGAAGCTGAACGTTTCACGTGAAACATCGCCACGGGAGTTGCGGGCTGCCACATATCTGCCAGGGCGTCGTGATCAACGCTTGTGATGAATGCCTGGCAGTGCATGCTTTCCAACCATTGGCAGAACACCTGACGGTGGGCGCTATCGAGCTCTGCCGGGAGATCATCGATCAGATACAGGCATTGCCTTGCAGTGGTTGCCTCCAGCAGCCGGCCCTGAGCAAGCTTGAGAGCACTTACCACCAGCTTCTGCTGTCCCCGGGAGAGAACCTCAACGGCCGGGCGACGGTGAAGCCTGACGGCCAGGTCGGCACGCTGAGGCCCCTGCTGGGTAAAGCCCATCTGCCTATCCACGTCTCTCCCCTGCCTCAATATCTCTGTGAGATCACGACGCTTATCCCAGCCGCGTGAGTAACGCAGCTGCAGGCCCGGCAGCGGCATCAAGCCCGCTAGTGTCTCGTCGAACACGGGAAGAAAGGCATCGACCCAAGCGCTGCGCATGGCATCGATACGCTCACTCCAGTGGACGAATTCAAACTCCCAGGCCGACATGGAATTTTCGTCTATTCTACCATGTCTCAGGAGGGCATTCCGATGTTTCAACGCCCGTCGGGCGCGCTGCCACGCCTCGAAAAACTCATGTTTCACGTGAAACACCCCCCAGTCAAGAAACTCTCTTCGCCTCCCCGGGGGGCCCTCAAGCAGACGGAAGGTATCGGGATTGATGAGCTGTAGCGGCAGGGTCTCAACCAGACGGGAGAGGCGATTGACGCGCTCGCCGGCTAGACGAATTTCCAGTTCACTTTCATCACGGAAGCGGCGCACGCCAAAGGCAAGGGGAGGGTCGCCCGCCAATCGACCATGCAGGACTAGGCCTTCTGCATCGTGAGCAATGACATGGCGCATATGACGGGTGCGGAATGAACGTCCCATGCCGAGAACATGAATTCCCTCGAGCAGGCTCGTCTTACCACTGCCATTGTCTCCCGTTACCAGGTTGATTCGATTTCCTGGTTTTAGATCAATGGCTTGTAAGTTTCTCAGACCTTGAAAGACGAGTCGATCTAGGGGCATTGGCACGCACAGGCTGGGCGGCACAGAGTGTGCCGCCGGTGATCATCACTAGAGACGCATGGGCATGACGACATAGAGAGCGTCGCCGCCTCCAGGCTCCTCCATCAGCGCACTGCTATTGGGATCTGCCAGGGTCATCTGCACGCGATCCTCGTCCAGAGCGTTGAGCACGTCAATCAGATAGCCAACGTTGAAGCCAATCTCGAGACCCGGGCCGCTGTACTCAATAGCAATGTTTGCTTCAGCTTCTTCCTGCTCAGGGTTATTCGCCATGACCTTGAGATTGCCTTCAGATAAATGCAGACGCACGCCGCGGTACTTCTCATTGGAAAGAATCGCGGTGCGCGAAAGCACCTGGCGCAGCTCGGCACGCTCGGCGATGAACACCTTATCGCCACCGCGAGGCACGACCCGTTCATAATCGGGGAACTTGCCATCAACCAGCTTGGAGGTGAAGGTGAAGTCGCCGGTATGAGCGCGGATATGGCTGGTTCCCAGGGACAGGCTTACCGGCTCTTCACCGTCGTCCAGCAAGCGTACCAGCTCCAGAATCCCCTTACGCGGTACGATGAGCTTTTGCGCTGGCTCCACCTCGATCTCGACGGAACGCGAACAGACCGCCAGACGGTGGCCGTCGGTGGCTACGGCGCGGACCAAACCGGAACGCATCTCGAGCAGCATGCCGTTCAAGTAGTAGCGTACGTCCTGCTGAGCCATCGCGAAGGCGGTGGAGTCGATCAACTGCTTCAAGACACCTCGAGGAAGAGCCAACTCGACGCTGCCCTGACTGTCTTCAATATTGGGAAACTCGGCCACAGGCAAGGTGGAGAGTGTGAAGCGCGAGCGACCGCTTCGCAGCACCGCTCTGCCCTCTTCCAGAGATAGCTGAATTTCGGCTTGATCGGGCAGCGACTTACAGATATCCATCAATTTGCGCGCCGGCACCGTAGCAGATCCCGGCTGTTCCACCTGGCTCGCAACAGTCCGCCCAATCAGCTCTACTTCGAGGTCGGTGCCAGTCAGCGCAACCTGATCCTGATCAACCTGGATCAACACATTGGAGAGCACCGGCAGGGTCTGGCGTCTCTCCACCACACCGGCCACCAGCGTCAGCGGTCGCAGCAGCGCTTCGCGGGAGATGGAAAATTTCATGTCGACTCCACGTCTAGTCCTGAAGAATTGCAGCTCGCGCGGCCCGAACCGAACGGCTAGTCAACCATTTAACCACAGCTGGACTCGGGGAAGCGCGAGGGCATGAGCTAAGAGGTAGCTAGCAACGCTGCCAGAAGACGATCCGATGGCCCTCGAACGAAGCATCGAAGATTGACCTGTCAGCTAGTCAGCAAACGCATAAGGTTCTTGTAGTCCTCGCGGATGTCGGAGCTCTCCTCCTGCAACGACTTAACCTTGCGGCAGGCATGCAGCACCGTGGTGTGGTCGCGACCACCGAAAGCATCGCCGATTTCGGGCAGGCTGTGGTTGGTGAGTTCCTTGGCCAGGGCCATGGCCACCTGGCGAGGGCGGGCCACAGACCGCGAGCGCCGCTTGGACAGCAGGTCGGTTAGCTTGATCTTGTAGTACTCGGCCACGGTGCGCTGAATGTTGTCCACCCCGACCTGCTTGTCCTGCAGGGCCAGCAGATCCTTCAGCGATTCGCGAATGAAGTCCTGAGTGATCGTCTTGCCCATGAAGTGAGAGTCGGCTATCACCTTCTTCAAGGCACCTTCCAACTCGCGCACGTTGGAACGAATCTTCTGGGCAATGAAGAAGGCAGCGTCGTGGGGCAAGTCGACTTTCGCCTGGTCGGCCTTCTTCATCAGGATTGCCACACGGGTCTCCAACTCCGGCGGCTCGATCGCGACGGTCAACCCCCAGCCGAAACGCGATTTGAGACGCTCTTCGACGCCACTGATCTCCTTGGGGTAACGGTCCGACGTCAGGATCATCTGTTGACCGCCCTCGAGCAGGGCGTTGAAGGTGTGGAAAAATTCTTCCTGGGAACGCTCTTTGCCGGCGAAGAACTGAATGTCGTCGATCAGCAGCGCATCAACGCTGCGATAAAAGCGCTTGAAGTCATTGATGGCGTTGAGCTGTAGCGCCTTTACCATGTCGGCAACAAAACGCTCGGAATGTAAATAGACAACACGAGCATTCTCGCGACGAGTTGCCAAGGCATTGCCCACCGCATGCATCAAGTGAGTCTTGCCGAGGCCAACTCCCCCGTAGAGGAACAGCGGGTTGTACGCGCCTCCAGGATTCTCGGAGACCTGGCGAGAAGCGGCTCTGGCCAGCTGGTTAGATTTGCCCTCGACGAAGGTTTCAAAGGTGAAATTGGGGTTCAAGCAGCTATTGTGCTTCAGGCTGCCTTCGACCTGCACCTGGCGACCCCCAGCGGCACGTCGCCCAATTCTATCATCCCGCTGGGCGTCGAGTTCTCGGGCGTCGCCCACCTCGCTTCGCGACTGGGTATGCACGGCAGGGGATGAAGGGCGGCGAGGCGTGGCCGACACCGGATTACCCAGATCACGAGGCTGAGGCTGTAGCCCAGAACGCCGACTGCCAACCGTCAGCACGATCTTTGGTGGCTTGGCCGGCGATAGTTCACGCATTAACTCGCTGATACGCTTAGCGAACTTGTCGCTGACCCAGTCTCGCACAAAGCGGTTGGGCGCCAGGAGACAAAGCTCTCCCGACTCCCCCTCTTCCGCCTGAAGCGGGCGTATCCAGGTGTTGAACTGCTGAGAATTCAGCTCGTCCTGGAGAGTGTCCAGACACTGTTGCCAGAGAGCTAGCGCCACGCGACCTCACCATCGGTTGGAAAACGGTCGCATATTGTATCGTTCCAATGAGCAGTTATCCACACCCCGTGGCGACTGCGCGATGGCTGTGGAAAACTTTCCCCCTACCCTGAGCGCTTTTCTGGCAGAGGCTGTGGAATAGCGACTGTCTGTGGGCAATCGGCTGTTTCATCCACGGCTTACTCACAGACATTCCTCTGCTATCCCACCGGATATCCACAGTGTGATGATGATCATAGATGCATGATTTTAAAATCATAAAGGCGTTTGTCCACAGAGGCCATCCCCAGTATTAATAACAGCTTCTATCAAAGATCTTAATCAGTAATAGTTGAAAAGACGAGGCTATTCGATGCCAGTCCCCGGACGCTGAAAACCTGTCTCGTTGCCATCTGAGTCGACGGGCGCTACGTAAAAATTGCACCCGAGCCGCGATATCTTTACAATTTCCGGTCTTGAGCCGAATACTCTTGGGTTCCAGCCAGGCACCCGAGCGCCTCGAAATTGTCAATTCTTCCAGAAAACCACGTGGGAATAACGAGTTATGAAACGCACCTTTCAGCCCAGCGTTCTGAAACGCAAGCGCGTGCACGGCTTCCGTGCCCGTATGGCAACCAAGAACGGCCGAGCCGTCCTGGCACGCCGTCGTGCCAAGGGTCGCAAGCGTCTGAGCGCCTGAATACGGACTGCACGTGTCCAGCCAGGAATACCCCCGCCGTCTGCGCCTGCTGACGGCCGGGGACTATCGGCAAGTCTTCGAGAAAGCGGTTTTCAAGATCCACGGCAAAGGTCTCATGATTCTGGCGACGCCCAACCGACTTGGACATCCACGTCTTGGACTGATCGTCAGCAAGAAGAATCTTCGCCGCGCAGTCGACCGCAACCGCCTTAAACGCATCGCTCGAGAATCCGTCCGCCTCCAGCAGCAACGACTGCCGGATGTTGATATCGTGCTGATGGCCAGGCGAGGGGTGGGGGATCTGGACAACAAGATCCTACATCGCCAGCTGCATGGAATGTGGCGTCGATTGGAACGTGAGGCAAGAAAATCCGCAGGCGAAAGCCAGCCTACGTTAGAGACCGCCAGCGCGAACGACCGTCAGGACAAATGACCGTTCAGCCAGGAGTCATCACCATGTCATTTTTTTCGTTCATGGTACTCACTGAGCTTGTCGGTACTACCGCCGATAGTCCGTGTTTGGCATCCAGCCTGCCCTTGGCAGGCTTTTGTCTATCTCGGGCAGATGTTTTCCATCTCGCCTTCGGCAAGTTCACCACCCATCGGGCAGAACCTTCATGGACGTAAAACGACTCCTCTTGCTGATCCCTCTGGCGGTGCTCGCCTACCTGATCGTAGTGCAGTGGAATCAGGACTATAGCCAGGTATCCCCTGAGCCCGAGGCGCCCTCCTTCACTAGCAGTCCAGTTAATGGCGAGGCCCAACAGTCCGACCCGGATAGCCTTGCTGTGCCAGCGCCGCGCAGCGCGTCAGGCGACGTGAGTCAGGCGATGCCAGACACGTCAAGCTCACCCACCAGCGGTCGCGACTTGATCGCAGTAGTTACCGATGTGCTGGACCTGCGAATCGATCCCCAGGGCGGCGACATCGTCTACGCAGCGTTGCCACAGCACAAGCTAACGCTCAACTCGGACCGGCCCTACGTGCTGCTTTCGGATAGCGAAAGTCGCAGCTATGTGGCTCGCTCCGGCCTCCAGCTAGATGGTCAGGCCGGCCGCATCGCCTTCACCCCGGAGCAGAATGAACACCGGATGGCCGAGGACGACAATCGTATCGAGGTCGACCTGAGGGCCGAAGTCAACGGCATCGACATCATCAAGCGGTTCACTTTCGAGCGTGGCAACTACGCTGTAGACGTCAACTATTACCTGACCAACAGCAGTGAAACGCCTGTCACCGCCCGCTTTATTGGCCAGCTGGCCCGCGACAACAGCAGCGATCCCTCAAGTGGCCCGGCCCTGGGCATGCAGTCCTATCTCGGCGCGGCCTACTCCACACCGGAGAGTCGCTACGAAAAGGTCGACTTCGACGATATCCAGAGCGGCAGTTTCCAAAACGTGGACGCCCAGGGCGGCTGGGTAGCAATCATCCAGCACTACTTCGTTTCAGCCTGGGCGCCGTCTCAGAACCAGCAGAACCTCTACTATGCCACCACCGATTCACAGAATCGTAACGTGGCCGCTTTTGCCGGTCCGGTCAGCACCCTGGCACCCGGAGGCGAGGCACGCCTGGGGGCGACCCTCTACATGGGGCCCAAGGTGCAGGATTACCTTGAGACCGTGGCCCCCAATCTGCGCCTCACCGTTGACTTCGGCTGGCTATGGTTCATCGCCAATCCCCTCTTCTGGCTGCTCGACCAGATCCACAACCTTATCGGCAATTGGGGCTGGTCCATCGTACTGCTGACCATCTCAGTCAAGCTTGTCTTGTGGCCGCTTTCCGCCAAGGCTTACAAGTCCATGGCTCGCATGCGCAAGCTAGGCCCGGAGATGCAGCGCCTCAAGGAGCAGTACGGCGATGACCGCCAGAAGATGTCCCAGGAGATGATGAAGTTCTACCAGAAGGAGAAGATCAATCCTCTGGGCGGCTGCCTGCCGATCCTGGTGCAGATGCCGGTATTCATCGCGCTCTACTGGATGCTGCTGGAGTCCGTGGAACTACGCCATGCGCCCTTCATGTTTTGGATCCAAGATCTGTCGGTGAAGGATCCGTTCTTCATCCTGCCGATCCTGATGGGCGCCTCGATGTTTGTGCAGCAGATGCTCAACCCGACACCTCCGGACCCCATGCAGGCGAAGATCATGCGCATGCTGCCCATCGTCTTCACCTTCTTCTTCCTCTGGTTCCCGGCTGGTCTGGTGATCTACTGGGTGGTCAACAACATCATCTCCATCGCCCAGCAGTACGCCATCACCCGCAAGATCGAGAACGATCCGAGTATCGGCAAGGGGATGAAGACCAAGTAGCAGGCAGTCTCTTGCCAATACCAGACCCCCGCCACGTGCGGGGGTCTGGCGTTTGTAGGACTCGAAACCGACAATGACTCCACCATCAGGAGATTCCCATGGCCAGCCTCCACGACCAGGACACCATCGCCGCTCTCGCCACGCCGCCCGGCCGGGGCGGTGTAGGCATCATCCGGGTCTCTGGCCCCCTCTGCGCGGCCATCGCCAAGGCGGTAGTAGGCCAATGCCCTCCCCCTCGCCGAGCTCACTACGGCGCCTTCAGAGGCGAGGAGCAGGTGATCGACGAGGGCATCTCTCTCTACTTCGAAGGGCCCCACTCCTTTACAGGCGAGGACGTGCTGGAGCTGCAGGGCCATGGCGGCCCGGTGATCATGGACCTGCTGCTGGCACGCTGCATGGATCTCGGCGCACGTCTAGCTCGCCCCGGAGAATTCTCGGAGCGCGCCTTCCTCAACGACAAACTCGACCTGGCCCAGGCCGAGGCGATCGCCGATCTGATCGACGCCAGTTCCCGGGCCGCCGCCGAGAATGCCCTGCGTTCACTGCAAGGAGACTTCTCGCGGCGAGTCGAGGGGCTGGTGCAGCGGCTCATCGAGCTGCGCATCTACGTGGAAGCGGCTATCGATTTTCCGGAGGAAGAGATCGACTTCCTGGCCGACGGCAAGGTAGCCGAGCGCCTCGCCGGGGTGATGTCAGAACTGGCCGCGGTGCGAGCCGCTGCCGGCCAGGGCGCGCTGATGCGGGAGGGCATGAACGTGGTGATCGCTGGGCGGCCTAACGCCGGCAAATCGAGCCTGCTCAATGCCCTCACCGAACAGGAGACCGCCATCGTTACCGACATCGCCGGTACGACTCGGGACGTACTACGTGAGCATATCCACATCGACGGCATGCCGCTGCACATCATCGATACCGCCGGGCTGCGTGACACACCGGACGCCGTGGAGCAGATCGGCGTGGCCCGGGCCTGGGCGGAGATCGAGAAGGCCGATCGGGTCCTGCTCCTGGTAGATGCCTCTACCACCGCTTCCCTCGACCCAATGACGATCTGGCCCGAGTTCGTGGCACGGCTGCCGGACCCGACACGGCTGACATTGGTCAGCAACAAGATAGATACGACAGAGGATGCGCCTGGAGTCGAGTTATCCACAGAAACACCGGTGATACGGCTCTCCGCCAAAACCGGTGCGGGCATGGATAACCTGAAAGCGCATCTCAAGGAGGTGATGGGCTACACCGGCACGGCTGAAGGCAGGTTCTCGGCGAGACGTCGCCACCTGGACGCTCTGGACCGGGCTAGACAAGCCCTGGAAAATGGCGAATCTCAGCTCGCAGGCTACGGTGCCGGTGAACTGCTGGCGGAAGACCTGCGTGACGCCCAGCAGGCGCTGGGCGAGATCACCGGGGAGTTCAGCGCTGACGATCTTCTCGGCGAAATCTTCGGCAGCTTCTGCATCGGGAAGTAGAAGCGCTTACTCTCCCACCCACCATCCGCTGCGATAGGCCCCAGAGGCACCCAGGAGATTTATCACCGGTGTCATCGCCGCGGCAAGACACTCATCGAACCCCCAGGGCGGATTCACCACCAGCATACCGCTGCCATACATGCCCCGCTCCCCCTCACCGGGCGACTGGCGGATGAATTCGCCGAACCAGATCTTGCGCAGTCCGGCATCGCGCAACTCATCCAGCAGCTCACGGTGGCGACCTGCCGGCAACAGCGGATACCACACCAGCACCACCGCATGGCGTGCCTTGCGCATCGCCGACAGCAACGTCTGGGCCACCTCGAGATACTCCGTCTTGCGCTCATAGCTGGGGTCGATCAACACGCAGAGTCTCGGCGTCTTCACCGGCAGCCGCTGCAACAGGCCCTTGAGGCCATCGCCATGAATGCGTTCCACCGCCTCCTGAAACGGCTGCTGCGCCAAAAGCTGGTGCTCTCGGGGATGCAACTCATACAGCCACTGACGATCTCCTTTCCTCAGCCGATGGCCCATCCACCAGGGGGAGCCGGGGTAATAGGTCAGATGCGAGGAATCTGGCTGAGCACTCGCCAGGGCCTCCAGCCAGTCGTTCAGCAACGGTTCATTTGTCAACGTCTGTCGGGACTTCCAGAGAGGGAAGACGCCGTCCCGATACTCCCGCAGTCGTGTGGTCTCTGCGGCATCAAGAGGATAGAGACCGCGACCGGCGTGAGTGTCCACATACGTAACTGATGATTTTTTACGTAATAAATGATTGATGACCGCATGCAGGGTCAGGTGCTTGTGAACGTCAGCGAAATTGCCGGCGTGATAGGCGTGCTGATAGGAAAGCATGGAAGGCGGTCCGTGAATCGGCAAGGCAATCGATAATGAAAGAGGCCCACCACTGGGAAGTGGCGGGCCCCTGATACCGGTTGGTGTGGGCGCTATCCGAAGATCACTGGAACTGGCTCTCGATAGGCGTAAGGGTGATCTCGACGCGACGGTTCTGGGCACGCCCATCCTCGGTGGCGTTGCTGGCGACGGGCTGGCTCTGGCCATAGCCGCTCACGTAGAGACGATTACGGGAAACACCAGACTGAGCCAGGTAGTTGCCGACGGCGTCGGCGCGACGCTCGGAGAGGCGCTGGTTGTAGTCGGCATTACCGGTGCTGTCGGTGTGGCCGGAAATATTGACCCGGGTATCGGTGTACTGGGAAAGGATTTGCGCCACATCGTTTAGGGCGTTGCGGGCGCTGTTGGTGAGCTCACTAGAGTCGAATCCGAAGGTCACCCCGCTCGGCATGTTGAGAACGATATCATCGCCACGGCGATCGACCTCGATCCCGGTACCCCGTGTGCTCTGGCGAAGTTCCTCTTCTTGTCGATCCATATAGACACCGACACCGGCACCGGCGGCGGCGCCTACGGCGGCACCGATCAGGGCCCGATCGCGGCGGCTGGTACTACCGTCACCACTCAGCGCACCGGCCGCGGCACCTACGGCCGCACCGATGGCGGCACCAGTACCTGCCGTCGAACGCTGGGTCTGGCCGGTGTAGGGATCTGTTGTGGCACAGCCTACCAGCAAGGCGGCAGCGGCAAGCGGGACGAAAAAGCGAATGGGCTTGATCATAAAATTACATCTCCTTTAAAACATCAGGTGGCCCGAAAGGTATCCCAGCCGGGCAGTTCATCATTGACAGGGCTGCGATGAGCCTGGCGAGTCGGTCATTCCATGTCGATCAGCGCCAGCAGGTCGTTCAAGAATAATAGACCTTGAGGCGAAGCTTGCAGTCGATTGGCATCTTCCACGAGAAGTCCTTTTTTGCGGGCACTGGACAGGCGAGCCTCAAGCATGGCAATGGACCGACCTGTCGTGGTTCGCCATCTGGACAGTGACACACCTTCGACCAGGCGAAGCGCATTCATGGAAAATTCTAGCGCAAGTTCGCTCTCCTCGATCCGGTGGCGACCGGCCAGAAAGCCTCTGGGATCACGCTGCCGGCGGAGGTAGGCCTCTGGCTGTCGAACCTTCCAGCGCCGCTCGATCATCAAGCCGGCGCTACCTTCTCCAGCGCTCAACTTGCCATGGGCGCCGGCCCCAATGCCCAGGTAGTCACCGAAGCGCCAATAGTTGAGATTATGCCGTGAGCGGCGACCAGAACGAGCGTAGGCAGAGATCTCATAGCGGGCCAGACCTGCCTCCTCAAGGCGCGCGTGTCCCAGGTCCTGGATATCCCAAAGCACCTCTTCCTCGGGCAGCTGCGGTGGCCGGGAGTGAAACTCGGTATTTGGCTCCAGGGTGAGCTGGTACCAGGAGAGGTGCTCTGGAGAGAGCGCCAGCGCTCGCTCAAGGTCCTCCAGTGCCAGCGCCGGAGTCTGCCCTGGCAGCCCATGCATGACGTCTAGATTAAGGTTGTCGAAGCCCGCCCCGCGGGCTTCTGCCACCGCAGCCTCGGCATCGCTACCCGAGTGAATCCGACCCAGAGCCTCGAGCTGGGCGTCCTGGAAGCTCTGCACCCCCAGCGAGAGTCGGTTGATGCCCGCTTCACGATAGCCGGCGAAACGGCCACGCTCCAGAGTCCCGGGGTTGGCCTCCAGGGTGATCTCGATATCATTGGCCATGGGCAGCCGCGCGGCGATACCCGCCAATAGCTCTTTATAAAACCCGGCGGACATCAGACTCGGCGTGCCACCGCCAATAAAGAGGCAGACCAGTTCTCGACCTTGGGCCAGGGGAAGGTCGCCATCGAGGTCTGCCAGCAGGGCCTGCAGATAGTCAGCTTCGGGTAGCGAGGCATTGCGGCCAACGCCGTGGGAGTTGAAATCGCAGTAGGGGCACTTACGCACGCACCAGGGAACGTGCACGTAGAGCGCAAGCGGCGGCAGAGACATCATCGCGGCTCGTGGGCCCCGCCCAGCGCCTCTACGAGTGCCTGCAGAGCGCGTCCGCGGTGGCTGAGACGATTCTTCTCCTCGGCAGGGAGCTCGGCCACGCTCATCGCCTGTTCTGGCAACCAGAACAGGGAGTCGTAGCCGAAACCACCGACACCGCGAGGATGAGCCAGGATCTCACCTTCCCAGCTGCGCTGCACGATCAGCGGCACCGGATCCTCCGCGTGACGCAGATAGACCAGAACGCACCAGTAACGCCCGCTGCGCTGACCCTCAGGAACCTCAACCAGGGCTTCCAGCAGCCGGGCGTTGTTACGCGCATCGCTCTTCGGCTCCCCGGCGAAGCGTGCCGAGTAGATCCCTGGAGCCCCGTGCAGAGCATCGACCTCCAGCCCCGAATCATCGGCCAGCGCCGGCAAGCCGCTGACGCGACTCGCCTCACGCGCCTTGAGCAGGGCGTTCTCGACGAAGGTCAGTCCGGTCTCCTCCACGTCGGGGACGTCATATTCTGCCTGGGGCATGACATCGAAACCCAGCGGTGCCAGCAGCTGATGGAATTCGCGCAGCTTGCCGGCGTTGCCACTGGCGAGGATCAGAGGGGTCGAGGTCATGGTAAACATCCTGATAATTGACAGCCCACCGTTCTAGGGCCGGGGAACAACATAAAACGACCAGCACTCATGACGCTGGCCTTGAAGCAAACTGCAAAGAATGACAAGGCTCATGGAGCGCCTCAGCAAAGCTTCACATGTTCCTCGATGAGGTCGACTAGCGTCTCGGCGGCGTTATCGGCGGTGGTGTCCAAGTGAACCAGGTGGAGGCGCTCCTCGTCACCGAAGGGCTCCAGCTCGGCAAGCTGATGGTCGAGTAGCGCCTGGCTGACTGCCACTTCGACGCCCTGACGACAGGCTCGCTTCTCGATGCGCCGATTGAGGGTGGCGTCATCGGCCTCGAAGCTGACCATGAGGCAGGGCAGGCCCCGGGCCTCTGCTTGATGGCGAAGCAGGTCTCTTTGCCAGCGTTTCAGGCAGGTAGCGTCCACACAGGCCGGGATGCCGGCATCCAACAGGGTTCCCGCACAGCTGGCCAGATGACGATAGGTTCGCTCGGTGGCGGCCTCACCAAAGATATCCACAGCCGGCGACACTGTCTGCGTCTGTGGGTAAGTCATGTCCTGAGGCAGGTTGTGCAAACGACGTCGCTCCGCATCCGAGCAAACCCGAATCGCCCCCAGCCGGCTGACCAACCCCGACGTGAAACGGCTCTTGCCGCTGCCCGATACGCCCACGGCGATCACCAGCGGCGGGAAGCGAAACTCGGCGATTCTCTCGGCCAGTGCCAGGTAATGTCGGCACTCGGCCATGCTCTCGGCGAGCCTTGCGGGGTGCTCCGGATCCTGATCGGGTGCGGGAAGCCGCTGCAGGGCCCGCCGGGCGCCACTCAGCGCATGGAAGGTGCCAAACAGGGAGAGCAGCCTCGCCTGGGGATAATCGCCCGACAGCCGCAGGTAGCGGTCAAGCGCCAGTCGCGTTAGCGCCGACTCTCCACGCGCCTCCAATCCCACCAGCAGCGCTGCCAGATCGCTGGCCGGATCAGCCGCCTGGCCACCGCCGGGGGCCGCAAGGTCACGGCCGATGGCGTTGGCCAGCAGGGTACGGCCATCGTGGCAGAGGCGGCTGTCAGGATGAGCCAAGGCCCAGCTAGGTACCCTGTGATTGCGCCGGTCATCAAGCAGGGGCTTGAGGCGTACCAGATCCTGTTCCAGCCAATCGCCCAGCTGATCGAGTCGAAAACACTCATTTTCATCCATGAGGTTCATGCGAATGGCCGCCAGTTCCTCCTGCGCCATCTGCGCCAGTAGCCGTGTGGGATCGCTATCCTTGATGACGTCCTGAGGCAAGCGGTGATAGGTCACCAAGGAATCAACCAGCGATTCCAGGCTCTCGCTGGCGTCACTGGCCCCGGGGGGAACAGAGGAGGAGTGGGACATCACGAGTCTCCTGGTGGCGTGGTGACAAACAATACGATGGAAAAACACCGAGGCTGTAGTCGGCTGCCTCAGACCTGCCGCATGGTCACGAAGGCCTTCTCGGCGGCGTCGAGCGTATGCTGGATATCCTCTGGCGTATGGGCGCTGGACATGAACCCCGCCTCGTAGGCCGAAGGCGCCAGGTAGACACCTTCATCCAGCATGGCGCTGAAGAACCGACGAAAGGCTTCGGCATCGCAGGCAGTGGCCTGGGCGAAATTATCAACACGAGTCTGGCCGGTGAAGAAGAGGCCGAACATGCCACCAGCGTGCTGGCTGATCATTTCCACGCCGGCGGCCACTGCGCGCTCCTCGAGACCATGGCAAAGGGTCTCGACTCGCTGTGTCAATGCGTCATGGAAGCCCGGTTCCCGGAGTTTGGTCAGCAGGGCAATGCCGGCTGCCATGGCCAGCGGATTGCCGGAGAGCGTGCCCGCCTGATAGACCGGCCCCAGCGGGGAGATGTTGGACATGATCGTCTCACTGCCGCCAAAGGCACCCACCGGCATCCCGCCGCCGACGATCTTGCCCAGGCAGGTAAGATCCGGGTGGATACCGTAGTGAGCCTGAGCACCGCCCAGTGCCACCCGGAAGCCGGTCATGACCTCGTCGAAGATCAGCACGCTGTCGTGGGCATTACAGGCCCGACGCAGACACTCGAGAAACCCTCGCTGAGGCGGGATGCAATTCATGTTGCCGGCGACCGGCTCGACGATGATGCAGGCGATCTGGTCGCCGATTTCCTCGAAGCACTGCTCCACGGCGTCGATATCGTTGTAGGGCAGCGTCACCGTATGCTCGGCCAGAGAGGCTGGCACGCCGGGCGAGCTGGGCTCACCGTGGGTCAGTGCACCGGAACCCGCCTTGACCAGCAGTGAATCCGAGTGGCCGTGATAATTGCCCTCGAACTTGATGATCTTGTCGCGACCGGTGACCCCGCGAGCCAGGCGAATCGCCGACATGGTGGCCTCGGTGCCGGAACTGGTCATCCGGACCATCTCCATGGAAGGGATCATCTCGCAGATCAGCTCCGCCATCGTAGTTTCGATAGCCGTGGGGGTGCCGAACGACAGCCCGTTGTCCAATCGCTCGCGAACGGCCCCCAGCACGTCCGGATCGGCATGACCGGTGATCATCGGCCCCCATGAGCCCACATAGTCGACATAGCGGTTGCCCTCCACATCAAACAGGTAGGCGCCACGGGCGCGCTCCATGAACACCGGTGGACGCTGCATGCCCTTGAAGGCACGCACTGGAGAATTGACGCCGCCGGGGATATGGCGGCAGGCCCGTTCGAAAAGTTCGGCGGATGTGGTCATGGTGTGTCTCGTCCTAAAAAGCTGTGGATAATTCTCTGGATAACCCGATCATGGCCACCCGACTGCACCATTCTCTGTGTTCACGCAGGGGATGGCCAGCCTCTGGCTCAACCCGGAGCCGCCGCTTCGTCCACGCCTTTGACAGGCGTCACGGGCAGTCGCCATAGGCGACGCGGCAGCGCCTGACCGATACCAGGTTGCCAAGCGTGATCCAGAGCATGCCAGGTAAAGGCCTGGGCCTGCTCACAGGCAGTCACCAGCGATTCACCGGCTGCCAGACGCGCCGCCAAGGCCGAGGCCAGGGTACAGCCGGAGCCGTGAAAGCGGCCCGCAAGACGGGGCCAGCTCCACTGCCGGCCCTGATCAGGCGTGTGCAGCGTATGGACCACACGTTCACTCGGGGTGTTGGCAGCCGGCGCATCGGTACCGGTAACCAGTACCGCCTGGCAGCCCAGGGTCATCAATTCCACCGCCCGCCCGGTATCATCGCCGGCCTGGGCGGAGAGTCTTGCCAACTCGTCTCGATTGGGCGTCAGAATATCCACCAGGGGAAGCAGTCGCTCTCGGAACGCATCGACCAGCTCGGCGGTGGACAACTCTTGTCCACCGCCGGCCCTGAGCACCGGGTCTAACACCAGCGGCACACCGGGAAAGCGACGCACAATATCGGTCACCGCATCCAGAGTGGCCAGGTCGGCCACCAGGCCCACCTTGATGGCGGCGATCTCGAACTCGCCAAGCACCGCCGCCATGGCTCTCATGGCATGGGGATCGCAGGGCATCACCGCGCGAACATCATGGCAGTTCTGCACCGTCAATGCCGTGGGAATGGTCAGCGCCCATCCCCCGCAGGCGGCGATCGCCTCGGCATCCGCAATCAACCCGGCGCCCCCGGTGGGATCGTGGCCACCCAGCACCAGTACCACCGGTAGATGGGCTATTGTCCTGTTATTCATCATCAGAACGGTTTGAGCACGGCAAGGAAAATGATGATCAGCAGGGCGATCACCGGCAGTTCATTGAACCAGCGAAAGAACACATGGCTCTTTGTACAGCGGCCGTCGCGAAACTGCTTGAGGTAGATCAGGCAGACATGGTGGTAAGCCACCAGGAGCACCACCAGCAATAGCTTGGCATGCAGCCAGCCCTGGCTGAGCCAGAAGGGCATCAGATAGAGCATCCAACCGCCAAATATCAATACCGCAATCATTGAGGGAGTCATGATCCCCCGATAAAGCTTACGCTCCATAATCAGAAAATGATCGATCGCTTGCTGTTCGCCGCGGTCTCGTGCCATGGCGTGGTAGACGTATAGGCGTGGCAAATAGAAGAGGGCGGCGAACCAGGTCACCATGGCGATCAGGTGCAGGGCCTTGATCCACAGATACATGAAGGGTCCTCGTGAGAGTGTGGGAGAGTGCCTGAGTTGCAGCGAGCGCCGTGCGAGGCGTCACTGGTCCTTGGAAGATGGGTCTTTAAACGAATAATAACGTTCGATAGCACCACGCGTGATGATACCGGAAATCCGCTTCTGTTTCGGACGGTTGCCGTGTTCCACGTAGAGAGCATCTACCGCCTGGTTGTTGAGCCGCTCGAAGGCCTCGGAGAGCGTTGCCTGCAGATGGATAGGCGCTAGTTCCAGCCGCAGGCCAGGGATCTCCAACAGGTCGATCATCCCCTCTTCCTTTGGCTCCCGCTCGTCAACAACGTTCTGTTCGCTGGACGCATCCTCCATCAGCCAGCGCGCCAGGTCAGCCGCCTTGAGCGCCAGGGTTGGCTTGTCGTCGTTAGAGCGTTCAATCAGGATCCAGATCGGATTGCGAGCCAGCAGCGACCGAGCGCGCTCACGTGTCACCATGCGCGGCGTGCGTTCCAGGCTACGTTCCATCACCGCCGGTACCGAGACCCGCGAAAGCGCCTGCATCAACGGCTGCTGCAGGGGATGAAGGCCATGACGAGTCGCGCTGATGAAGAATCCGTCACAGCGACACAGCTGTCGCGAGGTAAGGCAGGAAACCACGACCGCGAGCATTCCCGGCAGAATGATATTGGGATTGTGGGTCAGCTCCAGCAAGGCCATCAGCGCCGCCAGCGGCGCCTGCAGCACTGCACCCATCATCGCCGCCATGCCGAGCATGGCATAGACACCGGGGTCCGCGGCCAGCTCAGGCCATATCCAGCCGCCAAACAGCCCCATCAGCGCCCCCGCCGCGGCGCCGACCACCAGCACCGGGCCGATGATGCCGATAGGAATACCACTGGCCACGGTGATCGCCGTGAGCAGCAGTTTGGCCACCACCAGCGCTAGCAGCACGTCCACCGCCAGGTTGCCCGTCAGCGCGGCACTCAGGCTGTCATAGCCGATGCCCTGCACCTCCGGGTACCACCAGGCCACTGCAGCGGTGGCCACGGCCACCAGCCCCAGGCGCAGCCACAACGGTCGTCCCTTGATCCAGTCGTTTCTCGCCACGTGGATGAAGAGGCCAGCCAGGAGTCCGATCACCAGCGCCGTGACCACCAGCCAAGGAAGGTTGGAAAAGGATCCAAGACTTACCGTGGGTACCTGAAAAGCCGGCTCGGAGCCATACACCAGCTGGGCTACCACGGCACCCATGGTGGAGGCCAGGATCACCGGCATGAAACCAGCGATGGTGTACTCCATCATCACCACTTCCATGGCGAAAATGACGCCGGCGATGGGCGTATTGAAGGAAGCGGAGATGCCCGCAGCGGTACCACAGGCGACCAGCACCCGCAGGCTGTTGTGGGGCAACCGTAACCGTTGACCGAGGCCGCTGGAAGCAGCCGCACCCAGGTGAATTGCTGGACCTTCGCGGCCGGCGGAGAGTCCACCAAGGACCGTGACCACCCCGACCCACCATTGATTGAGCCAGTTACGCATTGGAAAGCGACCCTGATGGTAGGTCAATCGCTCCATCACATGGCCAACGCCCAGCTTGCGTGCCTTTTCGGGCTGGCGCCACAGCAGCACCCCAATGATAGTGACAGCAAGGATCGGCAGCAGGGAACGCATCAGGGGAGAAAGCCCTTCAAAGGCTTCGTGGTCGCCTTCCGGCATGAAGGCGAGCGCGCCGAGGTCGATCAGCAACCGGAAGCCAACCATGAAGCCACCGGTGATCAGCCCGGACACTACGCCCAGCACGCAAAGCTGAGGTAGGGCATCAACGCTGGCAAGGCGCTGGCGAAAGCCCTCCAGGTCGAGGTCTGGCAGTGAGAAGCGCGGCACGGCGTGATTCCTGTTAGACCGATTTCATCGTCAGGGCAGTCACCAGAAGGTACCCGGCAGGGAGGCGTATAAGGGCCTGGTGGGTAGGCCTTGGTCTTCTTGTGTATCATATTCATCACAACCGAGCCCAGCCCAAGGCCAAGCGGAAGGAGTGCAATGTGATCAAGGTCGGAATCGTCGGCGGCACCGGATACACCGGGGTCGAACTGCTCAGGCTGCTGGCCCAGCACCCCGAAGTGGAAGTAGATGCCATCACCTCCCGTTCAGAGGCGGGTGTGCGAGTCTGCGACATGTACCCCAACCTGCGTGGCCACTATGACACCTTGGCCTTCAGCGAGCCGGATGCCGACCGCCTCGGCGACTGCGATGCCGTGTTCTTCGCCACCCCCCACGGCGTGGCTCACGCCCTGGCCGGTGATCTGCTCGAGCGCGGCACTCGTGTCATCGACCTCTCCGCGGATTTCCGGCTGCGCGATGCTGCGGAGTGGGCCGAGTGGTACGGCCAGCCCCACGGCGCACCTGAACTGCTCGCTGAAGCGGTCTACGGCCTCCCCGAGGTCAACCGCGATAAGATTCGCCAGGCAAGGTTGATCGCCGTCCCCGGCTGCTACCCCACCGCCGTGCAGCTGGGCCTGCTGCCACTGCTCGAGTCGAGTCTGATTGACGCTGGTCACATCATCGCCGACTGCAAGTCCGGCGTTACCGGCGCCGGCCGCGGCGCCAAGGTGCCCTCACTGATGGCCGAGGCCAGCGAGTCCATGAAGGCCTACGGCGCCAGCGGCCATCGCCACCTGCCAGAGATCCGCCAAGGCCTGAGCGACGCCGCAGGCCGGCCGGTAGGACTCACCTTCGTGCCGCATCTGACGCCGATGATCCGCGGAATACACGCGACGCTCTATGGCCGACTCACCGGTGAACCGGGCGATCTGCAGACGCTGTTCGAAGCCCGTTTTGTAGACGAGCCTTTCATCGACGTAATGCCCGTCGGTAGCCACCCGGAAACCCGAAGCGTAAAGGGCGCCAACCTCTGCCGCATCGCGGTTCACCGCCCGAGCAATGACGACACCGTGGTGGTACTGGCGGTGATCGACAATTTGGTAAAGGGCGCCTCCGGCCAGGCGATCCAGAACCTCAACCTGATGTTTGGACTCGACGAGAATGCCGGTCTCACCGCCCCGGCGCTGATGCCCTGATACCGTCTATCAATATAGTGATAGACACAGGGGAAATGACATTACCCAGAAAGTTGACCAAATTGCTTGGGATTGCGGATAATGTCTAGTCGAACGATTTATTTCCCTCGAAGGAGCTCCCCATGAGCGGTGCCGAATCCTTTGTACCCACCCCGCTGCTGCTGTCCGACAGCGCCCGGGCACGGCTCAAGTCGCTGGTCGAGGAAGAAGTCAACAGCCATCTCAAGCTGCGAGTCTACGTGACTGGCGGTGGATGCTCAGGCTTCCAATATGGTTTCGACTTCGCCGATGACGTCGCCGACGACGATACCATCATCGAATTCGGCGACGTTGCCCTAGTGGTCGACCCACTCTCCTACCAGTATTTGGTGGGCTCAACCGTCGATTTCGAAGAAGGCCTCGCCGGTGCCCGCTTCCTGGTACAGAACCCCAATGCCACCACCACCTGCGGCTGTGGCGCGTCTTTCATGATGTAAACCGTGAAATTCCCCGACTTGACGCTCTGGAGCATTCTCGCCAATGTTGAAAAGGTGATACCTACCAGAAAAGACTCGATAACGGGGAACCTCATGACAAGATTCACTTCCGCTTCACCTTTCCTGAAGAAAACCACGATGGCCACCGCCTTGGCGATGGGCCTTGGCATGGCGGGTTCCGCCCTGGCCGACACACCGATCGTCAACGTGGTCACTGACCCCAGCTTCGTGCCCTTCGAAATGCTTGATCCCGAGACCGGCGAGATGATCGGGTTCGACATGGATATGATCAACGAACTCGGTGAACGTGCCGGCTTCGAGATCAATCTGACTACCATGGAGTTCGCCGGCATCATCCCGGCGGTGCAGACCGGCAGTCAGGAAATCGCCGTGGCCGGCGTGACCATTACCGAAGAGCGCGCTCAGATTGTCGACTTCTCGGATCCCTATTACGATTCCGGCCTGCGGATTATCGTGCGTGCCGACAACGACAGCGTTGAAGCTATCGAAGACCTAGAGGGCATGTCGGTGGCCACGCGCATTGGCTCCACCAGCTATGACTTCCTTCAGGAGCACCTGGGCGACAGCGCCGACATCACCCCCTACCCGGGCAACAGCGACATGTACATGGCGCTGCTCGGCCGTAACGTCGACGCCGCCTTTTATGATGCCCCCAACGTCGCCTACTTCTCCCAGACTCGTGGTGAGGGACGTACCAAGGTGGTCGGTCCCCTCTATTCGGGCCAGCAGTACGGCATCGTCTTCCACAAGGGCAGCCAGTGGGTCGAGCCGGTCAACGAAGCACTGGCAGAGATGCGCGAGGACGGTACCTACGCGGAGATCTATGAGAAATGGTTCGGCGAGGCGCCTTCTGAGGAGTGAGCCGAATACGCCCTGAAGTTTCGTTGTGATCACACGACGAGTTGAGCAGCGGGGCCGGGCGGTAACACCTCCCGGCCCCGCCTCGTTTCCAGCTATCCCGGAGAAATGCCCGTGGAAGTGACCTTTCAATTTGACTGGGGGGCGGCGTTCCGCTCCATACCCCACCTGCTGCCGGGCATACCCTGGACCCTGTTGATCTCCTTCGGCGGGCTGGCCATCGGCTTCATCATCGGTATCATTTTCGGCCTGATGCGCATCAGTTCGTCACGCCTCATCCGCTGGCCGGCGGTCGTCTATGTCGAAGTGTTCCGCGGCACCCCTATCCTGGTGCAGGTGCTGTTCATCTTCTATGGCTTGCCTCAGTTACTGGGTAGCCCCGTCAATGCCCTGACCGCCGGCATTGCCGCCATCGCGGTCAACTCCGGCGCCTATATCTCGGAAGTGGTTCGTGGCGGCGTGCAGTCCATCGAACGTGGCCAGCATGAGGCCTCGCTGTCCCTGGGGCTGTCCCGCACCCAGGCCTTCCGCTACATAATCTGGCCCCAGGCCTTCCGACGCATGATCCCGCCCCTGGGCAACCAGGGCATCATCAGCATCAAGGACACCTCGCTGTTCTCGGTGATTGGCGTGGGAGAACTGGTCCGCCAGGGGCAGATCTATATCGCCACCACCTTCACTGCTCTGGAGGTCTATTTCATGGTGGCCCTGATGTATTTGGCCATCACCTGGACCCTGTCACTGCTGCTGCGCCAGCTGGAGCGCCGCGGCCTGGTCGGTCAATAAGGGGAGCCTACGCATGACACAGAACGAGAACGCGACCGCTCCCATCGTGCGGATGGAGAAGGTCAACAAGCACTTCGGCACCCTGCACGTGCTCAAGGATATCGACCTGGAGGTCGCCCAAGGCGAGGTGGTGGTGGTCATTGGGGCCAGCGGTTCGGGCAAGTCGACGCTGATTCGCTGCATCAACGGCCTGGAAGAGTTCCAGAATGGTCATATCGATGTGGACAGCAACGAGCTCACGCCCCACGGCAAGGGGGGTAAAGCCTTGCAGAAGATCCGCACCGAAGTGGGCATGGTGTTTCAGCAGTTCAACCTTTTTCCCCATCTCAGCGTGCTGGATAATGTCATTCTGGCTCCCATGAAGGTGCGCGGCTGGAGCCGCGCAGACGCCCTGGAAACCGCCGAACGATTACTGGAACGTGTTGGCATCAGCGATCAGGCTTCCAAGCACCCTAACCAGCTCTCTGGCGGTCAGCAGCAGCGCGTTGCTCTGGCCCGCGCTCTGGCCATGGAGCCACGGCTGATGCTTTTCGATGAGCCCACCTCGGCGCTGGATCCAGAGATGATCGGCGAGGTGCTTGATGCCATGCGGGAGCTGGCACGAGAGGGCATGACCATGATCATCGTCACTCACGAGATGGGCTTCGCTCGGGAAGTGGCCGATCGGGTGATCTACATCCACCAGGGGGAAATCGCTGAGCAGGCGCCTCCGGAGCAGATCTTCGACCGACCTACGGACGAACGTACACGTAGCTTCCTGGCTCGGGTGCTCAAGCACTGATATCGCTATCTTGAAAGAAAGAAAAAAAGGCCCTGTCGTCCGCGACAGGGCCTTTTTTTGCCTGTGGATAGAAATTTCTCTATCGGCAAAATTTCCTGCTGTCACCCCCTTGGTAGACGAGTTTGAGCATAACGAGACTGGTTGTTCACAGTTGCGGGCATAAGCCGGGTACCCAGCGGTGGACAAGCGGTGCAATATTGAGGCTGTGGGTAAGTCGGCCTTTCATCCACAGGCTCCTGCTGCTCTGTGCGCAGGCAGTAACTTACTTGTCCCGCTTTTGGTCAACAATGCACAGTCATGATTTAAATAGGTTTATTCCTCTTATCCACGGATTTTGTCCACACCAGTAGTTACTACCACAATAGAACTTCTCTCTATATATATTGGTATTTAATGTTAGAGAGGCAAAAGGAAGGTGGTGAGGCGGCGGAGGTGTGGAAAACCCTGACGATTACCCACAAGGGGTTTATACTGCCGGGCTGATTTCATCCCCAGACAGAAAGACGGCGCCGTGGCGCCAACGAGGTGCAACTTGGATTACCCCGACCGCTTTGACGTCATCGTCATCGGCGGTGGCCATGCGGGAACTGAAGCCGCTTTGGCCTCCGCTCGCATGGGCTGTCAAACTCTGCTGCTGACCCACAACATCGAGACCCTGGGCCAGATGTCCTGTAATCCCGCGATTGGCGGGATTGGCAAAAGCCATCTGGTCAAGGAGATCGACGCCCTGGGCGGTGCCATGGCCACGGCGACTGACCTTGGCGGTATTCAGTTTCGCGTTCTCAATGCCCGAAAGGGGCCCGCGGTCCGGGCCACACGGGCCCAAGCCGACAGAATCCGCTACAAGGCAGCCATCCGAGGGATTCTGGAAAACCAGGACAACCTGACGTTCTTTCAGCAGGCAGCCGGTGATCTCATCGTGGACGGCGACACCGTGCGCGGCGTTGTTACCGAGACCGGTATCCGCTTCCACGCCGAGACCGTAGTGCTCTGCACCGGCACCTTCCTCGGCGGTGTGATCCATATCGGTCTGGACCAGAGCCGTGGAGGTCGCGCCGGCGATCCGCCTTCGAATCGCTTAGCCGAGCGCCTGCGAGCCCTGCCGTTTCGAGTCGATCGACTCAAGACCGGCACCCCACCGCGTCTGGACGCCCGTAGCCTCGACTTCTCGGCGCTCGAGGAGCAACCCGGTGATAACCCGACCCCGGTGATGTCATTCCTGGGCAATCGCGAGCAGCATCCGAGACAGGTGAGCTGCCATATCGCCCACACCAACGAACGCACCCACGAGATCATCCTCGCCAACCTCGATCGTTCGCCGATGTACTCGGGGGTGATCGAAGGCGTCGGTCCCCGTTACTGTCCCTCCATCGAAGACAAGGTTCACCGCTTCGCCGACAAGGCGAGCCACCAGGTGTTCATCGAGCCAGAGGGTCTGGACACCCATGAGATCTACCCCAACGGCATTTCCACCTCACTGCCCTTCGATATTCAGCTGAAGGTGGTGCGCTCGATCCGTGGGCTGGAAAACGCCCATATCACCCGACCCGGCTACGCTATCGAATATGACTTCTTCGACCCGCGAGACCTGATGCACTCGCTGGAGACGAAATTCATCCACAACCTGTTCTTCGCCGGGCAGATCAACGGCACCACCGGCTATGAGGAGGCAGGTGCACAGGGACTGCTGGCAGGGCTAAACGCCGCAAGACGGGCCATGGACCTGGAGGCCTGGGCACCGCGCCGCGACGAAGCCTATCTGGGCGTTCTGGTCGATGACCTGATCACCCTGGGCACCAAAGAGCCTTACCGAATGTTTACTTCGCGGGCCGAATACCGCCTGCTGCTGCGCGAGGATAATGCTGACCTCCGCCTCACCGAAACGGGGCGAGAGCTGGGCCTGGTGGACGATGACCGCTGGGCGGCCTTCAGTGAAAAGCGCGAAGCAATTGAACGTGAGAACGCTCGACTCAAGGCCTGCTGGGTGCAGCCCGGCACCGCGGCCGCCCAGGCGGTAGCCGAGAAGATTGGCAAACCGCTGGCAAGGGAGTACAGCCTGATGGACCTGCTCAAACGTCCAGAGCTTGGCTACGCCGATCTGGCGGGTCTGCCCGGCATTGAGGGGGAAGCGGTGGCCGATGACACCGTGGCGGAACAGGTCCAGATCCAGGCCAAGTACCAGGGCTATATAGGTCGTCAACAAGACGAGATCGACAAACTCAAGCGCCACGAAGCGACGCCGCTACCTGTTGATCTTGATTATGCGGGGGTTGAAGGGCTCTCGAATGAGATTCGTCAGAAACTCGCCGAAGTGCGTCCAGAGACCCTGGCCCAAGCTTCTCGGATATCGGGTGTGACGCCGGCAGCGGTGTCAATCCTGCTGATTTATCTCAAGAAACGTCGTCTGCTCGACGGCCACAGGGCGGCCAGCGCATGACGGCAGTGGATTCAACGGTTGAGTCGCGCCTCGATCAGGGGCTCGACCGTCTCGGTATCAGCGCACATGCCGACCAGCGGCAGCGCCTGCTGGCCCTGGTCGGCCTGTTGCACAAGTGGAACCGCGCCTATAACCTCACCGCGATACGCTCGCCCGAGGAAATGGTGGCTCGTCACCTGCTGGACAGCGCTGCGGTACTGCCCTTCGTCAAAGGTCCTACCCTGCTCGACGTAGGCGCAGGCCCCGGTTTCCCAGGCCTCGTGCTGGCGATTCTCAATCCAGAACTCGCCGTCAGCCTGATCGACAGCAACGGCAAGAAGGTGCGTTTTCAACGCCAGGCGGTGATGGAGTTGGGATTGGCCAACGTGACCCCGGTGCAGACGCGAGTCGAGGCCTTTGAAGGAGGCTTCGATCAGGTGATTTCACGAGCCTTCGCCAGCCTGGGTGATTTCGTTAGTCTGACGCTTCCTCTGGTGGCCCCGGGTGGCCAGTGGCTTGCTATGAAGGGTCCGGGCGTAGACGACGAAATGTCCGGCGTGCCGGCAGGCGTAGCGCCAGTGGCCAGGCACAGCCTGGAAGTACCTTTCGACGTTGGTAACCGGCTGCTGGTAGTCCTCGAACGCCAGGAAATTGGCTCGTGTCCATGATAATCCGCGTTTCCTAGCAAGGGAGTTGCCCGTGACCAAGATCATCGCCTTGACCAATCAGAAGGGGGGTGTCGGCAAGACCACCACGGCGGTCAACCTCGCCGCCAGCCTGGCAGCCCTGGATCGCCGCGTACTCCTGGTGGACCTTGACCCCCAGGGCCATGCCACGATGGGCAGCGGGGTGGACAAGCACGAGCTCGAGGGAAGCGTGTTGGACGTGCTCATGGGCGACCGCGCCGCCGCGGAGGTGATCGTCGACTGTCCCGAGGCCGGCTACACGCTGTTGCCGGGCAACGGCGACCTCACCGCCGCCGAGGTGGCGCTGCTGGATCGCGAGGCCGGCCGAGAGCGCTGCCTGGATCGGGCGCTGGCCGATGTGGCCGGCGAATACGATGTGGTGCTGATCGACTGCCCACCCTCGCTGAACATGCTCACCGTCAACGCTCTGACCGCCGCCAACGGCGTGCTTATTCCGCTGCAATGCGAGTTCTACGCGTTGGAAGGGCTCTCGGCACTCCTCGATACCGTCGAGCAGATCAAGGACAACGTGAATCCGGGGCTCGAGGTCTACGGGATCCTGCGCACCATGTTTGATGCTCGAAACAGCCTGACCCGAGATGTGACCAAGCAGCTGCGCGATTATTTCGGGGATACCCTGCTTAAGGCTACGATCCCACGCAACGTGCGGGTTGCAGAGGCACCCAGCCACGGCTTGCCGGTGACCAAGTATGCCCGCTTCTCGCGTGGCAGCCAGGCCCATCGGGTGCTGGCCAAGGAATTGATTCGCCGGCTGTCGCTGTGATGATAGCGCGGGAACCCCATGCCGTAACCGCTGTGATGAGGGAGTGTCGATGACGCGTAAACGCGCCCTGGGACGTGGACTGGATGCCCTGATCGGGGCCGGCGCTCGCCGCCGCGAGAGCCTCGACCTTCCCGAGGTTGGCATCGAGTTGGAGGATAACGCGACGCCGGCCGCTGCGCCGGATGCGGAAGACCGCCTTGAGCGGTTGCCCCTGGGTCAGCTGATCCGCGGCAAGTATCAGCCTCGCCGAGATATTCAGCCTGAGGCACTCGAAGAGCTGGCTGACTCTATTCGCGCTCAGGGGGTGATGCAGCCGATCGTGGTGCGTCCCGCCGGCATCGATCGCTATGAGATCATCGCCGGCGAGCGTCGTTGGCGAGCTGCCCAGCTGGCCGAGCTCGACGTGATTCCCGCTGTCATTCGAGAAGTCAGCGATGAGGTGGCCCTGGCCCTGGCCCTGATCGAGAACATTCAGCGCGAAAATCTCAATCCGGTAGAAGAAGCCATGGCGCTGAAGCGCCTGCTGGTGGAGTTCGAGCTGACCCAGCAGCAGGTCGCCGACGCGGTGGGCAAGTCCCGGGCCCAGGTGGCGAACCTGCTGCGATTGCTGGCATTGGACCCTGAGGTACAGACCCTGCTGGAACGCGGCGACCTGGATATGGGCCATGCTCGTGCGCTTTTAGCGCTCTCCGGCGCAAAGCAGCGCAAGGCCGCCCATGAGGTAGTCAATAAGGACCTGACCGTTCGCGACACCGAGGCGTTGGTCAAGCGACTGGTGGCAGGAGAGCCGGAGAAGGTCGAAAAGCCGGCTTCAAGCCCCGATGTGGCCAGTCTCGAAACCCGGCTTGGCGAGCTGCTTGGCGCACCGGTGAAAATACAGCACGGCCGAGGGGGCAAGGGACGGCTGACCATTCGCTACACCAGCCTCGATGAGCTGGATGGAATCCTCGAGCACATACGCTGACGGGCACCAACGCGCGCCTAGATATTGACAATTCCTGCATCTTTGGTCGCAAGAAAGGGCATAAGTAGGCAAAATCCTTAGCGCTTCTGTTGAAGCCCCGATAGCCCTTCCCTATAATCCGCCGGTGTTTGCCCGAATATCCTGAGCGACAGCAGCGTCGAAAACGGTCCGCCTGACAGTGGATCGGGGTAATGACAACATGCAGAGAGTTTCGTCCGTCGCAGGGCGCCGGCAATTGGATTTTTCGCGGCTGTTCCTGGCTCAAGCGGCGGCTATGCTGGCGGTGGCGCTGGCAGGTCTGTGGCTCGCGGGACTCTCAGGGGTGTCATCCGCTCTGATGGGAGGTCTGGTCAGCCTGCTGCCATCCCTGTACTTCGTGAGGCGGGGGTTGCGTAGCCGAGGTGGCAAGCGCGTAAGGGTCAACGTGCTCAATCTTTATCAGGCAGCGATGGGCAAGTTCGGTTTGACGGTGGCACTGTTCGTGATCCTGTTCGTGACAGTGCCTCCCTCAAACCCGGCTTTATTCTTCGTTGCATATGTGGCGTCCCAACTCATGCACTGGCTGACACCCTGGCTGATGCAAGAGCGGTCGACCCCCCGAACCTGAGGAAGCAGTATGGCAGCAGATAACGAAATATCGGCCATCTATTACATACAGCACCACCTTCAGAACCTGACCTTCGGCTACCACCCGCAGAATGGCTGGTCGCTGGCGTCCAGCTCCTCCGAGGCGGTCGAGATGGGCTTCTGGGCGATTCACCTGGATACCATGGGTTGGTCCATCGCCATGGGTGTCCTGTTCCTCTGGTTGTTCCGCAAGGCGGGGAAGATGGCGACTACGGGTGTCCCCGGTGGCCTTCAGAACGGGGTAGAAATGGCTATCGAGTTCATCGAGAACCTGACTCGTTCCACTTTCCACGGCAAGAACCCGCACATCGCCCCGCTGGCGCTGACGCTGTTCATCTGGATCCTGTTGATGAACAGCCTGAAGATTCTCCCGGTCGACTATTTCCCCGAGTTGTTCGGGAAGCTGGGCTTCGAGTACATGAAGATCGTGCCGACGACCGACGTCAATGCCACCCTCGGCATGGCCTTCGGCGTCTTTCTGCTCATCATCTATTACAGCTGCAAGGTCAAGGGTGTGGGTGGCTTCGCCAAGGAGCTCTCGCTGACGCCCTTCAATCACTGGTCGCTGATTCCCTTCAACCTGATCCTTGAAGTGGTCGGCCTCATCGTCAAGCCGATCAGCCTGGGTCTGCGTCTCTTTGGCAACATGTTTGCCGGCGAGGTGATCTTCATCCTGATCGCACTGCTGCCCTTCTGGGCCATCTGGCTGTTGGATGTGCCATGGGCGATCTTCCACATCCTGGTGGTGACTCTGCAGGCCTTCATCTTCACGACGCTGTCGATCGTGTATTTGAGTGCCGCGCACGAGCACCACTGAGACCCGCGCAACGCTTGTAACTCAACCAACCACTAACCCTTGTAACTCAACCTACCAGGAGCACTATCATGGAAATCGTCTACATTGCTGCCGCCATCATCATCAGCATCAGCGCCCTGGCCACCGGTATCGGCTTCGCCATGCTGGGCGGCAAGTTGCTCGAGTCCACTGCTCGTCAGCCGGAGCTGGGCGACCAGCTGCAGACCAAGACCTTCATCATGGCTGGTCTGCTCGACGCCGTGCCGATGATCGGTGTCGGTATCGCGATGTACCTGATCTTCGTCGTCGCCGGTTAACGACAGCACCGAGCGCCTAGCGCTCGGTTTGCTTGTTACCGGTTGCCACGAACCTGTCAGAGGTACAGTCCTGTGAATATCAACATGACGCTGATCGGGCAGACGATCGCCTTCGCGATCTTTGTCTGGTTCTGCATTAAGTACGTGTGGCCGCCAATCAGCTCTGCGCTCCACGAGCGCCAGAAGAAGATCGCGGACGGCCTCGACGCGGCAAGCCGTGCCTCTCGTGACCTGGAACTCGCCCAGGAACAGGCCGCTCAGACCCTGCGCGATTCCAAGGAGCAGGCTTCCCAGATTCTCGAGCAGGCCCACAAGAGGTCTTCTCAGATGGTCGAGGAAGCCCGCGATCAGGCCCGCGCCGAGGGCGAGCGTCTGGTGGCCAGCGCCCGAAGCGAGATCGAGCAGGAAATCAATCGCGCCAAGGAAGAGCTCCGCGCCCAGGTGTCGACCCTCGCGGTCGCTGGTGCAGAGCGTGTTCTGGAAGCCTCCATCGACGAGAAGGCCCATCGCAAGCTGCTCGATAAGCTTGCTGCCGAACTGTGAGGAGGTGATCCATGGCGGAATTGTCTACCGTCGCGCGGCCCTATGCCAAGGCGGCGTTCGAGTACGCACGCGATCACCAGGCGCTGGATGCCTGGTCCGAGATGCTGGGTACCCTGCGCCAGATCATGGTCAGCCGGGATGTCCAGGCGCTCGTTGCCAGTCCGAAGCTCACCACTGAGCGCAAGGTGGCGCTGCTGGTCGAAGTGGCCGAGATCCAGGCGGATGACGCGTCGCGTCGCTTCCTCGATGAGTTGGCCGGCCAGCGTCGTCTGCCGGCACTGGGCGCCATTGCCGACCAGTTCGAGCGGCTGCGCGCCGAGCATGAAAAGCGCGTCGACGTCACCGTGGTCTCGGCCTTCGAGCTCGACGAGAAGCAGCAGCAGAAGCTTGTCGGTGCACTCAAGAAGCGCCTGAATCGCGAAATCTCCATTACCACTCAGGTGGACCCGATGCTTCTTGGCGGTGTCATCCTGCGCGCCGGCGACACCGTCATCGACGGGTCGGTACGCGGTCGATTGAACCGCCTCACCGAAGCCCTTTCCGCCTGAGTCTGAGGGACATGGCATGCAGCAACTGAATCCTTCCGAGATCAGCGACATCATCAAGCAGCGTATCGAGAAGCTTGACGTCGCATCCGAAGCCCGTAACCAGGGCACCATCGTCAGCGTTTCCGACGGCATCGTGAAGATCCACGGTCTCGAGGATGCGATGTTCGGTGAAATGATCGAATTTCCCGGCAGCATCTTCGGCATGGTGCTCAACCTCGAGCGCGACTCTGTGGGTGCCGTTATTCTCGGCGACTACCAGCAGCTCGAAGAGGGCATGACCGCCAACTGTACCGGTCGTATCCTCGAAGTGCCGGTGGGCCCCGAGCTGAAAGGCCGCGTGGTCGATGCTCTAGGTAACCCCATCGACGGCAAGGGCGATATCGACGCCAAGATGACCGATGCCGTCGAAAAGGTCGCCCCGGGGGTTATCACCCGCCAATCGGTCGACCAGCCGATCCAGACCGGCTTCAAGTCCATCGACGCCATGGTGCCGATCGGTCGTGGTCAGCGCGAGCTGATCATCGGTGACCGCCAGATCGGCAAGTCGGCCATCGCCATCGATGCCATCATCAACCAGAAGGGCAAGGGCGTCACCTGTGTTTACGTCGCCATTGGCCAGAAGCAGTCCACCATCGCCAACGTGGTGCGCAAGCTGGAAGAGCATGGCGCCATGGAGCACACCATTGTGGTCGCCGCCGGCGCTGCCGATCCGGCCCCGATGCAGTTCCTCGCGGCCTACTCCGGCTGCACCATGGGCGAGTACTTCCGTGACCGGGGCGAAGATGCCCTGATCGTCTACGATGACCTGTCCAAGCAGGCCGTGGCCTATCGTCAGGTCTCCCTGCTGCTGCGTCGCCCGCCGGGTCGTGAAGCCTACCCGGGTGATGTCTTCTATCTGCACTCCCGTCTGCTGGAGCGCGCGGCTCGGGTCAACGTGGATTACGTCGAGAAGTTCACCAACGGCGAAGTGAAGGGCAAGACCGGTTCATTGACCGCGCTGCCGATCATCGAGACCCAGGGTGGCGACGTTTCCGCCTTCGTCCCGACCAACGTGATCTCCATCACCGATGGCCAGATCTTCCTCGAGACCGATCTGTTCAACTCGGGTATCCGCCCGGCCATCAACGCTGGCCTCTCGGTGTCTCGCGTAGGCGGTTCGGCCCAGACCAAGATTATCAAGAAGCTTGGCGGTGGCGTTCGCCTGGCCCTGGCACAGTACCGCGAGCTGGCGGCCTTCTCCCAGTTCGCTTCCGATCTGGACGAAGCCACCCGCAAGCAGCTCGAGCATGGTCAGCGTGTCACCGAGCTGATGAAGCAGAAGCAGTATTCGCCGATGTCCGTGGCCGAGATGGGCGTGACTCTGTACGCCGCCAACGAAGGCTTCCTGGATGACATCGACGTGAGCAAGGTACTGGATTTCGAGCGTGCCCTGCACGACTACATGAAGTCCGAGCACGCCGAACTTCTCGACAAGATCGAGGCGACCGGCGACTACAGCGACGAGATTCAGAGCGGTTTGAAGTCGGGTCTCGAGAAGTTCAAGGCCACTCAGAGCTGGTAATCCCGCTGGCCCGTCCCGCCTTCGGGGCGGGCCCAGGAGCTTTCTGAGGGCCACGAACGGAGTAGATCGCTATGGCAGCTGCAAAAGAGATACGCACCCAGATCGGGAGCATCAAGAACACGCAGAAGATCACCAGCGCCATGGAAATGGTGGCTGCGTCCAAGATGCGTCGGGCCCAGGACCTGATGAAGGCCAGCCAGCCCTATGCGCGTCAGATCCGCAACGTCGTTGCTCACATCGCCGATGCCAACCCCGAGTACAAGCACGACTATATGCTTGATCGCGAGGTCGGCCGGGTGGGATACATTGTGGTCTCCACCGACCGCGGCCTGTGCGGTGGCCTGAACGTCAACCTGTTCAAGGCGGTGCTCAAGGACTCGATGGGGCATCGTCAAGAGGGCGCCGAGCTGGACTTCTGCGCGCTGGGTAACAAGGCCGGCGGCTTCTTCCGCAAGTACGGTGGCAACCTCGTGGCGGCGAAGAGCGGCCTGGGTGAGTCGCCCGAGGTCGAGGATCTGATCGGCAGCGTGAAGGTCATGCTGGACGCGTTTGACGAGGGCCGTCTGGATAGGCTTTACGTGGTGTACAACGAGTTCGTCAACACCATGACCCAGAAGCCGGTGGTCAGGCAGCTTTTGCCCCTGTCTCCGGACATGGGAATGGAGGCGCATGACGAAGAGGATCAACGTCCCGGTAGCTGGGACTACCTGTATGAGCCGGATGCCAAGGCGCTGCTGGACAGCCTGCTGGTTCGTTTCATCGAATCCCAGGTGTACCAGGCGGTGGTCGAGAACGCGGCCTGCGAACAGGCGGCGCGAATGATCGCCATGAAGAGTGCCACCGACAACGCCGGCGGCCTGATTGATGATCTGGAGATGGTCTACAACAAGGCCCGCCAGGCTGCCATCACTCAGGAGATCTCCGAGATCGTCGGGGGCGCCGCCGCCGTATAGCGCCGGGGAGGGCGAGGCTCTCCCGGCATACAGGCTTCATTTGCAGGTTTTTTAGAGGATCGCAAGATGAGCGGACGTATCGTACAAATCATCGGCGCGGTGATTGACGTAGAGTTTCCGCGGGACGATGTTCCCAAGGTCTACGACGCGCTAAAGGTCTCGAATGTCGAGACAGTGCTCGAAACTCAGCAACAGCTGGGCGACGGCGTGGTGCGCACCATTGCCATGGGCTCCACCGAGGGCCTGAAGCGCAGCATGGAAGTCACCAACACCGGTGCGGCTATTTCTGTGCCGGTGGGCAAGGAAACGCTGGGTCGCATCATGAACGTGCTCGGCGAGCCGATCGACGAGGCCGGCGACATCGGCGAGCAGGAGCGCATGCCGATTCACCGCAAGGCACCCGGATATGCGGACCAGGCAGCGTCCAACGAGCTGCTCGAGACCGGTATCAAGGTCATCGATCTAGTCTGCCCGTTCGCCAAGGGCGGTAAGGTCGGCCTGTTCGGCGGCGCCGGCGTAGGCAAGACCGTCAACATGATGGAGCTGATACGCAATATCGCCACCGAACACAGCGGCTACTCGGTATTTGCTGGTGTGGGCGAGCGGACCCGTGAGGGTAACGACTTCTATCACGAGATGACCGAATCCAACGTTATCGACAAGGTAGCGCTGGTTTACGGTCAGATGAACGAGCCGCCCGGCAACCGTCTGCGCGTGGCACTGACCGGCCTGACCATCGCCGAGAAATTCCGTGATGAAGGTCGCGACGTGCTGCTGTTCGTCGACAATATCTACCGCTACACCCTGGCCGGCACCGAGGTGTCTGCACTGCTGGGGCGCATGCCCTCCGCGGTGGGCTACCAGCCGACCCTGGCCGAGGAGATGGGTGTGCTCCAGGAGCGCATCACCTCCACCAAGACCGGCTCGATCACCTCCGTACAGGCCGTTTACGTGCCCGCGGATGACCTGACCGATCCGTCTCCGGCGACCACCTTCTCGCACCTGGACGCCACCGTGGTACTGGCGCGTTCCATCGCCGAGCTGGGTATCTATCCGGCCATCGATCCGCTGGACTCCACCTCGCGTCAGCTGGACCCGCTGGTCGTCGGCGACGAGCACTACGACACCGCTCGCGGCGTTCAGAACGTGCTGCAGCGCTACAAGGAGCTCAAGGACATCATCGCGATCCTGGGCATGGACGAGCTGTCCGATGAGGACAAGCTGGCCGTGTCTCGGGCGCGCAAGATCCAGCGCTTCCTGTCGCAGCCGTTCTTCGTGGCCGAGGTGTTTACCGGTTCCCCCGGCAAGTACGTGTCCCTGAAGGACACCATCCGTGGCTTCCAGGGCATCCTCAACGGCGAGCACGACGAGTTGCCGGAGCAGGCCTTCTACATGGTCGGTACTATCGACGAGGCCGTCGAGAAAGCCAACCAGATGAAGTAATCCCGTCCATCAGGGGGATTCGCTATGGCGAACAGCTTCACATGCAATATCGTCAGCGCCGAGGCGTCGGTCTTTTCCGGCGAGATCGAGCAACTGGTCGCGTCCGGCATGATGGGGGATCTGGGTATTCTACCCGGCCATGCTCCGCTGCTGACCGAACTTCAGCCGGGTCCGGTTCGCGTGATTCATGACGGCGGGCGTGAGGAGAACTTCTACGTTTCGGGTGGCTTCCTGGAAGTGCAGCCCGACGTGGTGACGATCCTTGCCGATGCCGCATCCCGGGCCGGTGACCTCGACGAGGCCGCCGCCGAAGAGGCCCGCCAGCATGCGCTGAAGGCCTTCAGCGACAAGTCGGCGGAGCTGGATTACACTCGCGCTGCCGCCGAGCTCGCTGAAGCCGTGGCTCAGCTGAGAACCATCCAACAGCTGCGCAAGAAGGCCGGCAAGGGCTGATCCCCGGTCGAGCCTCTCAGGCGCCCCCCGATCCTGTTTAACGACGGGTTCGGGGGGCGTTTTTGTCTGTCAGGAGGACGCCATGTCACTGAACGATAGCCTGCAGCAGCAGAAGGCAGCTTTGCTGACGGCTTTGGCTGAGGAGGCTCGCGAGCGCCTTGGCGAAATGCTGTCGGAGCTGCGTTCCGCGGACATCGCCGAGATTCTCGAGGAGATCCTCGAGGAAGACGACGACCTCCCGTTGGCAGTTGGCCTGCTCGAGCGCTTACCGCTGGAGCGGCGGGCCAACGTGCTGGGTTATCTGCCGGGTGAGGAGCAGGTCGAGATCACTGCGGCCATGTCCGACGAAACGCTGCTCACCTTGCTTGAGGAGATGGGTTCCGACGAGCGTGCCGATCTCTTCAACCTGCTCGGCGAAGACCGTCGCGAGGCACTGCTGCGGCTTATGGCAAGCCAGGAGCGAGAAGATCTCAAACGCCTGGCCAGCTATGTGGAGGGGACCGCCGGGGCCATCATGACCTCGGATTATGTGGCCATCCCCAACGGTATGACTGTCTCCCAGGCGATGATGCGGGTACGCCAGACGGCCCCGGATGCCGAAACGGTTTATCAGCTTTATATTATTGATTCCGACGGCCGCCTTGCCGGCACCCTGTCGCTGCGCCAGCTGATAGTGGCGCGCCCCAGGGCGAAGGTTGACGACATCATGATCAAGGACGTGATCAGCATAGAGGTCGATGAGGAGCAGGAGGAGGTCGCTCGGGTAGTGGCCCGCTATGACCTGCTGGCGCTGCCGGTGCTCGATGCCGACGAGCGTCTGGTGGGCATCGTCACCCACGATGATGCCATGGACGTGGCCGAGTCAGAGGCCACCGAGGACTTCCACAAGGGGATGTCCATCGGTGCCCTGGAGGATGGGGTTAGCCGGGTGCCGCTGTGGAGCCTCTATCGCAAGCGGGTGACCTGGCTGGTGCTGCTGGTGTTTGCCAACCTCTTCTCCGGCGCCGGCATTGCCTACTTCGAGGAGACTATCGCCGCCCAGGTGGCGCTGGTGTTCTTTCTGCCGCTGCTGATCGGCAGCGGCGGCAACGCCGGTGCCCAGGCCGCTACTTTGATGGTGCGCGGTATGGCCACCGGAGACGTCGGGGTCAAGGACTGGAGCAAGCTGCTTGGGCGCGAGCTGTTGGTGGCCGGCTCGCTGGGCCTTACCATGGCGCTGGCGGTGGCTCCCATCGGGGTGATGCGCGGCGGCGAAGCGGTGGCCATGGTGGTAGCCATGAGCATGGTGATCATCGTGCTGTTCGGCAGCCTGCTGGGGATGTGTCTGCCTTTCCTTCTCGACCGGTTGGGCTGGGATCCGGCCACTGCCTCAGCGCCGCTGGTGACCACCCTGATCGACGCCTCGGGGGTACTGATCTACTTCAGCATCGCCACGGCCATCCTGTCGGGGAGCTAGCATGGATTGGTTGCAGGTTATTCTGCTCTCCATTGTGCAGGGCGTTACCGAGTTCCTGCCGGTCTCCAGTTCTGCCCACCTGATATTGGTGTCGGTGCTGACCGACTGGGATGATCAGGGGTTGGCATTCGATGTTGCGCTGCATATCGGCAGTCTCTCCGCGGTGGTGCTCTACTTCCGCCATGAGCTTATGCGCATGGCGGTCAGCTGGAGCGGCTCTTTGGTCGGCCGTGGCGTGGATGGAGACGCACGCCTGGCCTGGTGGGTAGTGCTGGCGACCATACCCGTGTGTCTGGTGGGCCTTGCCTTCCATGATGTCATTGCGGTGAGTATGCGCTCACCGCTGATCATTGCTTTCGGCCTGATCGTTTTCGGATTATTGCTGGCCTACGCGGACCTGCGTCATCGCGGCACTCGTGACGAGTATCAGCTGACCCTGGGTGACGCCCTGCTGATTGGACTGGCCCAGGCACTGGCGCTTATCCCCGGCACCTCGCGGTCCGGGATCACCATCACCGCGGCACTGCTGCTCGGCATGAGCCGCGAGGGTGCGGCACGCTTCTCCTTTCTGCTCTCGATCCCGGTGATCGTGCTGGCCGGTGGCCTGGAGATCGTCGGCTTGATCGGCAAGTCTCATGAGGTGGACTGGGCAGCAGTACTGATCGGTGCCATCCTCTCCGGCATCAGTGCCTACCTGTGCATCCACTATTTTCTGATCTTCATCAAGCGCGTGGGTATGCAGCCCTTCGTAGTCTATCGGTTGCTGCTCGGTGGCTGGCTGCTGTGGCTGTTCTGGTAATGTCCATCTCTCATATGTCACCGGAGTGCCTCTTGTCATGAAGCTCCTGCGTCTCCATCCCCTGTGGCTCCTATGCGGGCTGGCTTTGCTGGCCGGCTGCTCGGAGCGCGATCGTCTCCTTGAGTCGCCGGTGCGTTTCGAGGGTGCCATCTTCGGCACTTTCTACCAGGTAACCATTGCCGACCCCCTCACTCAGGGCCAGGCTCAGGCGCTGGAAGAAGACATCCTCGAGGAGCTCGACGCGGTGGATGCTTCCATGTCGACCTATATCGACGACTCCGAGATCTCGGTCTTCAACCAGCTGCCGGTGGGCGAATGGCAGCCCCTCTCCGATGAGCTGATGGAGGTGCTGGCGATCAGTCAGACGGTGGCCCAGAAGAGCGATGGCGCCTTCGATGTGACCGTCGGCGGGCTGGTCAACCTGTGGAGTTTCGGCGCCGAGGCGCGCCCCCGCGAGGTGCCCGGAGAGGCAGACCTGGCTGGGCGTCTCGAGGTGGTCGGTTACGATGCCGTGGAGCTCGATCTCTCGGCACTGCAGGCGCGTCGTACGCGGGAGGTCTTCGTCGACTTGAGCGGCGTGGCCAAGGGCCACGCGTCGAACAGGGTCGCCGCCCTCCTCGATCGCGAAGGCATCGAGCACTATCTGGTCAATCTTGGCGGCGACCTGATCGCCAGTGGCTATCGTGACGGCAGCGATGTGAGTGCCAGCGATGCCGAGCCCTGGCGCATCGGCATCGAGGCACCCCTGGAAGATCGACAGGAAGCCCGCCATGTTCTCCCGATGCACGACATCTCGGTGGCCACTTCAGGTGATTACCGGAACTACTTCGAAGAGGCAGGGCAGCGCTTCTCCCATACCCTTGATCCGCGCAGCGGTCGGCCGATCACCCACCGCCTGGCCTCGGTAACGGTGGCTCATCCCTCTAATGCCTGGGCGGATGCCTGGGCCACGGCGCTGATGGTACTCGGCGAGGAAGAGGGCATGGCTCTGGCCCATGCGCAGGACCTCAGCGTGTTGATGATCGTCCGCGAAGAAGAGGGTGGCTGGACGAGCCGTGTCAGCACAGCTTTTGTGGACGTTTTCGGTGAGACGCTGGTGGCACAACTGGGCCTCGAGGTTCACTGAGCCCTAGAATGTATCGAGTCCTGGAATGTAGAGATCGACAAACCTCGACAAGGAGTCATGATGACGCTGGACGTGATTATTCTCGCAGCGGGCCAGGGAACCCGCATGCGCTCCACCCTCCCCAAGGTGTTGCACCGCCTGGCCGGCAAGCCGATGGTTCGCCATGTGATCGATACCGCCACAGGCTTGCGCGCTGAGCGCACCCACGTGGTGGTGGGGCACGGTGCCGAGCGGGTTCGCGAGGCGCTATCCGATTGTAAGGTGCGCTACGCGCTGCAGTCTGAGCAGAAGGGCACCGGTCATGCCGTGGCCCAGGCCCTCGATGGCCTGGGTGAGGGCAAGGTGCTGGTGCTCTACGGCGACGTACCGCTGATAGACCGTGCAACCCTGACGGGACTGCTGGCGTGCGTCGATGACAACCACCTGGGGCTGCTGACCGTGATCCTGGAGGATCCCACCGGCTACGGTCGCATTCTGCGCAACGCCCAAGGACAGGCGGTGGCTATCGTCGAACACAAGGATGCCTCCGAGAGCGAGCGGACGATTGACGAGTGCAACACCGGCATCATGGCAATGACCGCTCCCCAGCTTCGCCGCTGGCTGCCGAGCCTCTCCGCCGACAACGCCCAGGGCGAGTACTACCTGACAGACATCATTGCGATGGCTGCCGCTGAAGGGGTGAATATCGTCACTGCCCAGCCGGCCGATCCGATGGAGGTTGAAGGGGTTAACAATCGGGCTCAGATGGCACGCCTGGAACGTGCCTACCAGTTTTCCATCGCCGAGGGGTTGATGGCGGATGGGGTGGCCCTGCTTGATCCGTCGCGGATCGATATCCGCGGGACCATGACCTGCGGCCATGACGTGGAGATCGACGTGGGCTGCGTCTTCGAGGGTGAGGTAGAACTCGGCGAGGGGGTACGTATTGGCCCTCACTGCGTGATCCGCGATAGCCATATCGGCGCCGGTACTCGTATCGAGCCCCACAGCGTGATCGAGGGGACTGTCATCGCCGGTCGCGGTCTGGTTGGCCCTTTTGCACGTCTGCGTCCCGGCACCCGTCTGGCGGTGGGCGCCAAGGTGGGCAACTTTGTCGAGACTAAGAACGCCGTGGTGGGCGAGGGCAGCAAGATCAACCACCTGAGCTACGTAGGTGACGCCCGCCTAGGCCGCGACGTCAACGTCGGCGCTGGCACCATCACCTGCAACTACGACGGCGTTCACAAGCACCGTACCGAGATCGGCGATGGTGCCTTCATCGGTTCCAACACGGCCCTTGTGGCACCGGTTAGCGTGGGCAGCAACGCGACGGTGGGAGCCGGCTCTACCATCAGCAAGGATGTGCCGGACAACGCCCTGGCCGTCTCTCGTGGACGCCAGATCAGCAAGGCCGACTGGCTGCGCCCCAGCAAGAACAAGTAAGGAGAGACAGCATGTGTGGAATCGTCGGGGCCGTTGCCGAGCGCAATGTAGAAGGCATCCTTCTTGAAGGGCTGAGAAGGCTTGAGTACCGCGGCTATGACTCTGCCGGCATGGCGGTGCAGTCGCCGGAAGGGCATCTGCAGCGTTGCCGGGCGGTGGGCAAGGTAGCCGCTCTGGCCGAGCGCCTGAAGGCAGAGCCGCTGCCGGGGCACTGTGGTATCGCCCATACGCGCTGGGCTACCCATGGCGGTCCCAGCGAAGCCAATGCTCACCCGCACCAGTCCGGTGAGCGGCTGGCGGTGGTGCACAACGGTATCATCGAGAATCACGAGACCCTGCGCCGGGAACTCAAGGCGGCCGGCTACGACTTTACATCCGAGACAGATACCGAGGTGGTGGCCCACCTGCTGGAGCACGAGAGCCGCGAAGCGGTGGACCTGCTGGCGGCGGTGAGGCGCGTGCTGGCCCAGCTCGATGGCGCCTATGCGCTGGGCGTTGTCAGCGCCGACGAGCCCGATGTGATCGTCGGGGCCCGCAAGGGCAGCCCACTGGTGGTGGGTGTTGGTATCGGCGAGGCGTTCCTGGGCTCAGACCCGCTGGCGCTGCTGCAGGTCACCGACCGCTTCATCTATCTGGAAGAGGGCGATATGGTGCGCCTCTCTGCCGGTGGCCACATCGAGGTCTTCGACGCCTCGGGCACCCTCGTCGAGCGGGAGGTGCAGACCTTCGAGCACGGTGACGGCGCGGCCAGTAAGGGCGACTATCGCCACTTCATGCTCAAGGAAATCCATGAGCAGCCGGCGGTGATCGCCGCGGCTCTGGAGGGCCGCCTGGGTGAGCGATCGGTGCTGGTAGAGAGCTTCGGCCCGGACGCTGAAGCGCTGTTTGCCCGCGTCCGCCAGATCCATATCGTCGCCTGCGGCACCAGCTATCACGCCGGCATGGTGGCCCGCTACTGGTTGGAACGCTTCGCCGGGGTGCCGGTGCAGGTGGAGGTGGCCTCCGAGTACCGTTATCGCCACGTGGTGGTGCCCGAGAGCACGTTGTTCGTCACCCTCTCCCAGTCCGGCGAGACCGCCGACACCCTGGCGGCGCTGCGTTTCGCCCGGGAGCGGGGCTACCTGGCCAGCCTGGCGATCTGCAACGTGCCTGGCAGTTCCCTGGTGCGGGAGTCCGACCTCACCTTGATGACCCAGGCGGGTCCCGAGATCGGTGTGGCCTCCACCAAGGCCTTTACGACTCAGCTCACCGCGCTGATGCTTTTCACTCTGGCGCTGGGTCGGGTGAAGGGGCTCGACGAGGCCGTTCAGGCGGAGCTGGTGTCGGCCCTGCGCGGCTTGCCGCGGCTGGTAGAGCAAGTATTGGCGCTGGACCCGCAGATCGAGGCGCTTGCCATGGCCTTCGCCGAGAAGCACCACGCCCTTTTCCTGGGCCGCGGCGCACACTTCCCCATCGCTCTCGAAGGCGCGCTCAAGCTCAAGGAAATCTCCTACATCCACGCCGAGGCTTACCCGGCTGGGGAACTCAAGCATGGCCCCCTGGCGCTGGTGGATAGCGAGATGCCGGTCGTCTCCGTGGCCCCCAATGATGAGCTGCTCGACAAGCTCAAATCCAACCTTCAGGAGGTGCGCGCCCGCGGCGGCGAGCTGTTCGTCTTCGCCGATGAGGGAGTGGCGATGGCCGAGGAGGAGGGCGTGAGGGTGCTACGCCTTCCCCATGTGCACGAGGCCTTGGCTCCAATCCTCTACACCCTGCCGCTTCAGCTGCTCAGCTACCATGTGGCGGTACTCAAGGGCACCGACGTCGATCAGCCGCGTAACCTGGCCAAGAGCGTGACGGTGGAGTGACGCCAAGCACCCGACTCCCTCGCCTGCATCTGGGGTTGGCCATGTGGGCCAATCCCGACTGGCGTGGCAGCCTCTATCCCCTCCACGGCGGCGGTTTAGAAGAATATGCTCGGGTGTTCAATAGCGTTGAGGGCAATACCACCTTCTACAGCGGTGCCCCCCGGGCCGAGACGGTAGCAGCCTGGGCGCGTCAGACACCGTCGAATTTTCACTTCTGCTTCAAGTTGCCGGCGGCGCTGACCCATGAGCGGCGGCTGTCGGGGATCGAGGCGGAGTTGGACGGTTTCCTCGAGGCTCTAGCACCCCTTCACGACCGACTGGGTCCGCTGATGGTGCAACTGCCCAGGGATTTTGGTGTCGAGGAGCTTCCCCGGCTGGAAGCCCTGCTGTCTCGTTGGCCTGTGGGAATTCCCTGTGCAGTGGAGGTTCGACACAGTGAATTCTTCCACAAGGGAGCTGCCGAGATTGCCCTCAACCGATTGTTGATAAGTCACGGCGCCGACCGTGTGATGCTCGATGTTCGCCCGCTCTTCTCGACCCCTCCCGGCGATCATCCCGGACTGCTCAAAGCCCAGCGGGAAAAGCCGAAACGCCCTTTACACGTGCTTTCCACGGCAAATCGGCCGCTGGTGCGCTTCATCGGGCATCTCGATCCGGTGATCAACGAACGCTATTTTGCCGCCTGGATTCCGCGTCTTGCCCTGTGGATAAATCAGGGGAAAACCTCTTATCTGATGGTGCATACTCCGGACAATCGCCAGGCGCCAGCGCTGGCAAGATCCCTTTATTCACGGCTTGCGGAGGCCTGTGCTCTGCCATCCCTGGATGACTTCCCGGGCGAGGCTCAGGCTTCGCTTTTCTGAGCGTCTCGAAGTCCGAGAATATCCAGGTGTCTCATATGACGGTTTCGACTGGTCATGGGCGGCTCGATCGGATAGTTTTACGTTTCGGAGTGTCGTTCACCTTAGATATTCCCGGATTTTGCGATTATGCCGCGCACTTTCCGCCAAGCTTCGGTACCCAGTGCTCCTGGTTTCGATGCCACCGGGCTTCGAGTTCATGGGAGCGTAACGCGGCAGTGATCCTGCCTGGACCCTGTCATGCTCAGGTCCGTGTCGTGACACCCACGCCACCCTGGACGTGGCAATAACAAGCATAAGCTGTCATCGCACCAGATCGGTCGATGGCGACACGTAAAATCAGGATATTTCATGTCTAAACAATTACATGCGCAGTGGTCGTCGAAAATGACCTTCGTGCTCGCTGCCGCGGGTTCCGCGGTGGGGCTGGGCAATATCTGGCGTTTTTCCTACATGGTAGGCGACAGCGGGGGCGCGGCCTTCGTGCTCATCTACCTGGCCTGTGTGGCCCTGGTAGGCCTGCCGATCCTGGTGGCTGAATGGCTGATCGGCCGACGTGGCCAGAAGAACCCCATCAACGCCATGGCCGATCTGGCGCGCAAGAACGGTAAGTCGCAGGCCTGGGCCCTGGTTGGTGTGAGTGGCGTGCTGGCGGCCTTCCTGATTCTCTCCTTCTACAGCGTGATCGGCGGCTGGTCGCTTTCCTATACGCTGAGTTCAGTGACCGGCGCTTTCTCCGGACAGGATGCCGACGGCATTGGTGCCCTCTTCAATGGCCTGCTTGGCAGCCCCATCATCCTTACCCTGTGGCACACCGCCTTCATGGCGTTGGTGGTCTTCATCGTTGCTCGCGGCGTTACCAAAGGGCTCGAGGGCGCTGTACGCACCATGATGCCAGCCCTGGTTATTTTGATGCTGGTGCTGGTTGGCTATGGCATGACCACCGGGCACTTCGTCGAAGCGCTGGCGTTCATGTTCCGCCCGGACTGGAGTGCGGTAACCGGCGGCGTGGTGCTGGCCGCCATGGGACAGGCCTTCTTCACCCTGTCGCTGGGCATGGGCATCATGATGGCTTACGGCTCTTACCTGGGTGAGGAGGTCAACCTGATCAGCACCGCCCGAACCGTCATCATCCTGGATACGGTCATCGCGCTGCTGGCAGGTTTGGCGATCTTCCCCATTGTCTTCGCCAACGGCATGAGCCCGGGCGAGGGTCCCGGCCTGATCTTCGTCAGTCTGCCGGTGGCTTTCGGCAACATGACCGGCGGCACCATCCTGGGCCTGATGTTCTTCCTGCTGCTCACCTTCGCGGCGCTCACTTCGGCGATCTCGCTGCTGGAGCCGGTGGTGGAACTGGTGGAGGAGCGCACCCCGCTCTCCCGCATAGCGGCTACGCTGCTGGGCGGCGTAGCGGTGTGGGCACTGGGCATTGCGGCGCTGATGTCGTTCAACGTCTGGGATGGCGTTTTGATCTTCGGTATGAACATCTTCGATCTGCTGGATACTTTCACCAGCAAGGTGCTGCTGCCCTTGACCGGCCTGGGGGCTATCCTCTTCGCGGCCTGGTGCCTGGAGCGCAGCGGTGTCTCCGACGAGCTCAATCTCGTCGGCGGCAAGGAGCGGCTGTGGCAGCTGGTGGCGCGCTATGTGGCCCCGATAGGCGTCATTGTGGTGTTCGTCACCGGCCTGCTCTAGGCCCTGCACCAGGCGTGTGGGCCAAGGCAGGGCCGAACCTGTGAGCCCCGCTTCGGCGGGGCTCTCTTCGTTGTATGGGGCTCTCTTCGTTGTATTTGGCTTGGTCGCCGGGCCGGGTTCAGTGCATCTCGTCGAGCTCGTCCTCGGGTAGCTCTGCAATGTCACGAGACAGCTGTTTGAACTCCTCGTGAAGCTCGATGCCCCGCCGGGCCCGCAGATTGCGCTGGGCGGCGGTGCGGCTTCGTTGCTCGTGCTCTACGACCTCCATGCTCATGAAGATGTCGAGGAGCTCACTCTTCAGGAAGGTTAACCGTTCGACATTGCGCATGATCGACTCTCCTAGGTCACTACGCCACACTGCAATTATTACTATAGGGCACTTGACAGAATGATGACGTTGGGAGTTTTTCGCTACAACGCAGGATAAACGTTGGCCTCGGGAGGCTAACCGACATCTTGCGCTGCACAACGCCCGGCTCCTTGGGCATACTGTGTCGACACCGTTTCCCTGTATCGTCGTTGCCCGGGGCGATACCCCAGTCAAGGAGTTCCCAGTGAGCAGCGCTCTATTCGATGAGATGAGACGCCGCATGGAGCACTTCCGTCGCTCCGAGCAGAAGGTAGCGCGCTTTGTGCTGCGCAACCCTGAGGAAGTGATTCATATGCGCATCGTCGACCTGGCCACCGAAGCCAAGGTCAGCGAGCCCACGGTAGTGCGCTTCTGCCGCGCTCTGGGCTGCAACGGCTTCCAGGACTTCAAGCTCAAGCTGGCCCAGATGCTTGCCACCGGCAGTCAGTTCGCCCAGTTTTCCATGAACGACAGCGATTCGGTGGCGGAATTCTCCCAAAGCATCTTCGACTCCACCGTGGGTACCCTGCTGTCGGTGCGTGACCGTCTCGACAACGAAGCGTTGAGCCAGGCGATCAATGTCCTGGCCATGGCCAACAGGGTAGAGTTCTACGGTTTCGGCGCATCCGGTGCAGTGGCCTTTGACGCCCAGCACAAGTTCTTTCGCCTACAGATCTCCACCGCGGCCTACGCTGACCCCCACATGCAGAACATGTCGGCGGTGACCCTCAAGGAGGGCGACGTGGTGGTAGCTATCTCGCAGACCGGGCGCACCCGCGCATTGGTCGCCAGCGTGCGCCTGGCAAGGGAAGCCGGCGCCACGGTGATTGGCCTTTGTCCCAGCGGCACGCCACTGGCCGAGGAGGTGACCCTGCCGCTGTATATCGATGTCCATGAGGACACCGAGATCTACACTCCCATGAGTTCACGCATCGCCCATCTGGTGCTGGTCGACGTGCTGGCGGTGGGCGTGGCCAAGACCCGTGGCCCCAGGCTGGCCGAACAGCTTATGTCGGTGAAGAAGAGCCTGATCCCGCTGCGCTTCCCCGAAGAGGGTTAGTGGGCGATATGCTAAGATGTCTGCCCATTTTCCGAGCAGCGATGCCCTCCCCATGGACGACGTCACGGCGATCCTCGACCACCTGAACACCGCCCAGCGCGAGGCGGTCAGCGCTCCACAGGGCAACATGCTGGTGCTGGCCGGGGCCGGCTCCGGCAAGACTCGGGTGCTTGTTCACCGCATCGCCTGGCTGATGCAGGCCGAGGGGCTCTCTCCCTACGCCGTCCTTGCCGTGACCTTCACCAACAAGGCGGCCCGCGAGATGCGCACGCGCCTCGAGGCGCTGCTCGGCCTCTCGCTGCGCCACGTCTGGGTGGGTACCTTCCACTCCACGGCTCATCGTCTTTTACGCACCCACTGGCAGGATGCCCGCCTGCCCCAGCATTTCCAGATCATCGATTCCGACGACCAGTTGCGCCTGGTCAAGCGGCTGATCAAGGACCATAACGTCGATGACGAGCGATTCCCGCCGCGGCAGGTCCAGACCTTCATCTCCGGCTGCAAGGAGGAGGGGCTGCGCCCTCACCAGGTGGACGTTCACGGTGACGCCTACCTGGGGCAGATGGTGGAGCTTTATGAGCGCTACCAGCTCACCTGCGAGCGCGGTGGTCTGGTGGACTTCGGTGAGTTGCTGCTTAGAAGCCTCGAGCTGCTGCGCGACAACCCCGCCCTGCTGGCCCACTACCAGGAACGCTTCGCCCATGTGCTGGTGGACGAGTTTCAGGACACCAACACCCTACAATACGCCTGGTTGAAGCTGCTCACCGGCATGCGCACGCCGATGACCGTGGTGGGCGACGACGACCAGTCGATCTACGGCTGGCGTGGTGCCCGGGTGGAGAACATTCGCCGCTTCGAGCGCGAGTTCACGGAGACGAAGACGGTGCGTCTGGAGCAGAACTATCGCTCCACCAGCGCCATCCTCGAGGCCGCCAACGCCTTGATCAGCCACAACACCGAGCGCATGGGCAAGGATCTATGGACCGCCGGTTCCCGCGGCGAGCCGATCTCGGTATTCAGCGGATTCAATGATCTGGATGAGGCACGCTTCATCGTCGACACCATTCGCGAGAAGGTCGAGGAGGGGTTCAATCGCCGCGAGATCGCTATCCTGTACCGCTCCAACGCCCAGTCCCGGGTTATCGAGGAGTCCTTGATCCGCCAGGGTGTGCCCTACCGTATCTACGGCGGACACCGATTCTACGAACGCCTGGAAATCAAGAACGCCCTGGCCTATCTGCGGCTGCTGCTCAACCGCGACGACGACGCCTCCCTGGAGCGGGTGATTAACGTGCCGGCTCGGGGCATCGGTACCCGCACCGTGGAGATTCTGCGCATTCGGGCTCGGGAGAGCGGCGTCTCACTTTGGCAGGCACTTCATGATGGCCTGGCTGACGGCTCACTCAAGGGCCGTGCTGGCAGTGCCGTGCAGGGCTTCGCCGAGATGATCGAGCGGCTCGACAACGACACCGCGGGGTTGGCACTCCACGAGATCATCGACCAGGCGCTCGAGGCCTCGGGGTTGGTCGAGCACCACCGCAACGAGAAGGGCGAGAAGGGCAGCAATAAAGGAGAGATGCGGGTCGAGAACCTGGAAGAGCTGGTCAATGCTGCCCGGGCCTTCACCCAGGGGGAATCCTTCGAACCTCCCGTGGCCGGCGAAGGCGCCGCAGCGCTGGAGGCCTTTCTGTCCGAAGCGGCGCTCAACGCCGGCGAGCACGAGGCCGACGAGTTCGAGGACAGCGTGCAGTTGATGACCCTGCACGCCGCCAAAGGGCTGGAGTTCCCGGTGGTGTTCATCTCCGGGGTGGAGGAGGGACTCTTTCCCCACCGCATGTCGGCAGAAGAACCGAGCCGTCTGGAGGAAGAACGCCGGCTCTGCTACGTGGGCTTGACCCGTGCCATGAAGAAGCTTTACCTGACCCACGCCGAGATCCGCCGCCTGCATGGCAAGGAGACCTTCCAGCGAGCGTCGCGCTTTCTTCGCGAGATCCCTGAGCAGTATCTGGAAGAGGTGCGGCTGCGCGGCCAGATATCGCGGCCCGTGACCGTGAATCGGCCGGTTCCGGGTTTGCGCCAGACCTCGGTGGAGGGCGGCGGCGATCTGCCTAGCCTGTCGCTGGGCCAGCGGGTTCATCATCCGGTGTTCGGCGAGGGCGTGATCCTCAATGCCGAGGGCGAAGGGGAGCGGGCCCGGGTCCATGTCAGCTTCGAAGGTGAAGGCGACAAGTGGCTGGTGCTGGGTTTTGCCAAGCTGACGCCGCTCTGATCGAGACGGTTGGCTTGTGGGCTAATTCAGCCTTGGCGCATACTATCGAGTGGACACTGTCGCGCTGTCGTTCCGCGCGGCTTTTATATAACAAGCTTCTCGGAGTCACGCCTCTTATGCAACGCCGCCGCTTTCTCACGAACAGTCTGAAGACCCTCGGCGCCGGTGCCGCCGGTATCGCCGCCGCTCCCTTCGTTTCTACCGCCAGCGCTCAGGAGACAATTACCTGGGACATGGTGACCTCTTGGCCCAAGAATTTTCCGGCGCTGGGTACTGGCGCCAACGAGTTCGCGCAGCGTGTCGAGGTGCTCTCCCACGGCCGCATGCGCATTCGGGTGCACGGTGCCGGCGAGCTGGTGCCGGCCCTGGAGGTCTTTGATGCGGTGGCCGCCGGCACCGCCGAGATGGGCCACTCCGCCTCCTACTATTGGCGGGGCAAAGTCGCCGCGGCGCAGTTCTTCACCGCGGTGCCCTTCGGCATGAATACCACTGAGACCAATGCCTGGATCTATTACGGCGGTGGCCAGGCGCTGTGGGACGAGATCTACGCCAAGCACAACCTCAAGCCCTTCGCGGTGGGCAACACCGGTGCGCAGATGGCCGGCTGGTTCAAGAAAGAGATCAACTCCCTTGCCGATATGCAGGGGCTCAAGCTGCGTCTGCCGGGGTTGGCGGGCGAAGCGATGAACCGCATCGGCGTCACTACCGTGAACATGCCAGGTTCGGAGATCTTCACCTCCATGCAGACCGGTGTACTCGACGCCGCCGACTGGGTGGGTCCCTACAACGACCTGGCCTTCGGCTTGCACCAGGTAGCTGATTACTACTACACCTCGGCTTGGAACGAGCCCTCCGCCATCCTAGAGGGCACCGTCAACCTGGATGCCTGGAACGCCTTGCCGGATGACCTCAAGGCGGTCGTGACAGAAGCCGCCCGCGCCTCCAACCTGGCAATGATCAGCGAGTTTACCTATCGCAATGCCCAGGCTCTGGAGACGCTGGTGGACGAGCACGGTGTGCAGCTGCGCACATTCCCGGAGGATGTCATGGTCGCGCTCTTCGATGCCTCGGAGGAAGTTATCCAGGAGCAGGTGGCGAATGACCCTGACTCGGCCAAGGCCTACGCGTCCTACCAGGCCTTCCAGACGCTGGTGCGCCCCTTCAGCGACGCTGGCGAGTTCGAGTATCTCAGGGCTCGGGCGGCGGTGGGCGCCTGATACGGCTTACCGAGCGAAACGACACCGGGGGCGCCAACTGGCGCCCCCGGTGCTTGTGAAGAGTGTCATTGGCTAGTCGCGTACGGCGCGAATACGACCCTTGTCGTCCAGGGCCACCATCACGAAGCTTGCCTCGGTCACCTTGTGCAGCTCTCGAAGGTCACGCTCCTGAGGTTGGCGGATCCACACCTCCACACCGATCCGGATCGAACTGTGTCCTATCTCACGTAGGGTGGTATAGATATTGACCATCGAGCCCACGCGCACAGGACACAGAAAGTCCATGGCTTCGATAGCCACGGTGGCGGTGCGACCATGGGCCTCGCGGCCGGCGGCCAACTCGGCGGCCTGGTCCATCTGTTCCACTAGCCAGCCGCCGGCGATATCGCCGTGCAGGTTGGTATCCTGACGGCTGGCCTGCAATTTCAGGGTCAGATCGCCCCTGGGAGCGGGGATATCGTCGAGATCTGTCATGGAAATGTCATCATCCTGGCTTGTTATTGTGGCCGTAAGCGACAAGAGGCATACGGATGTCTGAATTGATGGCCATGGTATATGCAGTCAGCGCAGGTCACCAGCGCTGCCCCTCGACCTGCGGCCTGAGGTCGCGCAGCGCCGGCACACCGGGCGAAATGAAGCACTTGGCGACGCGACGCTGGGTCTTGAAATGCAGGTTTACCCCGATGCTGTTGATGCTGTTGATGCTGGTGATGCCGGGCCTGGCCCAGGCGGATTCCGACGAAGTGGCCGGCACCCTGGGGGCGGTAGGTTCCGACACCCTGGCGGGATTGATGCTGCGCTGGGGTGAGGCGCTGACCGAGCAGCATCCCGCGGTGCGTCTGCAACTCCAGGCCACCGGCTCGGCGAGTGCCCCCACGGCGCTGATCGCCGGCACCACCCTTCTGGGGCCCATGTCGCGTCCCATGAACGAGGATGAGCGTGAGGCCTTCACCCAGCGCCATGGCTATCCGCCGTTGGAGCTTGAGGTGGCACGGGACGCCCTGGCGGTGGTGGTGCATCGCCATAATCCGCTGGAGAGTCTGACGCTGCCCGAGCTGGATGCGCTCTTCTCGCATACGCTGCTCTGCGGTGCCACGGCCCCTATCGAACGCTGGTCGCAGCTCGGCGTCGACCTGCCCAGGGGGCGCGTGTCGCTACATGGCCGCAACGTGGCTTCCGGCACCCATGATCTCTTTCGTCTGCGCGGGATGTGTGGCGGTCGCTTTCGGCGGGACGTCAATGAGCATCCTGGCTCGGCCGCGGTGGTGGCCGCGGTGGCCGCCGAGCCCGCCAGCATGGGTTACGCTGGGCTCAACCACCTGACACCCGCGGTCAAAGCCATCGCCTGGCGGGACGCCACAAGCGGTCGGCTCTATCCACCGGCCGGTGCGGCGGTGACCCGCGGCGACTACCCGCTGTCGCGCAGCCTCTATCTCTATGTGAATCGGCCGCCAGGTATTCCACTGCCGGGGCCCGAGCGTGCCTTCCTCGAGCTGGTGCTCTCCGACGCCGGTCAGGCGGTGGTGGAGGAGATTGGCTTCGCGCCCTTGACGAGGGAAGAGCGTGCACGCCAGTGGCTCAGGCTGAAAGACAATGATGACCGCTGAGGCTGTCACCGAACTGTCACCAGGATGTCGTAATGTGCTCTCCTTTCTCTTTCCGATGAGCCACCGGGAGCGGCCATGATTGACCTTCTGCCGCCGAAGGCCCAACCACGCCATCAGTGGTGGCGACGTCAGCGGGATCGCCTGGCGACCCTGCTGCTGACGGCCGGTGGTATCGGTGTGGTGGTGGCGATGCTGGCGATTGGCGTCTTCCTGGTACTGGAAGTGGCGCCGCTTTTTCTCGAGGCGGGCCACGGCGTCGGCTGGCACGCGCTATGGCAGTCTCGCTGGCAGCCTGGCACCCTGCCCGGTGAAAACCCCAACTATGGGCTGCAGCCTCTGGTCTGGGGGACCCTCAAGGCCGCTTTCTGGGCACTTCTCTTTGCCGTACCGCTGGCGCTGGGAGCGGCCATTCACTCGGCGCTTTATATGCCGCCGCGGCTGCGCAGCCGACTCAAGCCCACCCTGGAGCTGATGGAGGCGATGCCCGGCGTGGTGGTAGGCTTTGTGGCAGGCTTGGTGCTGGCGCCCTGGGTGGATCGTCACCTTGCCGGCGCCTTGGCGCTCCTGCTCGGGCTGCCGGGGGGCATGCTGCTGGCCGGTCTGGCCTGGATGCGGTTGCCGCCAGCCTGGCGTCGTCGATTTCCTTTAGGGTGGGCCGGACTGTGGATGATGCCCTGGCTGGCGCTATTGGTGGGATCGGCGCTCTGGCTCTCACCCTGGTTCGAGGCGCTGCTCTTCGGCGGTGACCTGCGGGGGTGGCTGGAGGTGAACTTCGGTCTGGGCGTTTCCTCGCGCAATGCGCTGATCGTGGGGCTGGCAATGGGCTTTGCGGTCATTCCGGGCATCTATGCCCTGGCCGAGGATGCCCTCTTCGGTGTGCCGCCGAATCTCGGCGAGGGGGCTCAAGCGCTAGGGGCGACACGCTGGCAGAGCCTGTGGAAGGTGGTGCTGCCAGCGGCGGCCCCGGGCGTACTGAGCGCGGTGATGATCGGCGCCGGTCGCGCCGTGGGCGAGACCATGATCGTGTTGATGGCCAGCGGCAACACGGCGCTGATGACTCTGAACCCCCTGGAGGGCATGCGCTCTATGGCCGCTACGATTGCCATCGAGCTTCCTGAGGCGGTGCCTGGCGGGGTCCACTATCGGCTGCTGTTCCTGGTGGCCTTGGCGCTGTTTGTCTTCACCTTCCTGGTCAATACTCTGGCAGAACTCGTACATGCGCGTCTGCGCAGCCGCTATCGGCGTCTGGGGGGGATGTCATGATTCCCCTCGGTCGCGCCCGACTGCCCCGTGTCGAGGGAGCCCTGCCCTGGCTCGCCGCAGGGAGCGTGGCCCTGTCGCTGCTGATGCTGGCCGGGCTACTGTCTCTGCTGGCGGTGCGTGGGATGGGGCACTTCTGGCCGGCGCCGCTTACCCTGGTGACGTTGGAAAACGGCCACCAGCTGGCCGGGCAGGCGGTGCGCGAAGATCGCCTTCCCAGCGGGGCAAGGCACGAACGACTCTACTTGACCGGTAATCGTGATCTGGACGGTGCCATCTGGCGCTGGGTGGCAGTGGATGAGATCGTCGCCCAGAGCCATCCACGCGACCTGGTGCTGCTGGAGCGCACCCGCTGGGGAACCTTCCAGGGTCGTCTGCTGGCGCTGGAGGAGGCTACCGGTCGGGCCGAGGGCGAGGCCGCCTGGGCGGCGCTGCAGGCGCGCTTGAAGGAGATTACGCTACTAAGGGAGGAGCGTGACCGCCTGCGCGATGAAGTGGTGGTGCCGCTGGTGAGGCAGCTGGAGCAGGACCCTGATGCCGAGACCGAGCTGGCGCGCGTCAGCGCCAGGATCCGTGAGCTGCAGGCGCGTATCACTGGCGGAAGTCTGCTGTTGGAGAGTGTCGACGGCAGACGCTTCGAGCAGCCGTTGGAACAGGTGCTGAACGCCTGGCGGCCCAACGCCATGTCGCCGCCGGCGAAGATGGCTGCCTGGGGGCGCGGCGTATGGCGCTTTCTCGCAGAAGGTCCCCGTGTCGCCAACAGCGCCGGCGGTGTGTGGCCGGCGATCTTCGGCACCGTGCTGATGGTGCTGCTGATGTCGGTGTTGGTGACTCCCTTCGGCGTGTTGGCGGGCATCTATCTTAACGAGGTCGCCCACCAGGGGCGCTTGACTCATCTGGTGCGCATCGCGGTCCGCAACCTGGCCGGCGTGCCCTCCATCGTCTACGGTGTGTTCGGGCTGGGGGTATTCGTCTACGGCATTGGCGGCAGCCTGGACGAGTGGTTCTTCGCCGATCAGCTACCCTCACCCACCTTTGGAACCGGTGGATTGCTGTGGGCCTCGCTGACCCTGGCGTTGCTGACGCTGCCGGTGGTGATCGTCGCCACCGAGGAGGGTCTGGCCCGGGTACCGGACAACCAGCGCGAGGGAGCCCTGGCGTTGGGCGCCACCCGGGTAGAGATGCTGACCCGGGTGGTGCTGCCCATGACCGCACCGGCCATGCTCACCGGGGTTATACTGGCTGTGGCGCGAGCCGCCGGCGAAGTGGCGCCGCTGATGCTGGTGGGGGTCGCCAAGTTGGCACCCCAAGTGCCGGTAGACGGTGAATTTCCCTATATTCATCTTGAGCGGAAGTTTATGCACCTGGGCTACCACATCTACGATGTGGCCTTCCACGGAGACGACGTTCAGGCGGCTCTGCCGCTGGTCTACGCCACCGCGTTGCTACTGGTGCTGGTGATTCTGGTGCTTAACCTGACTGCAATATTTCTGCGCCATCATCTGAGGGCGCGTCATGGAGCGCGGCCTCGCCATTAGCGGCAACGCTCGAGGAGTGTGAACCCGATGTCCGTCTTCCCGTCGCCACAGTCCGTTGCCGGCGGCCCGATCATCGACTTTGACTCCGCTGCGTGCTGCCTGGAGATCGAGGGACTGAGTCTGGCCTATGGGGAGACACCGGCCCTTCGTGAGCTCACGCTGCGCGTGCCGCGCCATCGGGTCACGGCCTTCATCGGGCCATCTGGCTGCGGGAAGTCGACGTTGCTGCGTGCCTTGAACCGGCTCCATGACCTCAACGATGACGTGCGTCTGAATGGAAGGATTCGTCTCGAAGGGCAGGATATTCATGCCCCTGAGGTGGAAGTGGCGAAACTGCGGCGACGCGTGGGAATGGTCTTTCAGGCGCCCAATCCCTTCCCCATGTCAATTTACGACAACGTGGCTTTCGGGTTGCGATTGCAAGGCGGGATCCGCAAGAGGCAACTGGATGACATTGTCGAGTGGGCGCTGCGTTCGGCGGCACTGTGGGATGAGGTGAAGGATCGGCTCAAAAGCTCGGCCTGGGCGCTCTCCGGCGGCCAGCAGCAGCGTTTGGTGATCGCTCGCACCCTTGCGGTACGCCCCGAGGTGCTGCTGCTGGATGAACCCGCATCGGCACTGGACCCTATTTCGACGCTAAAGATCGAGGAGCTGATCCGCAACCTGAAGTCGCAGCTGACGCTGGTGCTGGTCACCCACAACATGCAGCAGGCGGCGCGGGTCTCTGACTACACCGCCTTCCTGCAGGAGGGCGAACTGGTGGAGTATGGCGCCACCGACACCCTGTTCACCAACCCGCGCCTCGCGCGAACCGAGAACTACATCACCGGGCGCATGGCCTAACGGCGGGCCCCAAGACCCGAGCCCCCAGGCCCATTCCCAGGAGAGGATCACCATGGACATTACCAGCGATATCCACAGCCGCCATATCTCGCGGCAGTTCAACCATGAGCTCGAGGAGCTCAAGACCCACCTGATGGCCATGGGCGGTCTGGTGGAGAGACAGGTCCAGGAGGCCGTGGAGGCGCTGCTCGCAGGGGACTCCGAGCTGGCTGAGCGCGTGGTGGAAAACGACCGTGCGGTCAACGACATGCAGATGAAGATCGATGAGGAGTGCACCCAGGTGTTGGCTCGCCGACAGCCTGCGGCTTCCGATCTGCGCCTGGTACTGGCGGTGATGCGAGGCGCCTCCGACCTGGAACGCATCGGCGACGAGGCGAGCAAGATCGCCCGCAACGCCGGTGATCTGATCAAGGTCGACAACGGCACTCGCGGCTTCGTTGAGGTGCGAATGATCAGTGAGCACGTCCGCCGCATGGTGCGTGACGCCTTGACCTCCTTCGCTCGCTTCGACATTGAATTGGCGTTTGAGCTGGTTCATGAGGACGAAAAGGTGGACGAGGAGTACCGCAGTGCCATGCGTTCGCTGATGACCTTCATGATGGAAGATGCTCGCTCGATCACGCCGATTCTCAACTTGATGTGGATCCTGCGCGCCCTGGAGCGCATCGGCGACCACGCCAACAACCTGGCCGAGTACGTGGTCTACCTGGTCAAGGGTCTCGATATCCGTCACACCGATCTCGAGGATCTGGACGAGAAGGCGATCACCCGCAAGGACTGACCGGATTCGGTTATTGATCGTTAATCACGCAGGCCACCGCCCTGGGGGTGGCCTGCGCTGTGTCGTCTGAAGGAATCACCATGCTCGATGCCATCACCGCCCTGACCCGGGGTACCCGTCTGGCCTACTCTCCGGGCCTGAGGCGCTATGTCTTCGCCCCGATCGTCGTTAACCTGCTGGTGTACGGCGCCATGCTGCGGTACGTGCTGGCCAACTTTGGCGGCTGGCTGGATGGCTGGATGGCGCTGGTACCCGGATGGCTTGCCTGGCTCGAGTGGCTAATCTGGCCGCTGTTCATGATCAGCCTGGTGGTGATCGTGCTTTTCACCTTCACGCTACTGACCCACCTGATCGCCGCGCCCTTCTATGGCTTTTTGGCGGCTAAGGTCGAGGTAGTGGCGACCGGGCGGCCCCCCCTGGACGATCGCAGCTTTATGAAGACGGCGGTGGATGCCCTGGGACGCGAGCTGGTCAAGCTTGCCTATATCGCGCCTCGGGCACTGCTGCTGCTGGTGGTGAGCTGGATTCCTGGCCTCAACCTGATCGCACCGCTGCTCTGGGCGCTGTTCTCGGCCTGGGTGATGGCCATCGCCTATCTGGACTATCCCATGGATAACAACATGGTGGGCTTCGCGGACATGCGCCGTCGGCTGGCGGCGCGCTGGTGGCAAAGCCTCACCTTTGGCGGCTGCGTGACCCTGGTGACCTGGATTCCGCTGGCTAACCTCTTCCTGCTGCCGGGGGCCGTTTCCGCTGGCGTCCTGATGTGGGATCGGCACTACCGAGACCTGGGCGCTCCAGCGGCTCGTTAAGGCCCGCTACGCTGTCTCCGACCTGAGCCGTTCGGCAGGAAACAGGCAGCTGAAGCGGGCGCCTTGGCCGGGGTGTGAGTCGATCTCCAGGCGGGCATCGTGGCGCAGCAGAACGTGCTTGACGATGGCCAGCCCCAGGCCGGTGCCGCCGGTGGCGGCACTGCGTCCCTTGTCGACCCGATAGAAGCGCTCGGTGAGCCTCGGCAGATGCATCGGGTCGATGCCCTTGCCGTTATCTTCAACCTCCAGGTTGGCGCCGTCACGCCCGGGAACCCAGCGCAGCACGATGCGGCTGCCCTCGGGAGTGTAGCGTACCGCGTTGAAGGCCAGGTTGGAGAGCGCGCTGCGTATCTCCTGTTCGCTGCCGAGCAGTGCCCTGGGCTCCACCAACTCCACCTCGATGGTGTGGCGGCCGGCGGAGAGCGCTGCGGCATCGCGCTGCACGCTTTCCAGCAGTGTCGCCATCGCCAGGGGGGCATGATCTTCGCCGCCGCGATCGATCTCCAGGCGCGACAGCAGCAGCAGGTCGCTCACCAGGTTTTGCATTCGATGGGTCTGTTCCTGCATCTGATGCAGACCCCGGGCGAAGCGCGGCGGCAGCTGGTCGGCGTAGGTGTCATAGGTCTCCAGGTAGCCGGCCAGTACGGTGAGCGGGGTACGCAGCTCGTGGGAGACATTGGCCACGAAGTCGCGTCTCATCTCCTCCAGGCGGTGCAGGCGGGTGATGTCGCGGGCCATCAGCAGCCGCTCATCATCGCCGTAGAGAGTAATCTGGAACTGCAGCACCATCTGCTCATCGATGGGCGAGCGTAGGGTCAGCGGCTCCCGGTAGTCGCGCGTGTGGAAGTAGTCGATGAAGCGAGGGTCGCGCAGCAGGTTGGTGATGTGGTGACCGCGGTCATGGGAGGTTCGCAGTCCCAGCATGCGTTCGGCGGCGCTGTTCCACCATTCCATATCACCATGGCGGTCGAGCATCACCACGCTGTCGCGCATCGCCTCGGAGGACTCCTGGATGCGTTTGATGATGCCCAGCAGCCGCTCCTGGGTATGACGTTGCCCTTTCTGGTAGCGATACAGGCGGTCGAAGAGCTCGCCCCACACCCCCGTGGCGGCAGGGGGCTCGGCCTGGGGCGTAAGCGTCAGCCAGCGGTGAAGACGGTAGAGCCGTTGGAGATGAAAGACCAGACAGGCGGCAAGCCCGATGGCCAGTCCTAACCCGGCGTAGGACACAATCCAGCCCACCAATAGGCCGCCAGCGGCCAGCAGGAGGAGACGCCACACTTCTCGCTTCCAGAGGCCCACGTCAACCCTTGGCAGAGAACCGGTAGCCGGTGCCGCGCACCGTCTGTACCAGATGCTGGTGACGCTCGCCAAGCGCCTTGCGCAGGCGACGGATATGCACGTCCACGGTGCGCTCCTCTACGTAGACATTGCCACCCCACACCTGATCCAGCAGTTGGCTGCGGGTATAGGCACGTTCCTGGTGAGTCATGAAGAACTGCAGCAGGCGATACTCGGTGGGGCCCATTTCCACGGCCTTGCCGCTGGCGATAACCCGATGACTGACCGGGTCAAGGAGCAGGCCGTCCACCTCCACGGCCTCTTCGATTCCCTGGGGCGTGGCGCGTCGCAGCACCGCCTTGAGGCGGGCGACCAGTTCACGGGGCGAGAAGGGCTTGGTGATGTAGTCGTCGGCACCAGCCTCGAGTCCCTGGATCTTGTTGTCCTCCTCTCCCTTGGCAGTGAGCATGATGATCGGCAGCTCGGCGGTAGTCGGTTCGCGTTTGAGGCGCCGGGCCAGTTCGATGCCGCTGGTACCAGGCATCATCCAGTCGAGCAGCACCAGGTCGGGCTGGTGGTCGACGATCATGGCGTGTGCGGCCTGGGCGTTGTCCGCCTCGAGCACGCGGTAGTCTGCCATCTCAAGCGCCACCGCGATCATCTCGCGGATCGGCGCTTCATCATCGACGATCAAAACGGTCTTGGCGGTCATCCGGAGGCCTCGGAGCAGTGACGGATCGATGACGATCTCACCACGCTAGTATGACACTCGCATGACAATGCCGCCTGCGCTTCATGCCCCGGAGGCCGGCCAGAGGCTGAGAGCGAGGCCGGCGAATACCAGAAGCCCCGACCAGTGGTTATTCAGGAAGGCCTGGAAGCAAGGGTCGCGCTCGCGGTGGCGGATCAGGAACTGCTGGTGCACGAAGGTGGCCGCCATGGCCGCCAGGCCCAGCCAGAAAAAGCCGCCCAATCCCAGGCGCAGCCCCACCCAGGTCAGCAGCAGCAGCGTCAGGCCTTGGAGCAGTCCGATCATGAGCCGATCGGCACGACCGAACAGCACCGCCGTGGACTTGATGCCGATCCTGAGGTCGTCGTCGCGGTCGACCATGGCGTACTGGGTGTCGTAGGCCACGGTCCATGCCATGTTGGCCAGGAACAGCAGCCATGCCTCGGCGGGGATATGGCCCAGCACCGCGCCGAAGGCCATGGGGATGGCCCAGGAGAAGGCGGCGCCGAGGAACAGCTGTGGCAGGTGGGTGTAGCGCTTCATGAAGGGGTAAATAAAGGCCAGCGCTACGCCCACCAGTGAGAGCATCACGGTGAAGAGGTTGGTGAACCAGACGAGCACGAAGGCGGCCATCACCAGGATCAGGAACAGCGCCTGGGCTTCCCCTTCGCTGATGCGGCCGGTGGCCAGGGGGCGGTGGCGGGTGCGTTTGACGTGACCGTCGAAGTGGCGGTCGGCGTAGTCGTTGACCACGCAGCCGGCGGCGCGCATCAGGTAGACGCCGGCGATAAAGATCAGCAGCACGTTTCGGCCAGGGATGCCCTCGGCGGCTACCCATAGGGCCCACAGGGTGGGCCACATCAGTAGCCAGGTGCCGATGGGACGGTTCAGGCGCATCAGCTGCAGGAAGTCAGGCACCCGGGCAAGTCCCTTGGGGTGCATCAGGGAACGGTCCATCTCTACCTCACGAAAGTCGGCGTGGGAAGAGCCTAGCGCGAAGGGAGGCCAAGGTCATCCGCCATGGCGTCCAGGAACCATTCCTGCACCAGCACCCGGAAGTCGCCGTGGCGAAACACCGAGCGGCGTCCCCAGGGCCCGACGGCATCGTGGAAGCCGGCGGGGGCCGAGGTCACCTCGATGTCGCTACGCTCGAGATCCGGCTGGCGAAACAGCCAGCTGCCCAGGGAGCGCTCGCCGAGGCGTGCCAGCTCGTGCTCTGGCAGGCCCGCTAGCGGCGCCACCGAGCGTGCCACTACCCAGGGGCGCTCTCCCAGGCAGAGTGCCACCTCGCGTAGCCAGGCACGCTGGCCGTGGGCGATGTCCAGCGCTTGAGCCTCGTCACGACGCGGGGTCCCGAGGCGCTGGTCGAGCAGCTGGACGCGGAAGGCGCTGGGGGCGCCGGCCTCGGTGAGGCGCAGGGTAAGAGAGTCCCGAGAGCCGACCCAGCGGCGCCAGGCGGGGCTCATGGCGGGCCGGGCGGCGGCCAGAGAGATCCAGTGCGCCGGGGCGCTGGTGTCGGCAGGCGGCAGGTCTGACACCGTTAGGCTCCGCGTCGATTCAGGGCAGGTAGTGTAACATGCGGTGTCATCTCCACCCTGACCGAGGAGTTCCATGAGCGCTCCCCTGACGATTATCGGCTCCGGCATGGCGGGCATCGGCTTGCTGCGGGCTCTGCGCGCCATCGATGCCGAACGTCCCATTACCCTGATCACCGCCGATAGCGGCGACGACTATGCCAAGCCGTTGCTTTCTACCGGTTTCGCCAAGCGCCTGCCGCCGGATCGCCTGGCGGTGCGTGACGCCCTGCGGTTAGCAGAGGAACTCGGCGTCGTGGTGCGCACCCACACTCGGGTCGAGGCCATCGACACGGTGGCGCGCACCCTGCAGATTGGTACCGAGCGGCTGCCCTGGAGCGAGCTGGTGCTGGCCACCGGGGCGGCGCCGGCGGTGCCCTTCGCGGTTTCTGACGCGCTGGCGGCCAGGGTCTTCACCATCAACGATCTGGATGATTACCGTGCCTTCCATGGCGCGCTGGAAGCGCTGGGACGGCCGGGTCGGGTGGCCATTGTCGGCGCGGGGTTGGTGGGCTGCGAGTTCGCCAATGACCTGATCGCCGGGGGCCACGAGGTGAGCCTGGTGGCCCCCGAGGCCGCTCCTCTGCCGCGGCTGCTGCCGGAGCCCCTGGGCCGGGCCTTGGGTGAGGCATTTGACGAGGCTGGCATGCTGATGGCGCTGGGCGTCGGGGTGACGGCGCTCGAAACGGCCGGGGCCAGCGTGGGTCTAGCCCTGGAGGATGGCAGCCGTATTGAAGCCGACCTGGTGCTGATGGCTACGGGGCTCAGACCGCGCACGGCCCTGGCCGAGGCGGCTGGCCTGGCGGTCAGCGCCGCGGGTATCCACACCGATCGCAGGCTGGCCACTTCGGCGCCCGGCGTTTACGCCCTGGGTGATGTGGCCTGTGTGGACGGCGTGAATGCCATGTACGTCCAGCCCCTGCAGGCCAGCGCCAAGGCGCTGGCTCGCACCCTCACAGGTACGCCCACCCCTGTCGTCTACGGGCCCTGGCCGGTGGTGGTCAAGACCCCTCTGCTGCCGGTGGTGGCCCTGCCGCCGGCTACCCCCCCGGCACGCTGGCGCATCGAGGGAGAGGCCGGCGACTTCTCTGCCCTGGCGGAATCGGAAGAGGGGCATTTGATCGGGTTTGCGTTGACTGGTGCCTGTGTCCGTCGGAAAGTTGAACTGGCGCGGGTTGCGCCGCCGTTGCTAGGCTAGATCATCGACAACAAGACCTCGGCGACAGGCGCCCGGGTAGACTGCCAATATCAGGAGGGCAACATGCGTAAGCCAGAACTCGCCGCGGCGATTGCCGAACATGCCGATTTTTCCAAGGACAAGGCGAGCCAGGTGCTCAACGTGATCCTCGATGAGATCACCGGGAGCGTGGCCCAGGGGCAGGACGTGTCGCTGATCGGCTTCGGTACCTTCACCGTGCGCGAGCGTGCGGCGCGCACCGGCAAGAATCCCCAGACCGGTCAGCCTCTGACCATCCCGGCCAGCAAGACCGTGGCTTTCAAGCCGGGCAAGGGCCTCAAGGACGCCGTGGCCAAGTAGACGCCGTGGCCAAGTAAAGGCCACGCAATGTGCCAGGCGGCCCGCACCGGTGGGCCGCGTTGGCTTTCCCCTCCATGGATTCGGTGGCGAGATCGACATGAAGCTGCGACTGATGCTCTGGCTGCTGACCTTCCTGCTCAAGCGAGCCCTGCGCCGCAAGGCGCGTTTTCGGGAGCTGCTGGCCGAGATGCGCGGCCTCGACTGGGGTATCGCCACCGAAGATCTTGCCATCGCTCGCCACTATCGCATGTCCCCCGGTGGCATCCAGAGCGGGCGCGGCCTGCCGGTGGATCTCGACTTGGAGCTGCGTTTCGAGGACGAAATCACCGCGCTCAAGGTGCTCAAGAAACCCACCCAGCAGGCCTTCCTCGACGGCATGATGGAAGGTTCGGTGCGCCTGGTCGGCGACTCTTCCGACCTGCAAAAGCTGCAGAAACTCCTCAGGCATATCTAAGTCAAGCATATCGAGACGGTTAAACCTGCCCGTATCGGCCCGACTCTTCGCCCAGCCATCTTCTGACAAGCGGCCGGCTCGCCTCCGGGTGACTGGCGAGTAGCGCCTCGGCCAGCGGAGCGACCCGTTCAAGCAGGTCGGCGTCGCGCTCCAGGTCGGCGATCTTCATCTGGGCCAGGCCGGTCTGACGAGTGCCCAGCACCTCGCCGGGACCCCGCAGCTCCAGGTCCTTTTCGGCGATGCGAAAACCATCATTGGTCTCGCGCATCACCGCCAGGCGCTGCTTCGAGTTGGCCGACAGCGGGGGATGGTAGAGCAGCACGCAGAAGCTTACCGTGGAGCCGCGCCCCACGCGTCCACGCAGCTGATGCAGTTGGGAGAGCCCAAGCCGCTCCGGGTTCTCGATGATCATCAGGCTGGCGTTGGGTACGTCGACCCCCACCTCGATGACCGTGGTAGCCACCAGCAGATCCAACTCGCCGGCCTTGAAGGCGTCCATTACCGCGGCTTTCTCGGCCGCCTTCATGCGCCCGTGGACCAGACCGATAGCAAACTCCGGCAGCGCTTCGGTGAGCTCGTCGCGGGTCGCCTCGGCGGCCTGGCACTCCAGCACCTCGGACTCCTCAATCAGGGTGCAGACCCAGTAGACCTGTCGGCCCTCGGCGCAGGCGTGACGGATGCGCGCCACCACCTCGGGGCGCCGCTCATCGGGCATTGCCACCGTCTTTACCGGGGTGCGCCCGGGAGGCAGCTCGTCGATTACGGAGACGTCCAGATCGGCGTAGGCGCTCATCGCCAGGGTGCGGGGGATGGGGGTGGCGGTCATGACCAGCTGATGGGGCGTCAGGCCGGCGGCCTCGCCCTTCTCGCGAAGCGCCAGGCGCTGGTGCACCCCGAAGCGATGCTGTTCGTCGATGATGGCCAGGCCGAGGCGCTGAAAGTGCACGTCGCCCTGGAACAGGGCGTGGGTGCCGACCACCATGCGAGCGCGACCGTCCCGGATGGCCGCCTTGGTATCCAGGCGTCCCTTGCCCTTGAGCTTGCCTGAGAGCCAGGCCACCTCGATGCCGAGCGGTCCGAACCAGGCCCGGAAGGCGCGGTAGTGCTGCTCAGCGAGGATCTCGGTAGGTGCCATCATCGCCGCTTGGCAGTCGCCGGCGATGGCGGCCAGGGCCGCCATGGCGGCCACTACCGTCTTGCCGGAGCCCACGTCGCCCTGCACCAGGCGAAGCATGGGCATCTCCCGAGCGAGATCGGCGCCGATCTCGTCCAGCACACGGCGCTGAGCGCCGGTTAGCGAAAAGGGTAGCTGTGTAAGAAAGCGTGCTTGCAAGCCGCGCCCGTAGGGCAGCGCCGGGGCGCCATCCTCCTGGATACGCTGGCGTACCGCCTGGAGGCTGAGGCGGTGCGCCAGCAGCTCCTCCAGGGCCAGGCGACGGCTAGCCGGATGGCGACCGCTGGCCAGCTGCTCGGGGTTTACCTCCGGCGGTGGCTGATGCAGTACATGCAGGCAGTGATGTAGCTCGGGCAGCCGAAAGCGAGTGCGAAGGCTTTCGCTGATCCAGTCCGGCAGCGCCTCGGGGCGGGCCTCCATGAGCGCCAGGGCCTGTTCGATCAGTGCCCTTAGACGGGTCTGGTGCAACCCCTCGGTGGCAGGGTAGATGGGCGTCAGGTGGTCTTCCACCGGCGGGGCGTCGGCCTTGAGCAGCCGATACTCGGGGTGGTAAATCTCCAGCCCGGTGGCGCCGGCGCGGGCCTCGCCGAAGCCGCGCAACCAGGTGCCGGGCTGGAACTGCTGCTGCTGGGCCGGTGAAAAGTGGAAGAAGCGCAGGCTGAGCAGGCCCGAACCATCCCTCAGACGCACCAGCAGGCTGCGCCGCCGCCCCTGCACCACTTCGGCGGCCACCACTTCACCCTCCACGACGGCTTCGTGGCCGGCGCGCAAGGTGCCGATGGGGGTGATGCGGGTGCGGTCCTGGTAGCGCAGCGGCAGGTGAAAGAGCAGATCTGCGACGCTCTCGATGCGCAACCGGGCAAGCTTCAGCGCCAGCGCTTCGCCGACGCCCTTGAGCGACGTGACCGGCGAGTCGAGTGCATTCATGTTGTCACGGGTTCGGCCTCGCGGCAGCGGGCAATGGCCTCGGTCACGGCGTCGATCGCCTTGGGCCGCGGAAAGCTGGCGCGCCAGGCGATGGCCACGGTGCGCGCCGGTGCGGGCGGGGCGAAGGGACGGCTGACCAGCAGGCCGCTCTCGTAGTGGACGGTGCCGATCGCCGAACTCGGCAGCACGGTGATGCCGAGCTTGGAGGCCACCATGTGACGGATGGTTTCCAGCGACCCCCCTTCAGCGGTGAGGGTGTTGTTCGGACTGTTGAGTTTCTGGCTGATGGCAGGACAGGCTTCGAGGATCTGGTCCCGGAAGCAGTGGCCCTCGCCGAGCAGCAGCAGTCGCTCCTTGAGCAGCTCCTCCTTTTGGATGACCTCGCGCTCGGCCCAGGGATGGTCGGCGGGCATCAGCACCTCGAACGCTTCTGCGTACAAGGCCTTGGTGACCACGTCGGTCTCGGTAAACGGGAGGGCGATGATGATGGCGTCCAGTTCCCCGCTTCTCAGCTTGCGGCGCAGGTTGCCGGTAAATCCCTCCTCGATGTAGAGCGGCATCTGTGGCGCGCCAAGGCGCAGCTCGGGAATCAGGTGGGGAAAGAGATAGGGACCGATGGTGTAGATGGCACCGAGGCGCAGAGGGCTCGCCAGCTGGTCCTTGCCGGCATTGGCCAGCTCCTTTATCACGCTGGTCTGTTCGAGCACTCGCTGGGCCTGCTCGACAATCTTCTCGCCCAGCGGTGTGACCTGGACGGTGGATTTGGAGCGTTCGAACAGGGCAATGCCCAGCTCTTCCTCGAGCTTCTTGACAGCCACTGAGAGCGTTGGCTGGGAGACGAAGCAGCGCTCGGCGGCGCGTCCGAAGTGGCGCTCCTGAGCCAGTGTCACGATGTAGCGGAGTTCTGTTAGAGTCATTCTGGTTGCCTTACAGGCATCCTCTTGAAATTCCAATAGGGACTTTTTATCAGGGGGCAGGGAAAAGGTGAAGACAACAACGCTGATTCTGGGCTGTGGAGATATCGGGATTGGGCTTGGCCAGCGCCTGCGGGCGGCCGGCCAACGGGTAGTGGGCGTGCGTCGCAACGCAGCGGCGCTGGCGGATAGCGGCCTTGAGGCCGCCGGCGCGGACCTCACCGATCCCGCGAGTCTCGCCGCCCTGCCGGATGCCGACATCCTGGTCTACGTGGCCAGCGCCGACCGCTTCGAGGAGGAGGCGTACCGCGCCGCCTACCCCGAGGGACTCAAGACGGTGCTGGCCGAGTTCGGCGCGCGCAAGCGGGTGCCGAAACGGGTGTTCTTCGTCTCCTCCACCAGCGTCTATTCCCAGCAGGCCGGTGAGGAGGTCGACGAAGCGAGCTCTGCCGACCCCACCGGCTTCGCCGGGGCGCTGATGCGCGAGGCGGAGCAGACGCTGCTCGGCCATGAGCTGCCCGGTACCACCGTGCGCTTTTCGGGGATCTACGGCCCCGGCCGGGACCGCCTGATTCGCCAGGTGAGCGAGGGGCGCATCGCGCCGGCGAGCCCTGCCATGTACACCAACCGCATCCATCGCGACGACTGTGCCGGGGTCCTGGCCCACCTGATCGAGCGCACTCTGGCCAGTGATCCGGTAGACGACCTCTATCTGGCCAGCGACTGCGAGCCGGCACCGCTCCACGAGGTGATGAGCTGGCTGGCCAAGCAGCTCAAGGTGGAAGCCACCGAGACCATTCAATCGCCGCTGCGTCGCCGTGCCAGTAAGCGCTGCCAAAACGCCCGCCTGCTGGCCAGCGGCTATGAGTTCTGCTACCCCAGCTACCGCGAGGGCTACGCCCAGGTGCTGAGGGAGGGCGGCTTTCTGCCCGCGAAGGCCTGAGTTTGGCTGCAAGTCAGGACGACCGAGCAAGGGTCGTGTAGCTCGCGCCGTCATCGAGGGTGAAGGAGCGCACCAGAGCGAGGTGTCGGTAGGACCAGATCAGGTCAGGGGTCGGGAGGTTACTGACGCCGAGAGTACTGACGCCGAGAATGTCGGCTCGGCGCAGCAGGGTGACGTGGGGTACGAAACGCGTCGGGCGTCCCGCCAGGCCGAAGCCCTCCAATGCATCCCACAGCTGCTTCTGGAGACGGCCGAGCGCCGGGTCCGGCGAGTGCCCACCCACCCAGAGGATGCCCGGCCGTCGAAAGTGGCCCCAGGCGTCCAGCCGCCATTCCCCGGGAGGCACCGTCAGGCGTCTCACCCAGTCCACCAGCTCGGTAGCCTGCACATCGCTTACCTCGCCGAGAAAGGCCAGGGTCTGGTGCAGGCTCTCGTCCGGCATGCGCCGCCCGCCATAGTGAGCGTGGGCGGCGTCAGCCAGTTCGCCGAGCCGCTCGCGCAGCTCGGGGGGCGGCACCAGGGCGAGAAAGAGCCTCATGGGCCTGTCAGTCGCCGATGACCATCACGGCTTCCGCTTCGAACTGGGCGCCCTTGGGCAGCGCCTTGACGCCTACCGCAGCGCGGGCCGGGTAGGGCTTGTCGAAGACCTCTTCCATCACCTTGTTGACGATGGCGAAGTTGCCCAGGTCGACCAGGTAAAGGTTGAGCTTGACGATTTCGCCCAGCGAGCCGGCGGCTTCCTCACAGACGGCCTTCAGGTTGGTGAAGACCTGACGGGCCTGCGCTTCGAAGTCGTCGGAGATCAGTTCCATCGTCGCCGGGTCCAGGGGAATCTGACCTGAGAGGTAGACGGTATTGCCGGACTTGATGGCCTGGGAGTAGGGGCCGATGGCGGCGGGCGCCTTGTCGGTATTGATGACGGCCTTGTTGCTCATGGTGTGCTCCGTTGGGTTGGTCGATGATTCGGATAATACAAAGCGGCCCGGTCGCCCTATTGGGGCGCTGTCGGGCCGGCGGGGGACACTCAGTTGCCGAGTCGGGTGATACGCTCGACATGGGGGAGATTGCGCAGTCGCTTGATGATACGCGCCAGGTGGATGCGATTGCGCACCGATAGGGTCAGGTTAACGGTGACCAGGCGGGCATCACGCTCCTCGATGCCGATGCGCTCGATGTTGGCCTCGGCATCGGTGACCAGGCCGGCCAGTTCGGCCACCAGGCCACGACGGCTTTCCACCTCCAGGCGCAGTGCCACCGGGAAATCCTCGGCGATGTCGTCGGACCACTCCAGGGCGAACAGCTTGTCCGGGTCATTCCTGAGTTCGCCCAGATTCCGGCACTCGGCGCGGTGTACCACAATCCCCTTTCCCACCGAGAGGTGGCCGATGACCGGGTCGCCGGGCAGCGGGTGGCAGCAGCGGGCGAACTTGATCACCATGCCTTCGGCGCCGCTGATCAGGATGGGGCCATGGGCGCGCGATTCGCCCTTGTCCGAAGGCGATTCGCCGTGCTGGAGTTCGAGCAGGCGACGACCCACCAAATGGGCGATCCGAGTGCCCAGGCCAATGGACTCCAGCAGGGCCTCGTCGTTTTTCAGGCCGAGCTCGGCCAGCAGGCCGGCAAGCGGCCCCTCGGGCAGCTCCTCCAGGCTGGTCTCGAACTGGGCCAGTGACTTGTTGAGCAGTCGCCGGCCGAGTTGCACTGCCTCGGTATGCTTTTGGTGCTTTAGCGCATGGCGAATCGCCGAGCGCGCCTTGGCGGTGGCGACAAAGTTGAGCCAGGCCAGGTTGGGCCTTGCCCCGGGGGCAGTGATGATATCCAGAGTCTGGCCGCTTTCCAGGCGGGTAGAGAGCGGGGCCAGGTGGCGATCGATACGGCAGGCAATAGTGCCGTTGCCGATATCGGTATGCACCGCGTAGGCAAAGTCGATCACCGTGGCGCCCTGGGGCAGCTCCATGATGTCGCCCTTGGAGGTGAACACGTAGATATCGTCTGGAAAAAGGTCGTTCTTGACATGCTCGATGAACTCCAGCGAATCGCCGGCGTGACGCTGCATCTCCAGCAGGCCCTTGATCCAGGAGCGGGCACGGGCATGGCTACCCTCGGCGATAGGATGCCGGGTCTGGCCGGCCTTGTAGAGCCAGTGGGCGGCGATGCCGTTGTTGGCCATGGCTTCCATCTCTCGGGTGCGGATCTGCACCTCGATGGGCATGCCGCCGCTGCCGAACAGGGACGTGTGCAGGCTCTGATACCCATTGGCCTTTGGGATAGCGATGTAGTCCTTGAACCGTCCGGGTACCGGCTTGTAGAGGTTATGCACCACGCCGAGGATGCGGTAGCAGCTGTCCACGTCCTCGGTGATGATGCGAAAGCCGAAGACGTCCATGATCTCGGTGAACGACTTGCGCTGGTCGCGCATCTTCTTGTAAATGGACAGCAGATGCTTCTGGCGGCCGACCACCGTGCCGGAAAGCTTTTCATCGTCGAGACTTTGCTGCAGGGTGGTCTGGATCTGGCGGATCGCCGAACGACGGTGCCCCCGGGCGCTGGAAACGGCACGCTTGATGCGTTCGGCGCGCATCGGATGCAGGGCCTGGAAGGAAAGGTCTTCCAGCTCCACGCGGATGGTGTTGATGCCCAGCCGGCTGGCGATGCGGGCGTAGATCTCCAGGGTTTCGCGAGCGATGCGGCGTTTCTTTTCCGGGCGCAGCGCTCCAAGGGTGCGCATGTTGTGCAGCCGGTCGGCCAGCTTGACGATGATCACCCGAATATCCCGGGACATCGCCAGCACCATCTTCTGAAAGTTCTCGGCCTGGGCCACCGCCTTGTCCTCGAAGGCGATCTGGGTCAGCTTGGAGACCCCGTCCACCAACTCCGCCACCGGCTTGCCGAACTGTTTGGCCAGCGCCTCCTTGCCGACCCCGGTATCTTCGATGACGTCGTGCAGCATGGCGGCCATCAGGCTCTGGTGGTCCATGTGCATGTTGGCGAGGATGTTGGCGACGGCGAGCGGGTGGGTGACGTAGGGCTCGCCGGAACGCCGACGCTGCCCGTCATGGGCCTGCTCGGCGTAGTAGAAGGCGCGCTTGACCTGCTGAATCTCGCTCTGGGGAAGGTAGCTGCCGAGACGGTCGGCCAGGTCATCGATGGTGAACATGCGGCGCGCCCTGATTCCTGCGTTAGCGTCCTGGAAAGGATGACGGCGCCTCAGCGCCGTCGTGATCACTCCTCGCCGGCGCCGCCGAAGAAGGGCTCGCGTACCGGACGCACCGCGGCTTCCACGGGCTCGTCGAGAACGCTCGAGTCGACCAGGCCGGCGGCAATCTCGCGCAGGGCAACAACGGTGGGCTTGTCGTTCTCCCAGGGCACCAGGGCATCGCGAGAGCCGCGAGCCAGTTGGCGTGCTCGCGCAGTGGAAATCATCACCAGCTGGAAGCGGTTCTCGACATTTTCCAGACAATCTTCGACCGTGACTCGTGCCATGGGATGCCTTCCTGAAAGCTAGCGGGAACCCGCAGGGGCACACGCGGGGCGCGTATGGGCGGATTCCACTTATGGGTAGACCCTATAGGTTACTCGACGCCCGGTTACCGTGACAAGCGCTGCAGTGCAGCGCCCATGGGGATCAGGATAGCAGCGCCTGCAGCAGCGGGGCGTGAGCCTTGCCGGCACGCTCGCGACTCAGGCGCTGGGAGATGACCAGAGCCTGCAGCTCACGCAGGGCGGTAGTAAAGTCGTCGTTGATTACCAGGTAGTCGTATTCGTCGTGGTGGGACATCTCGCCCACCGCCTCTTGCATGCGCCGTTCGATTACCGCGTGCTCGTCGGTGCCGCGGCTGGCCAGGCGGTGCTCCAGCTCTTCCCGAGAGGGCGGCAAGATGAAGATCGACACCGCGTCGGGCAGCTGGCTGCGGACCTGGCGCGCGCCCTGCCAGTCGATCTCCAGGATGACATCCTGGCCGGCATCCAAGGCGGCCTGCACTGCGGGGCGTGAGGTGCCGTAATAGTTGTCGAAGACCCGGGCGTGCTCGAAGAACTCGCCGCGCTCGATCATCGCCTCGAAGGCCGGCAGGTCCACAAAATGATAGTTCACGCCGTCCACTTCGCCGTTGCGGCGTTCGCGGGTGGTGTGCGATACCGACACCTGGATGCCGTCGAGGCTCTCGATCAGCTCTCGCACCAGGCTGGTCTTGCCGGCGCCTGAGGGGGCGGAAACGATGAAGAGGGTACCCTGGGGCATGGTCGGCATCCCTGTGTGACAGCTGTATGAGGTGGCATGAGCCGAAGTAAAGCGCGCAGTATCGCACGAATTTACGCGGCGCTGCAGGCCTACTCGATGTTCTGGATCTGCTCCCGCATCTGCTCGATCAACACCTTGAGCTCCACCGCGCAGCGGGTGGTGCTGGCCACGGCCGACTTCGAAGAGAGGGTATTGGCCTCACGATTGAGTTCCTGCATCAGGAAGTCGAGGCGCCGACCTACCGGGCCCTTCAGCGCCAGCTGACGCCCGACCTCGGCGGCATGGGTGGCCAGGCGGTCGAGCTCCTCGTCCACGTCGGCCTTCTGGGCCAGCAGGGCCAGCTCGGCCTCCAGGCGTTGGGGGTCGAGCTCGCTCTTCACTGCGTCCAGGCGCTCCAGCAGCAGGCTGCGCTGGCGCTCGAGAATCTGCGGCATTAGCGTGCGTACCTCGGCCACCTGCGCTTCGATGGCGACGAGCCGGTCGCGGATCAGCGCGGCAAGTTTCTCCCCCTCCCGGGCGCGGCCGGCCACCAGGTCATCCAGGCTCTGCTCGAAGAGCGCCAGCGCTTGGGCCTTGACGATCTCCGGGTCAGGACCACGGCTCTCCAGTACGCCGGGGTAGGCAAGCAGGGCCAGGGCGTCGGCAGGCGCGGCGTCGGCCACGGCCTGACGCACCTCGCCCAGGACACGGGCCAGCTCGGCCAGCCGAGCGGCGTTGACGCTGAGGCCCTCGGCCGCGCCGGCGGGCTCGAAGCGCAGGGTGCACTCCACCTTGCCGCGGGCCAGGCGGTGGCGCAGCGCCTCGCGAAAGGCCGGCTCCAGGTCGCGCAGACTCTCCGGCAGGCGGAAGTGGGGCTCCAGGTAGCGCTGGTTCACCGAGCGCAGCTCGAGCTGCAGACTGCCCCAGTCGGCGGTGTGCTCCTGGCGGGCGAAGGCGGTCATGCTGTGCACCATGGCGAAGGCTCCCGGGGGTAACGTAAAGGATCTGAAGGATGTGGCGCAGTGTACCCGATTCGCCGGCAAGGCTGGCCCAAGGGTGTAGAATGGCCCCCAGCCATGATTCGCATGCGTTTCAGACCCTACTTGATCCAGATGAGGTGATATGTCCACTCCGTTTCGACGCCCCAGCGGCCGTGCGCCCGACCAGCCCCGCGAGATTCGCCTGACCCGGGATTACACCCGCCACGCCGAGGGCTCGGTACTGGTGGAGTTCGGCGATACCAAGGTGCTGTGCAACGCCAGCGTCGAGCCCGGCGTGCCGCGCTGGCTGCGCGGCAAGGGCCAGGGCTGGGTGACCGCCGAGTATGGCATGCTGCCCCGCGCCACCCATACCCGCAGCGGCCGTGAGGCGGCCAGCGGCAAGCAGGGGGGGCGCACGCTCGAGATCCAGCGCCTGATCGGCCGCTCGTTGCGCGCTTCCCTGAACCTCAAGAAGCTCGGCGAGTTCACCATCACCGTGGACTGCGACGTGATCCAGGCCGACGGCGGTACTCGCACCGCCTCCATCACCGGCGGCTGCGTGGCGCTGATGGACGCTGTTCGCTACCTGCAACGCAAAAAGCTGATCAAGGGCGACCCCTTCAAGCAGCTGGTGAGTTCGGTTTCGGTGGGTCTGTTCAAGGGGGTGCCGGTGGTGGATCTGGACTATCCCGAGGATAGCGGCGCAGATACCGACATGAACGTGGTCATGGCCGAGGACGGCAGTCTTATCGAGGTGCAGGGCACTGCCGAGAAGGGCAGCTTCAGCCGTGCCGAGCTCAATGCCATGCTGGAGCTGGCCGAGAACGCTGGCTACCAGCTGTTCGACCACCAGCGCGAGTCGCTGGGCATTCCACGCTAAGGCAAGCGTCTGACAACAGGGTTTCCCGATTTCTAAACTTCCCAGACGCAGAACGCCGGCCCACGTGGCCGGCGTTCTGCGTTCCGGCGGACCGGAACGGCGACGAAGGGAGGTGACTCAGAGCGGTAAGTCGTACTCGACGATCAGCGGTGCGAACTCGGAGAAGGTGGCGTCATAGTCGATCCAGGCATCGACCACATGGCGGCGGAACTCGGGGCCTACCACCTGGTAATCGATGCGCCATCCCTCCTGGCGGGAGCGCGGTACCTCCTGGTCAAGCTTTGGCCACCAGGTGGACTCGCCGGCGTCGCGGTTGATCTCGCGAAAGCAGTCGATGAAACCGGTGGGGCCGAATACCTGATCCATCCAGGCGCGCTCTTCGGGTTTGAAGCCGGGAGTGTCCTGATTGTCGGCCCAGTTCTCCAGGTCGATGGTCTTGTGAGCAATGTGCCAGGTGCCGCAGATGATGTACTCGCGACGCTTGCGGGCCATCTTGCTCAGGTATTCCTGATACTGGGCCATGAAGGCCTGCTTGGCGGCGAAGTCGCTGCCGTCGGGCATCAGGAAGCTGACGATGCTGAAGCGGTCGTAGTCGGCCTGCAGGAAGCGAGCCTCGTTGTCACACTGGGGGAAGCCCAGCCCGTACATGATGGCCTTGGGAATCTTCCGGCAGTAGATGCCCACTCCTGAGAAGCCGTCCTGCTCGGCATCGAGGAAGTAGCCCTCATAGCCTTCTGGATAGAGGATGCTGTCGTCCAGCTCGAAGCTCTTGGCCTTGAGATTCTGGACGCAGACAACATCGGCATCCTGGTTGGCCAGCCAGTCGAGAAACCCTCGACCGACCGCCTCCCGGATACCGTTGACATTAATAGTGGCAATTTTCATACGTGGTCCCTTTACCGTCGCGCGTGTATGATACCCGACGTTTCGACGTTTGGGTAAAAGGCCCGCGCCAATTAAGACGATAGGAGCCATCAGTGGAGCACTCCGGCACGCCTGCGCTGCAGGATTACCAGCGTGAATTCATCGAGTTCGCCATCGAACAGGGGGTGCTGCGATTCGGCGAGTTCACCCTGAAATCGGGTCGGATCAGCCCCTACTTCTTCAACGCCGGGCTATTTCGCACTGGCGAAGCATTGGCGCGCTTGGGCCGTTTCTACGCCCGCGCCATCGTTGACCGCGCTCCCGCCTTCGATGTGCTCTTTGGCCCTGCCTACAAGGGCATTCCACTGGCCGTCACGACGGCGGTGGCGCTGGCCGACCACCACGGCCGCGATCTGCCCTACGCCTTCAATCGCAAGGAAGCCAAGGCCCACGGTGAGGGTGGCAACATCGTCGGCGCCGAGCTTGACGGTAGTGTCCTGATCATCGACGACGTGATCACGGCCGGCACCGCCATCCGCGAGGCCATGGGGCTGATCGAGGCGGCCGGCGCTCTTGCCGCCGGTGTGATTATCGCCCTGGACCGCCAGGAACGCGGTAGCGCTGACGTTGACGGCAGTGGCCTGAGCGCCATTCAGGAGGTGGAGGCCCGCTACGCCATGCCGGTGGTCAGTATTGTGAGCCTGGATATGGTCCTGACCTATCTTGAAGCGCATGCCGGCGATGCGTTGAACCACCATGCCGAGGCCATACGTGACTATCGTGCGAGATATGGTGCATCTCCTTCGGCGTGACGGCACTTTGCGCTACACTTCAGTGAATCTATACAAATACCGTACAAGGTGAATCGTTCGCAAAGGTTGAGGAGAGCGAGATGAAACCAACACTGACGTTGCTGGCCGTCCTTGCCCTTGGCGCTGTGGGCAATGCCCAGGGTGCCAGCCTGGACCTCAACCTGGGTCCCGATGCCGTGCAGTTCGAGGCCGCCGGCGAGGTAGTGGACGGCATCAGCTTGGGTGGTGGAGTGGTTCACAGCGAGTATCGCGAGGACGCCACGGTGTTTAACGCTCAGCTGATGGGCACTAATCACACCCCTGATCGCGAGGTAGGCGTGGGCGCGCGCTGGACCCAGTTTGATACCGACGTCGGCAAGGGAGGCGGTCTCGGTCTGGGGGGATACGGCTATGTCTACCTGCCCAATCTGCCCGAGGTCTCTCTGGGCGGCTACGGTTTCTATACCCCCAACGTGATCTCCACCCGTGACCTGGAGGATGGGTACGAAGTCGGGGTTCGCGCCCGCTATGCCTTTGCTCCCAACGTGGATGGCTACCTGGGCCTGCGTCAGTTGGGCGCCGACTTCGACGATGACGGCGGCTCCCGCACCCTGGATCGTGGCGCCCAGTTAGGCGTGCGCCTGCGCTTTTGATGACTCCCCGGCGCAGTTAGCTGCCGATGATCGCGGGCCCCGTCATGGGGCCCGTCTGCGTTACACTCGTGCCTTGCACAAGGGCTTTTGTCGGAACCTGCCATGCTCGACGTCGTGCTCTACCAGCCCGAGATCCCGCCCAATACCGGTAACCTGATCCGGCTGTGCGCCAACACCGGCTTTCGGCTGCATCTGATCGAACCGCTGGGCTTTGTGCTTGATGACAAGCGCCTGCGCCGGGCCGGGCTTGACTACCACGAGTGGGCGATGGTCAGCGTGCATCGCGACTGGGAGGCCTATCTCGAGGCGGCAGCACCCGAGCGGGTCTTCGCCGTGTCGACCCGCGGACGGACCGGCTACCATGAGCCGACCTATGGTGGTGGCGACGCCCTGGTGTTCGGCCCGGAGACCCGCGGTCTGCCCCAGGCGATGCTCGATGCGCTGCCCGAGACCCAGCGGCTGCGCATTCCCATGCGCGAGGGTAGCCGCAGCCTGAATCTTTCCAATGCCTGCGCGGTGCTGGTCTATGAGGCCTGGCGACAGCTGGACTTCGCCGGCGCGGCAACGGTGGACCCCGCGAGGCCCGCTCGATGACGCTTCCCTCCACCCCTTCCACCATTCAGCAGCGCCTGGCTCGGCTCAATCCCCGCCAGCGGGAGGCGGCGCGTTACATCGATGGCCCCTGCTTGGTGCTGGCGGGCGCCGGCTCCGGCAAGACCAGCGTGATTACCACCAAGATCGCCTACCTGGTGCAAGCCTGCGGCATGAGCGCTCGGCGCATCGCCGCGGTGACCTTCACCAACAAGGCCGCCCGGGAGATGAAGGAGCGGGTCGGTGCCATGCTCAAGGGCCGCGAGGGGCACGGCCTGACCGTTTCTACCTTTCATACCCTGGGGCTCAACATCATCCGTCGCGAGCTGAAGGCGCTGGGCTACCGGCCTGGTTTCTCGCTGTTCGATCCGGAGGACGCCAAGGCGCTGCTGCGCGACCTGATGCAGAAGGATGCCCAAGTAGACGCCGAGGCGATCAACTCGGTGCAGCACCAGATCTCGGCATGGAAAAACGATCTGGTACTGCCGGGTCAGGCGATGTCCCACGCTGCGGACGATGATGAGCTGTTCGCCGCTCGGGTCTACGAGGCCTACAACCGCCACCTCAAGGCCTACAATGCGGTGGATTTCGATGATCTGATCCTGCTGCCGGTGGTGCTGCTGCGCGACGACGCCGAGGCGCTGGCCCGCTGGCGCAAGCGCATCCACTACATGCTGGTGGACGAGTACCAGGACACCAACGTCAGCCAGTACCAACTGGTACAGCTGCTGATGGGCGAGCGGCAGACCTTCACCGTGGTGGGCGACGACGACCAGTCGATCTACGCCTGGCGCGGGGCGCGCCCGGAGAACCTGGTGACCCTGGGCGAAGACTTCCCGCGCCTGAAGGTGGTCAAGCTGGAGCAGAACTACCGCTCCACCGGTACTATCCTGCGTGCCGCCAATACGTTGATTGCCAACAACCCCCACGTCTACGAGAAGACCCTGTGGTCGGATATGGGCGATGGCGCGCCGATCCGTGTGGTGGTCAATCGCCACGAGGAAGCCGAGGCGGACCGCGTGGCCAGCGAGATCCTCACCCGGCGCATCAAGGAGCGTGGCGAGTGGCGCGATTTCGCGGTGCTCTACCGCGGCAACTTCCAGGCCAGGCTGCTGGAGCTCAAGCTGCAGCACTACCAGATCCCCTACAAGCTCTCGGGTGGCACCTCTTTCTTCTCGCGCAACGAGATCAAGGATGCCATGGCCTACCTGCGCCTGTTGATCAATCCGGCGGACGATAACGCCTTCCTGCGTATCGTCAATGTGCCGCGGCGAGAAATCGGCCCCGGCACCCTGGAGAAGCTGGCGAACTATGCCAACGACTCGACGACTGGGCGCGATATCTCGTTGTTTGCCGCCTGTCACGAGTTGGGTCTCGAACAGCAGCTTCCGACGCGTGCCGTGGAACGGCTGGGCCGCTTCACCCATTTCATCGACGGGGTGAGGCGGCGCATGGATCAAGGCGATGCCATCGCCGCTATCCGCGACATGCTGGGCGAGATGGACTACGAGGCCTGGCTTTATCAGAACGCCAGCGCTCCCACCATCGCCGAGCGACGCATGGCCAACGTCTGGATCCTGATCGACCAGCTCGAGAAGTCGATGCAGGCCGATCCTGAAGAGGCGAGCCCGGAGGAGAGCACGGCTTCCGAGGAGACAGAAACCGACAGCGTGGAGGCCGCCATTTCCCGGCTGGTGCTGCGTGATATCCTCGAGCAGCAGGCCGAGGAGGACGATTCCGACCGCGTCCAGCTGCTGACCATGCACGCCTCCAAGGGCCTCGAGTTTCCCCACGTCTACCTGATGGGGCTCGAGGAAGAGCTGCTGCCTCACCGCAACGCCATCGAGGCGGGCACCGTAGAGGAGGAGCGCCGCTTGGCCTATGTGGGCATCACCCGGGCGCGTCGCACCTTGACCCTGACTCTGGCAAGGCAGCGCAAGGCCTATGGCGAGCTGATGGACTGCGCTGCCAGTCGCTTTCTGGATGAGCTACCGCAGGAGGACCTGGAGTGGGAAGGGCGTCCCGACAGGGAGGACCCGGAAAAGAAACAGGCCCGGGGCAAGGACGCCATCGCCGGGCTGCGCTCTTTACTGGGCTGAAGGCTCTTTACTGGGCTGAGGGTCGGATGCCATAGGGGTGCCGTTTGCTTTGCAATAGGCAAGTGGAGGGTACTTTCCCGCACGCAATCAGTCGCCAGATGCAAGCGAGGCGCCTTCAGGCGCCCCGCAGGTATTTCTTTGCAAGTAACACTTACTGCACCGCGTCGACCATGAAGTCTACGGCGGCTTTAACATCGTCATCCGAAAGGCTCATGTTGCCGCCTTTGGCCGGCATGGCGTTGAAGCCGTTGATGGAGTGATCGTAGAGGGTTTCCATGCCCTGCTCGAGGCGTGCTCCCCAGGCGTCGGCGTCGCCCTTGATCGGTGCGCCGGCGGCACCGGTCATGTGGCAGGCCATGCATGCCTGGTTATAGATTGCCTCGCCGTCAATTCCGGCGTGGGAGGGCTCGCTGTCGGCAGCAGCAGTTTCCTCGGTAGCGGCGGTTTCCTCAGCAGCAGTTTCCTCGGTAGCGGCAGTTTCGGCCGGAGCTTCTTCTTCGGCCGCGGCTTCCTCGACGGGCGCCTCGTCTGTGCTGCCCAGTTCCGGGACGTCCATGACCGGTTCCACCAGATAAGCAGTGGCCGCTTCCATTTCCGCATCCGAGAGGTTGGGATTGCCACCGCGGGCCGGCATGGCACCGATACCGTTGATGGAGTGATCAAGCAGAGTGGCGAAACCCTGCCCTACTCGATCCGCCCAGGCGGCCTCGTCTCCGCGGATCGGAGAACCGGCGGCGCCGGTTTCGTGACAGGCCATGCAGACACTGTTGTAGATGGCCGCGCCGTCGATGCCGTCGCCGTTTCCGTTGGCCGCTTCCGGTGCGGCGCTGGCGGATGCCGCGGTGCCGCAGTCCTGGCCCTGCAGGCAGAGTTGTCCTGCCGGCTTGAGACGCTCGGCGATGGCGTCGCGGTCGACGTTGGCCTGGGCGGTTGCCATGCCGGCGGTCAGGCCGAGGGTGGCCAGGCACCCCATGATCAGCTTGCTGGATTTCACTCTCACCACCTCTTGACGGTCCTGTAATGGATCATACGCGGCGCAGGCTTGTTTGCCGAAGACTCAATGACGCCGTAACGCACGAAGTGCAGATTAGTATACCGGCATCTCAGGCAGCAGGAAAATGATCAACCCCCCGCCATTGGCATGAGACGGCTTGGAGCGGCGGCGGGCCCACGCTGGACAGGTGCCGGCATGGCGGTTAGGATATCGACCGCTTCGTGTTCGCACTTGGCAATCCGCGCCCATAGCTCAGCTGGATAGAGTACTGCCCTCCGAAGGCAGGGGTCGTAGGTTCGAATCCTACTGGGCGCGCCAAAAAATATCAGTAATTACGGTCACTTAGCCAGTTTCGGCGGTGGCCGTTTTTTGTTGGTGGCCTGCGAGGTTCCCGCCATGACCCACTTGTCGGGAACTTGCCATCGGTCGCGAACCTTCTGATTTTGCCGCCCAGCGATCTGGCAGGCATTGCCCATCCATTGCGGGCTGTCGCTCACGTGAAGTAGTGATGTGCGAGCCCATCTCGAAGCTTGCACTGGCCTCGCGGAAACGAAGAAAAACGAGTAATGAGCGTTGAATCCTTGAGAAGAACAGTATGATTTCATCATAGATTCACAAAGATGATGGAACTGAAATTTTGTGTAAAGCGAGCTTCACGAAGGGAGGTGGGAATCGAGAGGGGAAGGCTGGCGTCACAGGCGATAGCGCCTTGTTACGTGAATAAAAACCGAAGTTAACAATAATGCGTGCCATTTCCGAGTTTTACATGGTGGACGCGCTAACCTGTCGGAGCTAGTTCCGTCCTGACGAGCTGGAGATTTTTCATGGCTATTGGTGTTTGGATCAGTCTTGTTGGCTACTTTGCGCTCATGATCGCCATTGGCGTCTACGCTATGCGCAAATCTACGTCGACTTCTGAGGATTACATGCTGGGTGGGCGAGCTCTCAGCCCACAAGTGGCGGCTCTGTCGGCCGGCGCTTCGGACATGAGCGGCTGGTTGCTGCTGGGTTTGCCTGGCGCAATGTTCGTTTCTGGTCTGGGTTCGGCCTGGATCGGTATCGGCCTGCTCGTGGGTGCGTTTTTCAACTGGACGCTGGTCGCTCCTCGCCTACGCGAACAGACGGTTCATTATGGTAATGCGATTACCATTCCGGAATTTCTGGCAAACCGGTTCCCTACTCGCGCGATGTCGCTGAGAACGGTATCCGCTATCGTTATCGTCATATTCTTTGCGGTGTATACGGCGTCAGGCCTGGTGGCGGGCGGCAAGCTGTTCGAAAGCGCGTTTTCCGGCATTATCAACGTCGGTGGCCTGAGCGACTACGCCATGGGCATCATCATCACACTGGGCGTGGTGTTGATCTACACAGTTGTCGGCGGCTTCCTGGCCGTGAGCATGACGGACTTTGTGCAAGGCTGCATCATGATGCTGGCACTGGTGATCATGCCGGCGGTTGTCCTCTTCGGTGAAGGTGGCGGCGGTTATACCCAGGCATCACAGACCCTGAATGAAATCGATCCCACGCTGCTGTCCTGGACGGCGGGACTGACCTTCGTTGGATGGCTGTCTGCGGTGACGTGGGGGCTGGGCTATTTCGGCCAGCCGCACATCATTGTCCGCTTCATGGCCATTCGGACACTGAAGGACGTGCCTGTTGCCCGTAACATCGGCATGGCTTGGATGCTCATCTCGCTGATTGGTGCCGTCTCTCTGGGTATATTTGGTCGGGCCTATGCGATCCGCAACGGTATGGATGTCCAGGATCCAGAAACGATCTTTATCATCCTGGCGGAGTTGTTATTCCACCCGCTGATCACCGGTTTCCTCTATGCGGCACTGCTTGCTGCCATCATGAGTACCATTTCCAGCCAGCTTCTGGTGTCGTCTTCATCACTGACCGAGGACTTCTATCGCCTCTTCTTGCGTAAGGAAGCGTCAGACAAGGAGACCGTTGCCATCGGTCGACTTTGCGTCGTACTCGTGGGCCTGGTTGCCGCCGTCATTGCGTCTGATGAAAACTCTCAGGTTCTGGGACTGGTCAGTAATGCCTGGGCAGGCTTTGGATCGGCATTCGGTCCGCTAATTATCCTGTCGCTGATGTGGCCGCGCACGAATGGTGCTGGCGCCATCGCGGGTATGGTGGTGGGCGCTGTCACCGTCATGATCTGGATTACGCTGGGCTGGAACGGTGAGTTCATGGGGGGTCCCGGTGTGTACGAGATCATTCCTGGCTTCATCGCTTCCTTTATTGCAATCATGGTGGTGAGCAACATGACTGCCGATGCGGGTGAATATCAGCACATCACTCGCTGACTTGAGCGCGGATGACTCGCTCGAAGTAGTGAAAGGGCTCCTTCGGGAGCCCTTTCTCGACCTGACGTTCTTCGGCTTGGTCTGCTTAGGTACCCCGCCCGTCATGGCGCGCTGCTTGCGTCGCATGAACACAAGGAGGCGCACCGTCAGGCATCGATCTGAAAGACAAGCCCCGTCCAGGAATTTGATGTGCCCGGCATCCTTAACCGTGAATCAAACCCCCGTTTTATTATTCGAATCAGGCATATGTCATGAAGAAAAAACCTAGTCAAACGTGGAATCGTTTCAACGTCCAATAGTCCACACTGTCGTTAGGAATGCGTATTTCATCGTCATAGGCCGTTTTAGGTCAGCATTTTTTAAGGCCTTAATAGATTCGTGATAATCAGCATTCACTAAGAAAGAACATTATCTAAGTCGACGCAACAACGCTTTGTGTCGGTTAGCCAGGAGAAATCAAGAATGAACGACGCAAACATTCATCTGCAGGATGACATGAGTGAGCTGCGCTATCGCATCCGCGACAACTACGATGCCAACGAGGCGGATGTGCTGCGCGGGCTCGTCGAGCGTATCAAGCTGTCAGAAGACGATCGCCGCAAGGTGGCCGCCGTTGGCGCCAACTACGTGGAGCGTGTGCGCAAGGAAAAGTCGCCTTCGATGATGGAGTCGTTTCTGGCCGAGTACGGGCTTTCGACCGCCGAGGGCGTGGGTCTTATGTGTCTGGCGGAAGCGCTGCTGCGCGTGCCCGATGCGGAAACCATCGACGATCTGATCCATGACAAGATCGAGCCGTCCGACTGGGGCGCGCACCTGGGCAAGTCATCATCGTCGATGGTCAACGCTTCGACGTGGGCGCTGATGCTCACCGGCAAGGTGCTGGACGACGACCCCAAGGGACCGGCAAGGGCACTGCGTGGCCTGGTGCGCCGCATGGGCGAGCCGGTCGTGCGCACGGCGGTCGGCCAGTCGATGAAGATCCTCGGGCGCCAGTTCGTGCTCGGCCAGACCATCGAGGAGGGCATGAAGAATGCCCGCGAACTCGAGAAGCAGGGCTACACGTGTTCCTACGATATGCTGGGTGAAGCGGCGCGCACCGATGAAGATGCCGTGCGCTATCACAAGGCCTATGCCAAGGCGATCACTGCGATCGCCAAGCAGGCCAAGGGCGACGTTCGTGGAAGTCCTGGTATCTCGGTCAAGCTCTCGGCGCTCCATCCGCGCTACGAAACTACCCATCACGACACGGTGATGGCAGAGCTCGTACCGCGCGCCAAGGAGCTGGTGCGGCAGGCAGCCAAGGCCAATATCGGTTTCAACATCGATGCCGAAGAGCAGGATCGGTTGGATCTGTCGCTCGATGTGATCGAGGAACTGATGTCAGACCCCAGCCTCGATGGATGGGACGGTTTCGGTGTGGTCGTTCAGGCTTACGGGCGCCGCGCCGCGCCGATGATCGAGACACTCTACGACCTTGCCGAGCGGTTCAATCGCAAGATCATGGTGCGCCTGGTGAAGGGCGCCTACTGGGATACCGAGATCAAGCTGTCCCAGGAGATGGGGGTCAAGACCTTTCCGGTCTTTACCCGCAAGGTCAACACCGATGTCAGCTACATGGCCTGCGCCCAGATGCTGCTCGACCGGCGCGACCGCATCTATCCGCAGTTTGCGACCCACAACGCCCACACCTGTGCCGCCGTGGTGGCCATGGCGGGCGATGACAAGGACAGCTACGAGTTCCAGCGCCTGCACGGCATGGGAGAATCGCTGCACCAGATCGTCAAGCAGTCGGAAGGCACGCATTGCCGTCTCTACGCCCCGGTGGGTGCACACCGCGACTTGCTGGCCTACCTGGTCCGTCGCCTGCTAGAGAACGGTGCCAACTCTTCGTTCGTGAACCAGGTGGTGGACGACACGATCCCCCCGAGCGAAGTCTCGAAGGATCCGGTGGCCGGGTTTGAGCAACTCGGCGACGCCATTGCCAGCCCGTTGATCCGCCAGCCCGGCGAGCTCTTCGCCCCCGATCGTGTGAACTCCCGCGGCTACCGGATCAATGAACCCGCCTCGATTCTGCCCCTGCTTGAGGCGCGTGAGCGATTCGCCGACACGACCTGGACGGCCGGGCCCATGCTGGCCGGAAACCCGGCGCCCAAGGGACCGGCGCGCGACGCTATCTCTCCCGCCGACGGTTCTCGCGTGGTCGGCACCGTGCATGAGGCGACGCCGGAGGAGGTCGCTACCGCCCTCGACGCCGCCGAGGAAGGCTTTCGCGAGTGGTCGGCACGTCCGGTGTCGGAACGGGCCGAGGTGCTGCGCCGCACCGCCGATCTTTATGAAAAGCACATCGCCGAGTTGACCGTGATCACCACCCGAGAAGCCGGCAAGATGATGTTCGACGGCATCGCCGAGGTGCGTGAGGCGGTGGATTTCCTGCGCTTTTACGCCAACGAGGGCGAGCGGCTGGAAGCGGAAGAACCCGGCAGCGCCCGCGGGATCTTTGTCTGCATCAGCCCGTGGAACTTCCCCCTGGCCATCACCACCGGCCAGATCGCCGCGGCGCTGGTGGCCGGCAACGCGGTGCTGGCCAAGCCCGCTGAGCAAACTCCCCTGATCGCCGCCCGTGCCGTCGAGCTGATGCGCGAGGCCGGTTTGCCGGAGGCGGCGTTGCAACTGTTGCCCGGCGATGGGCCGACGGTCGGCGGTCCGCTGACCAGCGATCCGCGAATCGCCGGTGTCTGCTTTACCGGCTCGACCCCGGTGGCGCAGATCATCCACAAGGCGTTGGCACAGAATGCCGGCCCGGATGCGGTATTGATCGCTGAAACGGGTGGCCTGAACTCCATGATCGTGGACTCCACGGCACTGACCGAGCAGGCCGTGCGCGACATTCTGATCTCGTCCTTCCAGTCGGCCGGCCAGCGGTGTTCGGCGCTGCGGATGCTGTATGTCCAGGAAGAGGCGCGCGACCGGCTGCTCCACATGCTCGACGGCGCCATGGATGCCCTCACCATCGGTGATCCCTGGAATACCGACACCGACGTGTCGCCGGTGATCGACGCCGATGCCCAGGCCGAGATCAGCGACTATGTCGCGGCGCATGAGAAGGCCGGTAAGGTGCTGAAGAAGCTGCCCGCGCCCGAGGTGGGCACCTTCGTCACCCCTGCCGTGGTCGAGGTCAAGGGGATCGAGGATCTCGAGCGTGAAATCTTCGGCCCGGTCCTGCACGTGGCCACCTTCAAGGCGCGGGACATCGACAAGGTGGTCGACGCGATCAATGACAAGGGATATGGGCTGACCTTCGGCCTGCATACTCGGATCGATGACCGCGTGCAGCAGATCGTCGAGCGAATCCATGTCGGCAACGTCTACGTCAACCGCAACCAGATTGGCGCCATCGTCGGCTCCCAGCCATTCGGCGGCGAGGGTCTTTCCGGTACCGGGCCCAAGGCTGGCGGTCCGCTCTATGTCTCCCGTTTTCGCCGTACCGCAAGCGCGGAGAGCCATGAGGCGCCGACAGGGAAATCCGTGACACAAAAGGATGTCCAGTCGACCCTCGACGGCTTGGATGCCCGTAACTGGGCGGCGCGTCGCGATCGTGTCGAGGTGTTGCGCAAGGCGCTCTCGGGTAAGGGCGGCGTGGTCCGCAAGGCACTCGCCGAGACTGCGGCCCTGGACATGACGCCGCAGACGCTGCCGGGGCCGACGGGGGAAAGCAACCGCCTGGCGATGTATCCGAAGGGCCCGGCACTCTGTCTCGGTCCGACACTGGATATCGCTGTCGCCCAGGCGGTGCAGGCGCTGGGCGCGGGCTCTCCGGCACTGATCGTCGCGCCGGGGGCGGTGCAAGCGGTGAAGCCCCTGATCGATGCCGGGGCGCCGGTGGCCGGGCTTGACGGCAGCATCGAGGCCGATACCCTGACGGCGATCAAGGGTGTCGAAACCGTGGCTGCGGCCGGAGACAGCGACTGGACCCGCGAGTTGCGCATCGCACTTGCCAAGCGCGACGGTGCCATCGTAGCGCTCGAGACCCAGACCATCTGGCCGGAACGCTACGTGGTGGAACGCCATCTGTGCATCGACACCACGGCGGCGGGCGGCAACGCCAGCCTGCTGGCAACGGCCGAGTAGAGTCGAGAACACTGCCTGGTAGGACCATCAAGAAGGATTGAACGGTTGCAACAAATACGCCGGGGCCTTGGCCCCGGCGTTTGTGGTTATGCCACGGTGTTCCTTTGCGGTGCCGCCATCGCCTAAATTGCCAACGCTTAAGTTGCCAACGCCCCTGTCGATATCCTGCAGTAACGGTCAGCCTGGCTGATTGATGCTCTCGGCCTGTCTGCCTCGCCTCTGGTATTGTCCCTTTCAGACTCCATGCGCCTGGCATGTTGCCGGGAGCCCTGAAAAAGTAGGCAGCAGATGGCAAGCGATACTCCTGACCTGACCGTTCCCGCCACCATGGCGGCGATGCTGCTGACCGGCCATGGCGGCATTGATAAGCTGGTCTACCGTGATGATGTGGCGACGCCGCGGCCGGGGCCGGGCGAAGTTCTGGTGCTTATTACCGCCACCGCCAAGAACAACACCGATCGTAAGGCCCGCGAAGGGCTTTATCCGGTCAAGAAGGGCCAGGTGGCCTCCTTTGCCATGGGCGGCGAGCCGACCCTGACCTTCCCGCGCATTCAGGGTGCCGATATCGCCGGGCGAGTGGTGGCGGTGGGCGAGGGCGTCGACCCGGCGCGCCTCGGTGAGCGCGGCCTGCTTGACTTCAACCTCTACGCCGATGCCCGCCCCGACATCAACCTGACCCCGGATTACTACGGCCACGGCGCCGACGGCGGCTTCGCCGAATATGTCGCCGTGCCGTCCAATCAGTTCCACTGCGTGCCCAATCCTGAACTTCACGATGCGGAACTGGCCGCCATGGGCATGTGCTCCTACCAGACCGGCTACCATATGATGACCTCCGCCGGGGTGAAAGCCGGTGAGCGGGTGCTGGTCACCGGCGCCAGCGGCGGGGTGGGCACAGCGCTGATCCAGCTCTGCCGCATTGTCGGGGCGATTCCCTACGCGGTGAGCCAGCCAGACAAGGCGTCGGCGCTGGAGGCTCTGGGCGCCGAGGCGGTCATCGACCGCGGCGACCTGGCGAGCTTCGTGCCGCGGGTGCTCGACGCTACCGGTGGTGCCCCCATCGATGCGGTGATGGATCTGGTCGGCGGGGAGATGACGGATCTCTTTATCGACACCATGATCCACGACATGAAGGCCCGCGCCACCTATCCACGTCTCTCGATCGCGGGGGCCAGCGGCGGCAATATCTCGGAAATCCTGTGGACTCGTATTTACCTCTATCAGGTGCAGATTTTCGGCGTCTCCCACGGCACCCGGGAGGAGGCCGAACAGCTGATCGATTGGATCCGCTCGGGGCAGCTCAGGCCGGTACTCCACGCCACATTTCAGCTCTCCGAGCTGCATGTGGCGGAGCGCTACTTCGTCAGCCGCGGCAGCAACTTTCTGGGCAAGATCGTGATCGTCCCCGATAGCCAGTGGGAAGAGCACGGTGCGCCCTTCGCCCTTATTGAGCAGGAGCCAGACTCATGAATCAGCCGCTGACCTTCAGGATGATGGACACCCACGCCGGTGGCGACGTCAGCCGCATCGTGCTCGGGGGCATCGAGCCGCTGCCCGGCGACACCGTGCGGGCTCAGATGGAGTATCTGCGCGATGACGCCGACGGCCTGCGCAAGCTGCTGCTGTTCGAGCCCTACGGCATCCCCGAGATGTCGGTGGACCTGGTGGTGCCGGCAACCGACCCCGCGGCCGCAGCGGGCTACATCATCATGGAGGTGATGGGCTACCCGATCTATTCCGGCTCCAACACCATCTGCACCGCCACTGCGGTGCTGGAGGCCGGCATCGTGCCCAAGCGGGAAGGGGTGCAGCACTTCACCCTGGAAGCCCCGGCGGGGCGGGTGAAGATAGAGGCCCGAGTGGAAGACGGGGTGGTGGAGGCGATCACCTGCGAGGGGCTGCCCAGCTACATCGACACTCATCGGGCTTCCATTCGGGTGCCGGGGCTCGGGGATATCACCTACTCGGTGGCCTACAGCGGCGGCTTCTATGCCCTGGTGGACGCCACGGAGCTGGGCTTTGGTCTGACCCTGGATGAGGAACGCCGGCTGGCCGACTGCGCTCACCGGATCGTCGAGGCGATCCAGGCCGAGCGGGGCTTCTCCCACTACACCCTGGGCGACGTCGGCCCGCTGCCTTTCCTGCACTTCATGGGCCCGGTGGAACAGGTCGCCGATGGCTTCTATCGCTCGCGCTCGACCACCTATGTGCACCCCGGGGTGATCTGTCGCAGCACCACCGGTACCGGCACTTCGGCGCGCCTGGCGCTGATGAATCACGAGGGTCGCATCCGGCCAGGCGACAGGCTGGAGACCGTCTCCCTGCGCGAGACCGGCTTCATCGGCACCTTTACCGGCGTCCGCCAGGAAGGGCCGCACGCGGTGGTGGAGAACACCATCACCGGCAAGGCCTATGTGCTCGGCCACACCGAGGTGGTGGTCAATTGCGACGACCCCTTGGTGGAGTGTAACGGCCTTCGCCAACTTCTCAGCGCCCGCCGAGGCTGAGGCTCGCTCGCAGGCTTGTCGACGGAACAGCCCTGAGCAATCCTTGCCTCTGCCACCTTGACTCGGCCAGTTCTCTCGCCTGCCCCTTGAGCGCCAACGCGAAAGGGGGCAGGCTGGCGCTCATTCTTTGTTTTCTTGCCGTTGTTCTTCCCTTCCCATCCTTCTTCCATTTCGGAGGTGTCCCTTGGCCATCACCAACTTTTCCGACCTGCTCAACGAGTCCCGCCTGCAGCCCGATGCCCAGCGGCTGCTGTTCGTCTTCACCCGCGCCGAGCTGCCGGATAATCCCACGCCGGAGCAGCGTCGCAACTTCGAGCAGGGCGAGGGCGGCGTGCTGACCCCGGCGCTGTGCGTCGATAAGGCACCGGAGGAGCTCAGCGATATGGCCGCGTTGGTCTCGGAGTCGGAGGAGACGGGAATCGAGTGGGACATCGTCTTCGTCGGCGCTCTTTCCGGTCGAGGCGGTGAGGCGCCGAGCGGGGAACAGGCGGAGGCGCAGCTCGAGCGCATGGTGGAGTCGCTAAAGATGGGCAACGTGGATGCCTTCCTTGCCCTTGACCGCAGCGGGGATGCCGTACAGATCGGCTGACGCTGGCGGCTCTGACGCCAAGCGATAGTTTTGAGTTATCGGCACCATGCCACCATTCAATTTACGCTATTGGGTAATACGGGCTACCATGCGCACCGCATAGGCGCCAATCCTTATACTAAAGTTGAAAGGAGCATGACCGAATGTCCCTGCTGAATACCGAAGTCAAGCCGTTCAAGGCGACCGCCTATCACAACGGTGAGTTCGTTGACGTTACCGAAGAGAATCTAAAGGGACAGTGGAACATCTTTTTCTTCTATCCGGCGGACTTCACCTTCGTCTGCCCGACAGAGCTGGGCGACCTGCAGGATAAGTACGCAGAGCTCAAGAAGATGGGTGTCGAAGTTTACAGCGTCTCCACCGACACCCACTTTACCCACAAGGCTTGGCACGACAGCTCCGAGACTATCGGCAAGCTGACCTACCCGATGCTGGCCGACCCGACTCTGCGCATCTCGCGCAATTTCGAAGTGCTGATCGAGGAAGCCGGTCTGGCTGACCGTGGCACCTTCGTGGTCGACCCGGATGGCAAGATCCAGATCGTCGAGCTGAACGCCGGCAACATCGGACGCAATGCCGAGGAGCTGCTGCGCAAGGTCAAGGCCGCCCAGTATGTGCGCGCTAACCCGAACGAAGTCTGCCCGGCCAAGTGGGAAGAAGGCGAGGCGACCCTGTCTCCGTCCCTGGACCTCGTCGGCAAGATTTAAGACTCCCCCTGCGGCGAGGCCACGTTCCGGGTCTCGCCGTCCCACTCGGGCAGTCTTGCTCGAGTGGGACTACCTCCCTCACAAGACGGTCTTCGGCGACGCCCAGCGGCGCTCGCACGGCTCCCTTGTGACCCCGTTTCGCGAACATGAAGGAATCCGCTGTCATGTTGGACGACACTCTGAAAAGCCAGCTCAAAGCCTATCTGGAAAAGGTCACTCAGCCGTTCGAGATCGTCGCCTCCCTCGATGACGGCGCCAAGTCACAGGAGCTGCACGGTCTGCTGACCGATATTGCCAGCCTGAGCGACAAGATTTCCCTCAACCTCTACGGTCAGGATTCGCGGCGTCCGTCTTTCGCGCTGAATCGTCCCGACCAGGACATGGGCATCGTTTTCGCCGGGATCCCCATGGGTCACGAGTTCACCTCCCTGGTGCTGGCGCTGCTTCAGGTGGGCGGCCACCCGCCCAAGGTCACCGACGAGGTGATCGAGCAGATCAAGGGCCTCGACGACGCGCTGCACTTCGAGACCTACTACTCGCTTTCCTGTCAGAACTGCCCGGATGTGGTTCAGGCGCTCAATCTGATGGCGGTGCTCAATCCCAATGTCAGCCACGTGGCCATCGACGGCGCCCTGTTCCAGGACGAGGTCGAGGAGCGCCAGGTGATGTCGGTGCCCAGCATCTACCTCAACGGCCAGCTCTTCGACCAGGGCCGCATGAGCCTGGAGCAGATTCTCGCCAAGGTGGACACCGGTGCCGCCCGGCGAGAAGCCGCCAAACTCAACGACAAGCCATCCTTTGATGTGCTGGTGGTAGGCGGTGGCCCGGCCGGCGCTTCGGCAGCCATCTATGCTGCCCGCAAGGGCATCCGCACCGGCGTGGCCGCCGAGCGCTTCGGCGGCCAGGTGATGGATACCATGGCAATCGAGAACTTCATCTCCGTGCCCCACACCGAAGGCCCCAAGATGGCCGCGGCGCTGGAGGAGCACGTCAAGGAGTATGAAGTCGACATCATGAACCTGCAGCGTGCCGTCAAGCTGGTGCCGGCAACCCAGCCGGGCGGCGAGCATGAGGTACAGCTCGAGTCCGGTGCCAGCCTGAAGAGCAAGACGCTGATTCTGGCCACCGGCGCTCGCTGGCGCGAGATGAACGTGCCCGGCGAGGCCGATTATCGCAACAAGGGCGTGGCCTACTGCCCCCACTGCGACGGCCCGCTGTTCAAGGGCAAGCGCGTGGCGGTGATCGGCGGTGGCAACTCCGGTGTCGAAGCGGCCATCGATCTGGCCGGCATCGTCGGCCGCGTGACGCTGATCGAGTTCATGGACGAGATGCGCGCCGATGCGGTGCTGCAGAAGAAGCTGAAGAGCCTGCCCAACGTCGACATCATCCTTGGGGCCCGCACCACCGAGGTGAACGGCGACGGCACCCGCGTCAACGGACTCACCTTTGAAGAGCGCGCCAGCGGTGAGATCAAGCGCCTCGACCTGGAAGGGATCTTCGTGCAGATCGGCCTGATCCCCAACACCGAGTGGCTCAGGGGTTCCCTGGTGGAGATGTCCGAGCGCGGCGAGATAATCACCGATGCCCACGGCACGACCAGCGTGCCCGGCATCTTCGCCGCCGGCGACGTGACCACCGTGCCCTACAAGCAGATCATTATCGCCATGGGCGAGGGGTCCAAGGCCGCCCTGGGCGCCTTCGACCACTTGATCCGCAGCTGATCGACGCGGGCCCATACCGCGCACCCTAAAACGACGCCCCGCCGGCAGTGCCGGCGGGGCGTCGTCGTCTTTCGATCGGCACGGAAGTGTACGATCGATGTGTCAGCCGATCAGGCCCAGGAAGGGCAGCAGGGTAATGACGAGGATCACCCCCACCGCTACGACGACCAGCAGCATCCGCACGGGATGGCGCATCAGGCGCTTCCACAGGGTCGGTGCCTCACCGCGCTCGGCCAGATCGCTATGTGCCTGGCGCACCCGCTCGCTGAGCCCCTGCTGGTAGGCGTCCAGCGCCTCCCGAGCCGCATCAAACTGGTCCTCATCGCGCAGCCAGATGGCCGCCACGCCGAGTCCCCAGAAGCCGGCCCGGGTCTCGAAGGTGTCGAAGCCTCGAGCTTCGAACAGCTCGCGAACCTCCTCGGCCTCTGCGTCGGGCACGTTGCCCAGCCGGAACAGCAGTCTTGCCACGTCTTGCTCCTTGAGTGGGTGGTTCAGGGCAGCTCGGCGCGCTCGATGATCACCGGTTCACGAGGTACGTCCTGGAAGGGGCCGCGGCTTCCGGTGGGGACGCGGCGGATGGCGTCGACCACCTCCATGCCCTCCACCACCCGGCCGAACACCGCATAGCCCCAAGTCTGGCCGGACTGGGGGCTGACGTGATCCAGGAAGCCGTTGTCGCCCACGTTGATGAAGAACTGGGCGGTGGCGGAGTGGGGGGCGCCGGTGCGCGCCATGGCCAGGGTGCCGCGGCGGTTTTTCAGGCCGTTATCAGCCTCGTTGGTGATCGGGTCGCGGGTCGATTTCTGGCGCATTTCCTCGTCGAAGCCGCCGCCCTGAACCATGAAGCCGTCGATCACCCGATGGAAGATGGTGCCGTCGTAGTGGCCGTCCTGCACGTAGGTGAGAAAGTTGTTGACGCTTTCGGGCGCCTCGGCCTGGAACAGCTCGATGCCGATGGCACCGTGGCTGGTATGCAGGATGACGTCGGGGGTGGCTTCCTCAGCCTGGGCGGTAGAGACACCCCAAGGGAGGGCGGCGGCAAGCAGCAGGGCGGGAATCAGCGGACGTTTCACGGGGCGGGTCACCATGGTTGTGAAAATCGAGGGTCAGGAAAACAGGCCCCAGCATAAGGCCCCGCTGCTGCCCTGTCAGCGTCTGTCTGATGGGGGTGTCCAGGACGCGTTCGGCAATGTTTGACATGGGTCACAGGCCGGCCCGAAAAGAGGTATTTGGTATAGATCTTATGAGGAGATTCCCCGACCATTCGCTGCATGGGCGTCGGCGCCAGTCGCCGGCTCGTTGAATTCAGGCCCGGCCGGACGGCCGGGCGTCACCCGCGGCAGGAGGGTGCAGCAGATGGTGGCGGAACTCGGTAACTTTGCGCTGATCCTGGCGCTCTGCCTGGCGCTTATCCAGAGCGTGCTGCCCCTGGTGGGCGCCCAGACTGGCAGCCTGCGGCTGATGCGCACGGGACGCTTTCTGGCCAGCGGCCAGTTTGTCTTCCTGGCCATCGCCTACGGGGTGCTTACCTGGGCCTTCCTGGCCAGCGACTTCAGCGTGCGCTATGTGGCCAGCCATTCCAGTCTGGCCCAGCCGACGATGTACAAGGTCACGGCGGTGTGGGGCGGTCACGAGGGGTCACTGCTTCTATGGGTTCTGCTGCTCGGCGCCTGGGGCGTGGCGGTGGCGCGTTTCAGCCGCTCGTTGCCCCGCGAGATGCTGGCCCGGGTGCTGGCGGTGATGGGCATGATCTCGGTGGCCTTTATTGCCTTCACGGTGTTCACTTCCAACCCCTTCGATCGCATTGTGCCGGGCCCCGTGGACGGGCGCGGCATGAACCCGCTGCTTCAGGATCCCGGGATGATCCTGCACCCGCCTCTGCTCTACATGGGCTACGTGGGCACCGCAGTCGTCTTTGCGCTGGCCATGGCGGCGCTGATGGGCGGCCGGCTGGATGCGGCCTGGGCGCGCTGGTCGCGGCCCTGGACCACGGTGGCCTGGGTGTTCCTCACCCTGGGCATCGCCATGGGCTCCTGGTGGGCCTACTACGAGCTGGGCTGGGGCGGCTGGTGGTTCTGGGATCCAGTGGAGAATGCCTCTTTCCTGCCCTGGCTCACCGCCACCGCCTTGCTGCACTCCCTGGCGGTGTCCGAGAAGCGCGGCGGTCTCAAGGTGTGGACCCTGATGCTGGCAATCATCACCTTCGCCCTGACCGTGTTCGGGGCCTTCATCGTGCGCTCCGGGGTCATCACCTCGGTACATGCCTTCGCCACCGACCCGGACCGCGGCGTCTTCCTGCTCGCCATGCTGGCGGCGACCCTGCTCGGTTCGCTGACCCTCTACGCCTGGCGGGCACCGCGGGTCGGTCTGGGCGGCGGCTTTCACTGGCTCTCCCGGGAATCCCTGCTGCTGGCCAATAACGTGCTGCTCACCGTGGCCTTCGCCGCGGTCTTCATCGGCACCCTCTATCCGCTGATACTCGACGCCTTCGGGCTGGGCAAGATCTCGGTGGGCCCGCCCTACTTCGATACGGTGTTCGCCCCGCTGATGCTGCCGCTGCTGCTGTTGATGGGCCTTGGCCCCACCGTCATGTGGAAGCATTCCAGTCCCGGTGAGGTGATGCGCCAGCTGCGCTGGGTGCTGCTGGCAAGCGTCGTGGCCGGCGGCCTGTGGCCGCTGACCATGGGCGCCTGGCGCCCGCTGACGGCCCTGTCGCTGATGCTGGGCAGCTGGATCGTCTTGACCGCGCTGCTTGATATTCGTCAGCGATTGGCCGGGCGCCAGCCTTTGGCGATTCGCCTGCGCCGGGTCCTGCGTCCTGGCTTCCTGGGCATGCATCTGGCCCACGTGGGCCTGGCCCTCATCGTGGTCGCCATCGCCATGGTCAACACCTACGAGGTGGAACGCGACGTGCGCATGGAACCGGGCCAGACTACCTCGGCGGCGGGTTTCGACTTCACCCTGCAGCGCATGGAAATGGTGCGCGGCCCGAACTACGACGCCGACCAGGCGGTGGTCGAGGTGACCCGAGATGGTCGTCCGGTGGCCACCCTGCTGCCCCAGCGGCGCTACTACGACACCCAGCCCGAGAACCCCATGCACCAGGCCTCGCTGCATCGCGCGGCGACCCGCGACGTCTACGTGTCGCTCGGTGAGCGGCTGGTGGGCGACGCCTGGAGCTTCCGCCTCTACTACAAGCCCTACATGGCCTGGATGTGGAGCGGCGCCATCCTGCTTGGTCTGGGCGGCCTGCTGGCGGCCTCCGACAAGCGATACCGGTTGTCTCGCCGCCGCGAGCGTGCCCCGGTGCCTGCGGCGGACCCCAGCCGAGAGGTGGCCGCATCATGAAGCTCAAGCTGCTCCTTCCGCTGGTGGCGGTGGTGGCCCTGCTCGGCCTGCTGCTGCTGGGCCTGGGCCTCAACTCCCGCGACCTGCCCTCGCCGCTGGTAGGCCAGCCGGCGCCAGCCTTCATGCTGGAGTCCCTGGAAGATGCGGAGGTCATCCTCACCGAGCAGGACTTTATCGGCGAGGTGGCGCTGGTCAACGTCTGGGCCACCTGGTGCAGTACCTGCCGGTCCGAGAAACCGCTGCTGATGGAGCTGGCCCGCGGCGGCATCCCTATCCACGCCTTCAACTACCGCGACGAGCGTGACGCCGCGCTGCGCTATCTGGAGATGACAGAGAGCCCCTATCGCACCATCGCCTATGACCCTGCGGGCGATGCTGGCATCGACTGGGGCGTCTATGCCACCCCCGAGACCTACGTGCTCGATGCCGAGGGCGTGATCCGCTACAAGCGCATCGGTCCCCTCAGTCGGCAACTGTTGCTCGATGAGGTGCTGCCCCTGGTGGAGAAATTGAGGGCGGAGAAATTGAGGGCGGAGAAACTGAGATCCGACCAGGCGAGGAGGGCGTCATGAAGCGAATCCTTATCAGCTGTTCGCTGTGGCTGTCCCTGGGGGTCACCTGGCTGCTGCCGGCTGGGCTGGCACTGGCGCTGGCCATCGGCGAGCCGCTGGAATTCGACGGCGACGCCCAGCGCCGGCAGTACGAGACGCTGACTCGAGAGCTGCGCTGCACCGTTTGCCAGAGCGAGACGATCCATGAGTCCAACGCGGAGCTGGCCGCCGATATGCGGCGTCGTGTCTACCAGATGACCCGTGAAGGCATGTCCGCCGAGGCCATCGTCGACTTCATGGTGGCGCGCTATGGCGACTATGTGCGCTACCGGCCGCCACTTCAGGCCAACACCGCCCTGCTGTGGGCCAGCCCTTTCCTGCTGTTCGGCGGAGGCCTGCTGGCGTGGTGGCAGGTGATGCGCCGGCGCAGCCGCACCGATGACGAACCCCAATTCACCGACCAGGAGCGTGCGGCGCTGGAGCGCCTGCGCCGTGGCGACTGACCCCGGAGGTGCGACGAGATGAATGGCGTCTTCCTGCTGCTGGCTCTGGCCCTGTGCTTGCTGGCCTTGGCCTTTGTGCTGATACCGCTGCTGCGTGAACCCCGTGATGCCATGGGACCGAGCCGCCGTGAAGGGGTGCTGGCAGTGCACCGCGACCGCTTGGCCGAGCTCGACCAGGATCTGGCCGCGGGTTCCCTGACCAAGGAGCGCCACGCTCGCGCCCTGGCCGATCTGGAGCGCGAACTGCTCGACAGCGGCGTGCTGGAGACCGGTCCCGACACCGGTGGCGAGCGTCGCGGAACGCGCCGTCTGGTCCAGGTCGCCGCCCTGGCCAGCATGGCGCTGCTGCCCTTCCTGGCCGTCGGGACCTATCTGTCGGTGGGCTACAGCGATGAGGTGTTCGCTGCCCGTGCGCCGGCTGGCCAGACGCTGCCAGCGCAACCACAGGCGGAGCCCAGCGACGAGGAGATGACTCGCGAATTCACCCGCCTTGTGGAGGGGCTGCAGGTGCGTCTTGCCCAGAACCCGGAAGACCTTCAGAGCTGGGTGCTGCTGGGCCGTACGCTGACGTACCTTGACGAATTCGAGGCAGCGGGTCGGGCTTTCGGAGAAGCGCTGCGCCACGGCGGCGATCGCGACCCCGAAGTGCTGGTCCGTTACGCCGACGTGCTGGCCGAGCTCGAGGGCGGCCTGGCCGGCGAGCCGGCGGCACTGATCGAGCAGGCCCTGGCCATCGACCCCGATCATCCCCAGGGGCTTTGGTTGGCCGGCACTCTGGCCTACCAGCAGGAGGCCGTCGACGAGGCCCGCGCCTACTGGGGACGGCTGCTGGCGATACTGCCCGCGGAATCGCCCGAGGCCGAGGTGATCCGCGGCAACCTGGCGGAACTGACGCTGCGCTAGGCGAGAACGAGCCCAGGAGGCCGAGATGACAGTCCGCTTCACCCGGGAGACCCTGAACACGCTGCGCCAGGTGCCGCTGTTTACCGGCCTCGCCGACGATACCCTGGCGTTGCTGGGACGGGGCGCCCAAGAGCGCGGCTGCCCGCGTGGCACTCGGCTGTTCGCCCAGGGCGAGCCCGCCGATCGCTTCTACGTGGTCCTCGACGGCTGGGTGAAGCTCTACCGTGACAGCCCCGACGGCAGCGAGTGCATGGTGGGGCTTTTCTCCGAGGGAGAGTCATTTGCCGAGGCGGCGATGTTCGACCGGCTGGGCTTTCCGGTGAATGCCGCCGTGGCCGAAGATGCTCGGCTGCTGGTTTTCCCGGCTGAGCACTTCCTGGAGACACTGCGCGAACATCACGGCCTGACGCTCAACCTGCTGGCCAATCTCACCGGCATGCTCAGGGGCATGGTGGTCCAGCTCGACCAGCTCACCAACCAGTCGACCCATCAGCGGCTGGCGGCCTTCCTGATTTCACTGTGCCCGGATGACGCCGCCAGCGCCACGGTCTGTTTGCCCTGCGACAAGATGCTGATTGCCGCCCGCCTGGGCATGAAGCCGGAGAGCTTTTCCCGGGCCATGGCGCGCCTGCGTGCGTTTGGCGTGCGCTGTGAGCGTAACTGCGTCCATTTGGATGATCTGCCGGCGCTGTGTGCCTTCACCCGAGGCGTCGAGTCACGACCCCTTCCCGCCTGCCATGGACTCAACGGTACCCGGGCTGCTGGCATCGTTTCTTCACGAACCATGACATAAGTCAACGCACCGGTGTGTCACTTGACCACTATCAAGTGAGCAAAGAGGTAAAACTGCTATTACTTATTGGCAGGTGGAGAGTGTCTCTCCGGGTTGTCGGATCGCCGGCCCGGGCCATGCGAGGCGCTCTCTGGACCCTACCCCACGGGGAATATAGAGCGAGGCACGTTATGCAAAAGAAAGCACTGAGCAAGGGGATCTTCGCCCTCAGCTTCCCGCTGGCCGCCATGATGGCGGGTGGCGTGCAGGCGTCGGCACCCGAGATGTCGGCCGAAGAACTGGATCGCGCCGGCGATATCTACTTCCAGCGCTGCGCCGGCTGTCACGGCACTCTGCGCAATGGCGCCACCGGTCCCGGTCTGCTGCCCGAGAGCACCATCGATCTGGGCCAGCGCCGCCTGGAAAGCATCATCACCTTCGGCACCGAAGGCGGCATGAACAACTTCGACGGCATGCTCGACGAGGAAGAGATCGAGCTTATCTCGAAGTATATCCAGCAGCAGCCGGAAGAGCCGCCCGAGATGTCCCTGGCCGACATCCGCGAGACCTGGAAGATTCTGGTGCCTCAGGAGGAGTGGCCCAGCGAGCCCCAGCACGATCGCAACTGGGAAAACTTCATGGTCACCATCCTGCGTGACCGTGGCGCCATGGGCATCATCGACGGCGACACCAAGGAGTTGGTCACCGAGGCCGAGACCGGCTACGCCGTGCACGTGGCCAAGGAGTCCTCCGACGGGCGCTTCTGGTACGTCCAGGGCCGCGACGGTCGCCTGTCGAAGATCGACCTGTGGATGGATCCGCCTAGGGTGACCGCCGAGGTATTCATCGGCATCGACGCCCGTGACGTGGCGGTCTCCCACTACGGGGAGTGGAAGGACAAGTACGTCATCGGTGGCGCCTACTGGCCGCCCCACTTCGTGATCGCCGACGCCGAGACCATGGAGCCGCTGAAGGTCGTCTCCACCCGCGGCTACGACACCGAGGGCAACTACGTTCACGAGGCCCGCGTGGCGGCGCTCTACAACACGCCCAACGCGCCGAGCTGGCTGGTCAACGTCAAGGAGACCGGTCAGATCTGGCAGGTCGACTACAGCGACCTGGATAACCTGCGCATCGATCACATCGAATCGGCCGAGTACCTCCACGATGGCTTCTTCGATCCCACCGGCCGCTACTTCCAGATCGCGGCCAACTACAGCAACCTGATGGTGTTCGTCGATACCGAGACCCGCAAGCGCGTGGGCATGCTCAATACCGGAGACATTCCGCACCCGGGGCCGGGAGCCAACTGGGTGGACTCCGAGTGCGGTCCGGTGGCCGGCACCACCCACCTGGGCGAAGGCCGCATGACCTTCTGGGGCAACGATCCGGAGAACTATCCCGACCAGGCCTGGGAGATCTGCGGCAGCGTCGAGACCGACGGCCCCGGCCTGTTCGTTCGCAGCCACCCGGAGTCCGGCAACGTCTGGATCGACCAGGCCATGCATCCCGAGGCCGACGTCAACCAGTGGGTCATGGTCATGAACAAGGAGACCCGCGAGCTGACTCCGATCCACGTCGCCGACCGTCCCGCCGAGCATGACGCGGTGGCCGTGCACATGGAGTACGACCAGACCGGTACCGAGGTGTGGGTCTCCATCTGGGCCCGCGGGCGCGGCCATCAGGATGATGGCGCCATCATCATCTACGACGACAAGACCCTGGAGGAGAAGGCCCGGGTCGAGAACCTGAACACGCCGACCGGCAAGTTCAACGTCTACAACCGCAAGAACCACATCGGCTGAGCCGATCAGCCGGAGCACCTGCGGGTGCTCCGGCCCCTTTTTCAGCCATTCATGCCTTCCCGGGAGCAGAAGCCGGAGTGGCTGGGCAAGGGGCCGGACACCATAACGAAAGCAAGGCATCTCGAGAGCAGGCATCTGCTGTCATGACATTTTCGGGAGACGGACATGCTGAGGGAGCGACTGCGCAACTGGCGCAAGATCACGATCATGGGGGCATCGCTGGGGGCCGTGACGCTCTTCTTCGTGGCGGGGATCATCTTCTGGGGCGGCTTCAACACGGTGATGGAAGCCACCAACAACATGAAGTTCTGCAGCTCAGCTTGTCACGAGATGACCTGGGTCTATGAGGAGTATCAGGACCGTCCCCACTACCACAACAAGTCAGGCGTGGGCGCGACCTGTTCCGACTGCCACGTGCCCGACGCCTGGGGGCCCAAGATGATCCGCAAGATCGAGGCCAGTCGCGAGGTGTGGCACTGGATGCTGGGCACCATCAACACCAAGGAGAAGTTCGAGGGCAAGCGGCTGCACCTTGCCGAGAACGTCTGGCGCTCGATGCTGCGTACCGACTCCCGAGAGTGTCGCAACTGCCATGACTGGTCCGCCATGGATCTCGAACAGCAGCCCGCTCGTGCCGCTCGCGAGCACGCCCGGGCCTTCGAGCAGGGACAGACCTGCATCGAATGCCACCAGGGCATCGCTCACGAGTTGCCCGAGGCCTGGGACGAGTCTCCCGTCTGGGCCGCCCGCTTCGAGCATGATACCGAGGCCGATCTGGATCGCGGCGAGCCCGAGCTGCCGCTGGAGGCCGAGGAGCTGGGCGAGGCCGTGGCCGCCGAGGGCGATATCGCCTCCGGTCTTGCCTGGGCCGAGGTGCCCACGCTGGATATGACCCTGTTCTTGCCGGGCCAGGCCTCCATCGAATGGATCCAGGACGGCAGCGAGCACAGCGGCGGGCGCGCTTTCGGCTTCGGCGACCGCTGCATCTGGTGTCACCAGGGCGAGGAGGCCGATATCGGCGCACTGGCCACCAGCGCCGAGAAGATCGAGACCTATGACCTGGGCGACAAACGCGGCCACGTTCCGTTGGCCGTGCAGACCGCCTTCGATGATGACTATCTCTATATGCGCTTCCAGTGGGAGGACGCCGAGCACACCCCGCTACCCTTTGTTGACAGCGGGATGATGGATCCCGAGAACGAGATCAAGCTGACGGTCAGCTTTGCTGATGACCGCGTCGACATGGCCGACCGCGGGGGCTGCTGGGCCAGCTGCCACCACGATTCCTCCTACATGCCCGATGCTCCCGAGCAGGCGGTCCTGGAAGAGAGCGAGCTGTCTGAGCGCCTTGAGATGATGAACGGCGTGACCAAGTACCTCACCGAGAGCCGCACCGAGATCGAGGTGCGCGGTCGTCGCGGCGCCGCCCGCGGTGGCTGGGACAAGCTCAAGGACGACGAGGAGATCGAAGAACTGTTCGGCGGCGGCGCCTATCTGGACATGGCCCGCTACAAGAGCGGTAGCGAGCGCACCGAGTCCGGCTACATCCTGGAGCAGCGCCACTTTGACGACAGCGAGGCGGTGGTGTTCAGCGCCGCCAAGGAAGACGGCGTCTGGACCGCCTACATGACCCGCGCACTGCGCACCGGGGCACCCGGCGACAAGCCGCTGGACCTTGACGGCAAGTACAACGTCAACTTCGCGCTCCACGATGACCACGCGGCCTCGCGCTTCCATCACGTCTCCTGGCAGTTCGGCCTGATGTTCGGCGCCGAGGAAGTCGACGACGAGATGGTCGAGATCAACGCCATGCGCATCGAGCGCTGAGTATCCGGCAGTAGAGGAGAAAGTGGTGATGCATAAATGGCTTCTGACTCTCGGGGCCAGCTTGCTGATCGGCGGGGCGGCCCAGGCTGAAACCAATGAGAGTAGCGACGTTGGTGACGGCCAGGCCGGCGGAGGCAGCGAAACGGTTGTAGTCGAGATGTTCGACTACTCCTATCATCCCGCCGAACAGGAAGTCGAGATCGGTACCACCGTGCGCTGGGTCAGCATGGAGAAGCGCACCAGTCACGACGTCTACTTCCCCGACGCGGACTTTGGATCGCCACGACTGTTTCCGGAAGAGAGCTGGGAGCATACCTTCGACGAGGCCGGTACCTACGATTACTACTGCCAGCCACACGAGAATCGCAACATGCAGGGTGTGATCCGTGTCGTTGAGGTAGGCGATAAGGAATAACCGGCCAGGAAGTGGCCGGTTCCACGCAGCCATCAATTGGCACCGTGATGCACCGAAAACAGAGGAGTTCGCATGGCGATAACCACTCAACCTGCGGCATGGGTCACCGGGCTTTTGACCGCCCTGATGCTGACCAGCGGGGCCGCTATGGCAACGCCGAGCATCGAGGGGTTCCTCAGCGCTGAGTTCGGCATGTCCCCCGACGAGGTGCGTGAGCGCCTGGCCGATGATGGCATCGTCGAGGTGAGCGAGAAGCAGACCGCCGACGGTGACCTGCTGATCGACGGTCGCCTGGGAGGTGATCCTGCGGCCGGCGAACCGGCGGTGGAGACCGATCTGCGCTACGTCTTCCCGGCGGGCAGCGAGCGGCTGGCCCTGGTGGTGGCCTTCCACCCGGAGGTGGCCGACCACGCCGCGGTCAAGGCCCGGCTCATGGGCGAGTACGGTCAGCCCTGGGAGGAGGAGATGGCAGATTGGTGGCTGGAGCAGCTGGCAGAGGGAATGCCCGCTACCCCGCTCGGCTTCTCCGCCTGGGGGGGTGACGAGACGCAGCGTCACCGTTTCGTGCGTCTGTGGCGCTTCGAGGATTACCTCACCGTGGAGTATCTGGACAGCCGACGGCTCTCAGAGCGGGAGTGACGCCACGACCCGATGCGCACTGGGCCGCCCCATCGCGGGGCGGCCTTTTTAGGTGGATACCACCACGGCACGTTGATACCACAACCCCTGATTCCGAGGAGAATCGAGATGAGGCGCACTATGCTGCTGATCGCCGCCCTGCTGATGGGATCGACTCCCCTGGTACTGGCGTCTGAGCACGGACAGTCTGGCCACCATGGTCATGCCCAAGGAGAGATGGCGGAGTCCCGCCACGCGGTGCGTGGCATCTATCTCGGCTATGACGCCGAGACGCACCGCATCAGCGTGGCCCACGAGGAGATCCCCGGAGTGATGCGCGCGATGCGCATGAACCTGCGCCTAGCCGAGGGCGATTCGGCCCCTGCGCTGGCCGAGGGTGAGCGGATCCGCTTTACCATGACCGGCAGAGTGGAGGAGGGCATGAGCTGGTATGCCGACTCCATCGAGGGGCTGCCGGCCGACACCGAGCTCGAACTGCCCGAGAAGTTGCGCGAGATGATCGGCCCCTGAGGCGGCCATTGGCTCAGGCGATGGCGTGCTTCTTCATGCGATAGAGCAGGGTATCCCGGGTAAGCCCCAGCAAGCGGGCAGCCCGGGTGCGGTTGCCTTCGCTCCGGACCAGCGCCTGACGAATCAGTTCGACCTCAAGGGCCTCCAGGCTCAGCCCGCAGGAAGGCAGCCGCCAGCCATTGCTGGTCGTCGGTGTAGACAGTGGGTCGAGCCACCCCTCGGGCAGGTCGTCTGGTGCCAGACGCTGGCCATGCAGCAGCACCACACATCGCTCTACCAGATTGCGCAGTTCGCGCACGTTGCCGGGCCAGGAATAGGCGGCCAGGCACTTGAGCAGTGCCGGGGTGAACTCGGGGGCGTCTACCCTGTGGCGAGCGGCCAGTTCGCGGCAGAACCGCCTCGCCAGCAGTGCCACGTCGCCTTCTCGCTCGCGCAGTGGCGGGAGCTCCAGGGGAATGACATGCAGCCGATAGAAGAGATCGGCGCGGAAGGTGCCGGCCGTGACCCGTGCGCGCAGGTCCTGATGGGTGGCGGCCAGGATGCGGACGTCGACCCGCTCCACGTGATTCGCCCCCAGCGCCTGACATTCGCCGTTTTCCATGAAGCGCAGCAGCTTGCCCTGGGCCGCCAGCGGCAGTTCCGCCACTTCGTCCAGAAACAGGGTGCCGCCATGGGCCTGCTGCACCCGGCCGCGCTTGTAAGCTTGGGCACCGGTGAAGGCGCCGCGGCGGTGGCCGAACAGCTCCGACTCCACCAGATCCACCGGAATGGCTGCGCAGTTGAGGGTTACCCAGTGGCCGGTATGACGCCGGCTCTCGTGGTGCACCAACCGGGCCAGCAGCTCCTTGCCGGTGCCGCTCTCGCCGAGGATCAGCACCGTGGCGTCGGTGGCCGCCACCAGACGGGCGGAGCGTACCACGGCCTGCAGGGCCGGGGACTCGCCGATCAGATCGGCGTGGCTTTCCATGGGATCCCGAGCGTGAGTCATGACATTTCCCATCGGGTAATCAACAATGGCACCGGGGCCAGGAGCATGATCGCCACTCCTGCCAGGCGCCGAACGACGGGCTGGCGCAGGGTGGCCGCCACCCGGCTCGCCATCACCCCCACCGTGAACAGCATGGGCAGGGTACCCAGCCCGAAGAAGAGCATGAAGAGCCCGCCACGCAGAGCGCTTTCTGTGGTCAGCCCATAGAGCAGCGCCGAATAGACCAGCCCGCAGGGCAGCCAGCCCCACACCAGCCCGAACCCCCAGGCCTGGGGCAGACGCCGCACTGGCAGCAGGCGACGCCCCAGCGGCTCCAGATGGCACCATAGCGGCCGCCCCAGACCCTCGATTCGCGAAAAGCGGGGAAACCAGCCTGCGATATGCAGCCCCACCGCCACCAGAAAGAGCATGCCCAGGGTTCCCATCACCAGGCGATTGGGGGCACCCAGGACGCCTAACAGCCACCCGGCGCTGGCGGCCACCAGCGCTCCGGCTACCACATAACTGGTGATCCTGCCCAGGTTGTAGGCCAGGTTGAAGGCCATCAGCCAGCCCGGCCGCTCGCGCACTTCTGGCGAGAGGCTGAAGGTCAGGGCGCCGGCGATGCCGCCACACATGCCCAGGCAGTGGGTACTGCTCAGCAGTCCGAGCAGGAAGGCCACGGTCCATTCGGCCGGCATCGGGGTGGGTCTCCTGAACGCGTCGGCTTACCGGGTGATATGCCCTGATTCTATCGCACCGGGGCGCGGCAGGTCCCCGGGGGCAGGTCGCCAATGCATGGCTGGGCGCCATGAATCAAGGAGATGGCTCTCTGTCATGGATTGCCCCAAAACCTGGCATGAAAGATGCAAGTTCAATGTACCGTTTCGTTGATTGACTTCGCCCCCTGATCAGGGGGCTTTCTTTTGCCCGGCGTGGTCTGGCGGGTGCAGAGCGAAATCCTTGGGGCCTGGTGCCGGCCGAGCGGGGTGACTGACTGTGGCATTTGCCACAGTCAGTGGGGCAGATGCCCCACTGCAGATGCCTTGTGAAAGCGGGGCTCTACCCTGGCCCCCTGGCTCAGCGAAGTGGAGGCGCAGGTCTACTACAGCTATGTTGACCATGTGATGGACAACTCTACCCTCAGGACGCCGCCTACCAACCCCCAGGGGCAGCCGATGCTGAGGCTGGGCAACTCGGACCGCCGAACCATTGGCGGGCGCCTGGCCACCGAGCTGGAGCTGGCGCCGACCATACAGATGGCAGTGGGTATGGACTATGTCGAGAATCGCCATAGCAACCGAGGGGGTGTGGACTACCGCGAGAAGGAGCGTGGCCGTAACGCCGAGTTCAAGGACTATGGGGTCTTTACCGAGGTGGAGCAGGCGCTTTCCGAGCGCAGCTGGATCACGCTGGGCCTGCGGGTCGACCGCGCCAGGGTCGAGTCGCTCAATGGGCTGAATGATGAGGATGGCCTGTATGGTGACGCCGACCTGGGCGAAACGTCGCGATCGACCCAGTGGAGCGGCTTTGCCCGCTATGAGTACGCTCTGGAGCCCCAGCCCCTCAGCCTCTTCGCCGGGGTGGGCCGCGCCGAGCGGGCGGGGGACCACTGGGAGCGTCGCTGGGTCTTCGACCTGGAGACCTAGACCCTGAACCAGCTCGATTCCGGGGCCAGCTGGAACGGCGACCGGCTGAGCGCCAATCTGTCGCTCTTCCATGGCTGGTATGACGACTATATCCTGATCGATGAGCGTAACGGGCAGGACAAGGTGCGCAACGTCGACGCCAGGACCTACGGCCTCGAGGCCGATATGCGCCTGCGACTCACCGACAACTGGGACCTGACCTCGACCCTGGCCTGGGTGCACAGCAACAACGATACCGACGACCTGCCGCTGGCCCAGACCCCGCCGCTGGAGGCGACCCTGGGGCTGGACTACGACCGTAACGCCTACTTCGGCGGCATGCTGTTGCGTGGCGTGGCCCGTCAGGACCGCATCGCCGAAGGTCAGGGCACCATCTACAGCCTGGATATCGGTGAAACGCCCGGATTCGCTACCGTATCCGCCTACGGCGGCCGCGAGTTGTTCGGCAATACCACCCTGACCCTGGGCGTCGATAATCTCTTCGATCGCACCTACGCCGAGCATATCCAGCGTGGCACCACCGAAATGCTGGCGACCGACCGGGTCAACGAGCCGGGCCGCATCGTCTGGGCCAACCTTACCACCCGCTTCTAGACGAGCTGTTTCGGCCCCCCGAGCCTGCAACGAGCGCCCCGTCCTCCGAGGAGAGGACGGGGCGGCGTCGTTTCCGCCTCGCGAGAGAAGCCACTCATTGGTTATCGCTGCGACACTGGCGCCGGGAGCGTTCCATGGCCTCGGCGGCACCTTCCAGGGTGAACACCATGAACCAGGGGTCGTCCTCGGAGCGCATCATCCGCAGTCGCAGGGTCTCGCCTCGGCGCATCTCCTCAATCAGCAGTGCCGGCTCCTCGAGCAGAAACTGCGCATAGAAGCCGCTGTCGCTGCGCTCGGTGATGAACTCCGCCTGACCGCTGTGAATGGTCTCAAAGTCCACCCGCAGGTCGGCGGGCACGCGGTTGACCACCCGACTCTCCGCCTGGCGTTCGCCCAGGTCAACGCGCAGTTCCAGCCAGGAGGGCTCGCAGGTCCCGGAAGTGACGTTGACGCTAAAAAAGGCGTCGCTGTAGCTGCTTGCCTCCAGGGCGCGATAGTGGCGCTCCTCGCCCAGCGCCAGGATCAGCGATTGCCACTGGCCGTGTGCCTTGGCATCCAGAGTGTTGTAGATGGCGGCGCTGGCGGTGGCGGGAATCAGCAGGCTGGCCAGCAGCAGGGCAGAGGCGCCTAGCAGGACAGGCTTGGGCATGGGCAGGCTCAGTCGAAATCGCGGCTGGGCAGCAGCCAGCCGTCGTCGGGGCGATAGCCGTCCGCCTCGGCGTGCTGGTACTGGGTCACCATCTCGTCGGTGATGGCGGCGATGGCCTCATCGATGCTGGCATGGTCATCGCTGCTCTCGAAGGACGGCTCGACCTGCAGGGGGGTCTGCAGATAGTGGCTCTGCTCGCAGGTGACGCGCTCGCTTCCTGCCTCTCGGTAGCAGCGGATGCGGATCGGTATAGAGATTTCGCCAAGCTGAAAGCTCATCTCGGTCACCAGGAAGCGCTGCTGATGAATCAGTGGGTGGCGAAGGGCGGCCGGGGTGTCCATGGGGATGGCTCTCCTGAGGTAGGGTCAAGGCCCGCCCGAAAGGGCGTTCCGGTCAACATAGCACCCGGCCCATAGGGGTAAAAGGCCAATACCTTGATCTGAGTGTGTTGTCGAGTGCGGCAAACTATCCCATGCTTCACCCATAAAGAGGTTTCCCGGATGCATGTTATTGGTCCGGCCGATCTGACCTGATGGTGGAGTGTCTCGTGACAAGTGTATTGCGATCCTGGCTGGTGACCCTGGTGCTGCTGATGGGCCTGGTTCTGTCGACGACAGCCCTGTCGACCACGGCCATGGCGGCTGAGTGGTTGCCGGTCGTATTTCCCGAGGCTGATGCCGTCGGTGAACCCATCGAGGAGCCGCCGGTGGTGCCGGTGCTCCGCGACGGCGAGACGGTCGGCTATGTCTTCGAGACCAACGATATCGCGCCGATCCCCGCCTACTCAGGCCATCCGGTCAATATGCGGGTAGGCATGGCGCTGGACGGTCGCATCACCGGGGTTGAGGTGCTCGACCACTCCGAGCCGATCATGCTGGTGGGGATCCCCGAGACGGTACTCGATGACTTCGTCGGTCAGTATGCCGGCAAGTCGGTGCGTCAGAAGGTGCGGGTAGGCCTGTCCCGCCGTCAGCGTGAGGGTTACGAGCACGTGGATGCGGTCTCTGGTGCCACCGTCACCGTGGTGGTGATGGGCGAGGGGATCATGCGCTCGGCGCGCCGAGTGGCCCGGGAGCTGGGCATCTTGAAAGCTAACGTGGCAGAGCCTGCCACGGTACGCGACGACCTCTTCGAGGAAGCGAGCTGGGATGACCTGGTGGCGGAGGGCGCCGTTGGCCATCTCAGCATGACCCGTGGTGAAGTGGACGAGGCCTTCGTCGGCACCGATGCCGAGGGCGTCGAGGCCACCCCGGAAGGGCGCAAGGAGGAGACCTTCATCGACCTCTACGTGGCCTACCTCAACGTGCCCACCATCGGCCGCAACCTGCTCGGCGAGCGCCAGTACCGGCAGCTCATGGAGGGCCTGGGCGAGGAAGAGCATGCCCTGGCGATCATGGCTGACGGGCGCTACTCCTTCAAGGGCTCGGGTTTCGTGCGCGGCGGCATCTACGATCGCATCATGGTTCACCACGGCGGACGCACCGATCAGTTCCATGACTCCGACATGCTTCGCCTGTGGGGCATCGAGGCCGAGGGCGCGCCGCGACTGACGGAACGCGACATCTTTATCCTGCGCGAGGAGACACGCTTCAACCCGGGCGAGCCCTGGGAACTGGAGCTGCTGGTGCGACGCCAGGTGGGGGCCCTGGACACCGAGTTTGTCGGCTTCGCCGTCGAGGTGAAGGTGCCGGAGCGCTTTCTGGAGATTCCTGAACCGGTGGCCGACGCCATGCTCGAGGACGAGACGCGGCCGCTGTGGGTCTCGGTATGGGAAGACCGCGTCACGCATATCGTGGTGCTGGGTGCCGGCCTCGGTGTGCTCACTTTCATCCTGCTTTTCCAGGACTGGCTGGCCAAGCGGCCGCGGCTGCTGCATACCCTGCGCTACAGCTTCCTGGTCTACACCGTGGTATTCATCGGCTGGTATGCGCTGGCCCAGCTCTCGGTAGTTAACATTCTCACCTTCGCCAACTCCCTGTTCACTGATTTCCAGTGGTCCACCTTTCTGATGGACCCGATGATGTTCATCCTGTGGAGTTTCGTGGCGGTGACGCTGCTTCTCTGGGGCCGCGGCGTCTACTGCGGTTGGCTGTGCCCCTTCGGGGCCATGCAGGAGCTGATCAGCGCGGTGGCCATCAAGCTTAAAGTCCCCCAGTTCGAACTCCCGTTCGCAGTTCATGAGCGTCTCTGGGCGTTGAAGTACATCATCCTGCTGGGGCTGTTCGCTATCTCCCTACAGTCGCTGGGCCAGGCCGAGATCTTCGCCGAGATAGAGCCCTTCAAGACCGCCGTGCTGCTCAAGTTTCAGCGCGAGTGGGGCTTCGTGCTCTACGCCGTGGTGCTGCTGGTGATCAGCGCCTTCAACCACAAGTTCTTCTGCCGCTACCTCTGCCCTCTGGGGGCCGGCCTTGCGATCCCCGCGCGCATTCGCCTGTTCGACTGGCTGCGCCGCCACAAGGAGTGCGGCAAGCCCTGCCAGATCTGCGCCAACGAATGCCACATCCAGGCGATCCACCCTGACGGGCAGATCAACCCCAATGAGTGCCACTACTGCCTGGACTGTCAGATCACCTATCACAACGACCGCAAGTGCCCGCCCATGGTGGTGCAGCGCAAGAAGCGTGAGAAGGCCACTCGGCTGAGCAGCAAGGTGGCCGAGGCCCAGCGAATTCCCGCCACCGAGCTGGGCAGGGATGGGGCCTGAGGTGGCTGCCGAGCAGTGAACCGGCCGTGCCGGCGGGTATGGCCACCGGCATGACGGAAGCAGAAGGCCGACCGCAGAGTCGGATCGCAAGTAAGTGATAACGAAACGGAGAAGCGTCATGAGCGACAAGCATAAGGGCGACGAGCCCACCAAGACCGTCAACGAAGGGCGCCGCCGCTTCCTGGCGGGCAGTGCCGCGGTGGGTGCGGCCAGCATGGCCGGCGCCGCCGGCGTGGCGGGCGTAGGGGCGCTGACCCGCAGTCAGCCGGCCCAGGCGGCCAGCGACGGTAGCGCTGCCAATATCCACATAGCGCCGGGTGAACTCGATGAGTACTACGGTTTCTGGAGTGGTGGTCACAGCGGTGAGGTGCGCGTCTACGGCGTGCCCTCCATGCGTGAGATCATGCGCATACCGGTGTTCAACCACTGTTCGGCCTCCGGCTGGGGGATGACCAACGAGTCCAAGCGGATCATGGGCGACAGCCACCGCTTTACCAACGGTGACGCCCACCACCCGCACATCAGCTATACCGACGGCAGCCACGACGGCCGCTACCTGTTCATCAATGACAAGGCCAACACCCGCGTGGCCCGCGTTCGTCTCGACGTTTTCAAGACCGACGCCATGGTGACGGTGCCCAACGTCCAGGCGATCCACGGCCTGCGCCTCCAGAAGGCTCCGCGCACCGGCTATGTGTTCGCCAACGGAGAATACCAGATCCCCCAGCCCAACGACGGCCGCGATATCAATGACCCGTCGAAGTACTACACCCTGTGGAATGCCATCGATGCCGACACCATGGAGGTGAAGTGGCAGGTGATGGTCGACGGCAACCTGGACAACATGGATGCCGACTACACCGGCAAGTACTGTGCGGCGACCTGCTACAACTCCGAGGGTGCCGTGGACCTGGCCGGCAAGATGCGTGCCGACCGCGACTGGGTGACCATCTTCAGCATCGAGCGCATCGAGGCGGCGGTGGCCAACGGTAACTTCATGACCATCGGCGACTCCGAGGTGCCGGTGGTGGATGGTCGCAAGAGCTCCGACCTCAATGTCACCCGCTACGTACCGGTGCCCAAGAACCCCCACGGCCTCAACACCTCCACCGACGGCAAGTATTTCATCGCCGCCGGCAAGCTGTCGCCCACCGTGTCGATGATCGAGATCGCGAGGCTCGACGACCTCTTCGAGGGCAACCTCGACGATGAGCGCGACGTCATCGCCGCCGAGCCGGAGCTGGGTCTCGGGCCGCTGCACACCACCTACGATGGCCGCGGTAACGCCTACACCACCCTGTTCATCGACAGCCAGGTGGTGAAGTGGAACATGGAAGACGCCGTGCGCCACTACAACGGCGAGGACGTCAACTATATCCGCCAGAAGGTCGACGTCCACTACCAGCCGGGCCACAACCATGCGACCCTCTCGGAATCCAAGGATGCCGATGGTAAGTACCTGTTCTCACTGAACAAGTTCTCGAAGGATCGCTTCCTGCCGGTGGGTCCGCTGCATCCCGAGAACGATCAGATGTTCGATATCTCCGGCGACGAGATGGTGCTGCTCCACGACACCCCGACCTTCGCCGAGCCCCACGACGCGGTGATCATCCGCCGCGACCAGATCCAGACCAAACAGATCTGGGAGCGCGACGACCCCTACTTTGCCGACACCGTGGCCATGGCTCAGGAAGACGGCATCACCCTGGAGACCGACAACACCATCATTCGCGACGGCAACAAGGTTCGGGTCTACATGACATCGGTGGCGCCCAACTTCGGCATCACCGAGATCCCCGCCAAGGTGGGTGACGAGATCACCGTGACCATCACCAACCTCGATCGCATCGAGGATCTTACCCACGGCTTCTGCGTCGTGGACCACGGGGTCAGTATGGAGATCAGTCCACAGCAGACCGCCTCCATCACCTTTACGGCCGATAAGCCCGGGGTGTTCTGGTACTACTGCAACTGGTTCTGTCACGCCCTGCACATGGAAATGGTCGGCCGACTGCTCGTCGAGCCGGCATAGGCCTGTGGCTGTGGCCCTGCGAGAATAGACCCGCGGTAGCATCTGCCGGGCCGGCACAGCCTGCCGGCCCGGCAGTTTTCCTTCGTCACGCAGAGAACACCATGCCAGCAAGATGGTTACTCCCCTTGATTCTCCTGTTGCCCGGCCTCGCCCTGGCCGCCGAATGGCGGGCCGTATCCGGCGAGACCCCGCTGCAGCAGGTGCTTGACGCCGCCGCCCCCGGTGACACGGTGCGAGTGGCCGAAGGCGTCTACCTCGGCAATTTCGTGATCGAGGTACCTATCACCCTGGTCGGCGAGCCCGGTGCCATCCTCGATGGCCAGCGAAGCGGCAGCGTGCTGACCGTCGCCGCTCCCGGCACTACGGTCCGTGACCTGCATATCCGTGAGGATGGCGCCGACATCACCGCCATGGACAGCGGCATCTTCGTGGTTCGCGAGGCGGCAGGCGCCCGCATCGAGAACAACCGTATCGAGGCTCGCGGTTTCGGTATCTGGCTTGATGCGACGCCCGACGTGGCGGTGATCGGCAATCGTATCAGCGGCGACACTTCGCTGCGCTCCCAGGACCGCGGCAATGGCCTGCAGCTCTACAACGTCACCGGTGCCGAGATCCGCAACAACGAGGTATGGGAGGCCCGTGACGGTATCTACATCGACGTCAGCAACCACAACCAATTGATCGGCAACCTGCTGCGCGACCAGCGCTACGGGGTGCACTACATGTTCTCGCAGCACAACGTGGTGCGAGACAACGTGACCCGCAACAATCGGCTGGGCTATGCGCTGATGCAGTCGCGCTACCTGGAAGTGGTCGGCAACCGCTCCGAGCGCGACCAGAACTACGGCTTCTTGATGAACTTCATTGTGCACTCGGTAATCGCCGAGAACGTCTCTATCGAGGCACAGCGCGGCAACGTGGCGACGGCCCCCGACGGCCACGCCATCAGCGGCACAGAGGGCAAGGCGCTGTTCGTTTACAACTCGCTGTTCAACGAGATTCGCGACAACCTCTTTGCTCGCACCGAGATCGGCATTCACATGACCGCCGGCTCCGAAGACAACGAGTTCCACGGCAACGCCTTCGTCGGCAACGAGACACAGGTCAAGTACGTGGCTCTACGCGAGCAGGAGTGGTCCTTCGAGGGCAGCGGCAACTACTGGAGCGACTACCTGGGCTGGGATCTCAGCGGTGACGGCCTGGGTGACATTCCCTACGAACCCAATGATTCGGTGGACCGACTGATCTGGACCTATCCCATGGCCAAGATCCTGATGAACAGCCCGGCGGTGAAGGTGCTGCGCTGGGTACAGCGCGAGTTCCCGGTCCTGCGTCCGCCGGGCGTACGCGACAGCCATCCGCTGATGGCTCTTCCCGACTGGATGGCGGAGATAGTGCAATGAACCAACCCGTGATCGAGATGCAGGCGGTCGGCAAGCGATACGGCAAGTTGACGGCCCTCGACGAGGTGAGCCTGACCTTGGGCGAGGGCGAGGTACTGGGCCTCATGGGCCACAATGGCGCCGGCAAGTCCACGTCCATGAAGCTGATCCTGGGGCTGATTCGGCCGACCAGTGGCGAGCTCAGGGTGTTCGGCCACGACCCCGGTGGCAGCGCGGCCAACGACCTGCGCCTGCGCCTGGGCTATCTGCCCGAGAATGTGCAGTTCTACGAGCAGCTCTCGGGCTTCGAGGTGCTCGACTACTTCGCCCGGCTCAAGCGTATCGGCATTGGCATTGTCGAGCCGCTGTTGGAACGCGTTGGCCTGGGCCACGCCATGCACCGCCGGGTGAAGACCTACTCCAAGGGCATGCGCCAGCGCCTCGGCCTGGCCCAGGCGCTGATCGGTGAGCCGCGGCTGATGCTGCTCGACGAGCCCACCGTGGGGCTGGACCCCATGGCCACCCGCGACTTCTATGGCATGGTCGACGAGTTGCGCGACCGCGGCGTCAGCGTGATTCTCTGCTCACACGTGCTGCCGGGGGTAGAGCGCCATATCGACCGGGCGGCGATCCTCGGCCAGGGGCGCTTGCTCGCCTCGGGCAGTATCGATGAACTGCGTGAGGCCGCCGACCTGCCGCTGGTGATCCGCCTGCGCATCGCGCGGACGCCCGAGAGCATCGCCGAGGCGCTGCGCGGCCATGGCGTGCTGGCGCGTCTGGCGGGCGATGGCCGCATCGAGCTCACGTTGCCGGTACGCGCCAAGATGGCGGTACTGCGCGAGCTCGCGGCAGACCCCGAAGTGGTCGATCTGGAGCTGGAGCCGCCGACCCTGGAGTCGCTCTACGCCCACTTTGACGGCACCCTTCGCGACCGGGTAGAGGCCGAGCCGGCCTCGGCGGCGGTCCATGATGCTCAGCAGGGAGTCAGCGCATGAGAAACGTGTTCATCGTGGCCGGCAAGGAGTTCCGCGACGGCCTTCGCAACCGCTGGGTGCTGGCGATCACCCTGGTGTTTGGCCTGCTGGCCATTGGCCTGGCTTACTTCGGTGCCGCGGCCTCCGGCCAGGTGGGCTTCACCCGGGTCTCGACCACTATCGTCAGCCTCTCGAGTCTGGCGGTGTTCCTGATTCCGTTGATCGCGCTGATGCTGGCCTACGACAGCATCGTCGGCGAGGACGAGCAGGGCACTCTGCTGCTGCTGCTCACCTATCCCATGAGCCGGGTCGAGATCCTGGCCGGAAAGTTCCTGGGCCATGCGGCGATCCTCGGCGTCTCCACCCTGGTGGGCTTCGGCGTGGCCGGGGCAGTTATCGCCGCCTTCGGCAGCGTGGAGCAGCTCGGTGAGCTGGTGGCGGCCCTGGCGCTGTTCATCCTCTCGGCGATGCTGCTTGGCTGGGCCTTCATCGGCTTCGCGTACCTGATCAGCGTCAGCGTGGCGGAGAAGTCTCGTGCGGCGGGTATCGCCCTGGTGGTCTGGTTCTTCTTCGTCATCGTCTATGACCTGGCGCTGCTGGGGGTGCTGGTGGGCACCGGTGGTCAGGTCAGCGAGGGGCTCTTCCACTATCTGCTGCTGCTCAACCCCACCGACATCTTCCGCATCGTCAACCTGACCTTCTTCGAGGCGGCGCGGACCCAGGCGGGGCTGGCTTCCATCGGCGCCGATGCGGCCTTCCACCCGGCGCTGCTGATCGGCTCGCTGCTGGCCTGGGTGGCGGCACCGCTGGGCCTGGCGCTGTGGATCTTCCGCCGCCGTGAAATCTGACAAGGAAACCGACGAATGCTGACACGCAGGAAATTCATCATCGTGCTGGGCGGCGTGACCCTGGCAGGGCTGGCTGGCTGCGGCGGCGAGGAGAAGGAGGTCGCGGCGTGCGAGACGCGTCCCTTTCGCGACGACGACGAGTGCGCCGTGTGCGGGATGTTCATCGCCGGATTTCCGGGACCCAAGGCCCAGGCCTGCCTACGCGACGGGCGGCTCCTGACCTTCTGCTCGACGTCGGACATGTTCGTGTGGCTGCTGCAGCCCGACTCGGTGCCCCAGCTGCGCCAGGCCTATGTCCACGACATGGGTGCCACCGGCTGGGAGCGCCCCTCGGATGACGCCTTTATCCCCGCCCAGGTGGCGGTCTATGTGACCGAGCAGCCGCTGATGGGCGCTATGGGGCCAACCCTGGCCTCGTTTGGCAGCGAGGAGGCAGCCCAAGCCTTCATGGCAGAGCACGAAGGTCGGTTGCTCAGCTATGAGCAGATCGACGTCCAGGTGCTCAACGACCTGGCTCGGGCGCATATCAAGCGAACCATGTAGCTCGGGGCCGTTCCGAAGACGAGTCGCCCGGAGAGAGTTGCCTCCCTAACAATACATCGCCCCGGCAGCCAGGCTGCCGGGGCGATATCATTTCCGGCGATCGTTCACGCCGGTGAGAGGAGGCTTGCCGCGGATACGAGCTCTCAGAGCAGCGGTTCGAGCATGAAGTCCACTGCGGCCTTCACCTCCTCATCGCTGAGCTGTAACGCGCCGCCCTTGGGGGGCATGGCCTGGAAGCCGTTGATGGAGTGGTCATAGAGGGTCTCCATGCCCTGCTCAAGACGCGGCGCCCAGGCCGCCTCGTCGCCCTTGATGGGCGCGCCGGCGGCACCGGTCATATGGCAGGCCATGCAGGCCTGATTGTAGATGGCTTCACCGTCGGGCTCGGCCTGGACGGCGGCCGAGAGGGCCAGGGCGGCGGTGCCGGTCAGGGTCAGGATGGCCAGTCGCTTCATTAACATGTCTCCAGAATGCATCTTTTGGCGTTAAAAAAATCGGATGGCGCCGATGCCTCCGATGTCTGGTCCCATGATGGCGCAGGCGACCATGAGAGGCCATGACCCATGTCATGGCGAAATTCATCTTCAAGCATCGCCGACCGCGCCCGGTAGTGCAAGCCGGACGGCGTCAGGGGGCCAGTGGCGAAGCGGTATCGGTCTTGCTGCGGGTCAACGGCTCGATCCTGAGCAGCTGGACCAGCTGCGCTTCCTGCGGTCCCAGCATGTCGGCCAGGGTGTACTTGTCGAGCACGGCCAAGAAGGCGCGCAGCGCCTCGGCCAGGATCGGCTTGAGCCGGCAGGCCGGGGTGATCCTGCACTCGTTATCCTCGCCGAAGCACTCGACCAGCTGCAGATCATGCTCGGCGTCACGCACCAGCTTGCCCAGGCGAATAGTCTCGGGTGGCTTCTTGAGCAGCAGGCCGCCGTTCTTGCCGCGGAACGCGGTAATGTAGCCCTTGTGGCTCAGGTCTTGAACCACCTTCATCAGGTGGTTGCGGGAGACGTCGAAGCTGGAGGCGATCTCCTGAATCGTGGAGCGCTCCTCTCCTTTCACTGCCAGATAGATAAGCACGCGCAGGGAGTAGTCGGTAAAGCGGGTCAGGTGCATACGAGGGCTAGTGCCTCTTGGCTTGATATTGATCAAACTTCATATAGTAACAAGCTTTTATTATATCACTTTACCTCGCCTTGGTCGGGCTGCCGTCCCCTGCGGCATCGGGTCGCGTCAGCAGGAAGGCCGCCACGCCAATAAACAGGGCGCCGGTCAGGAACAGCACGAGCGGCGCTGTACCGCTTAGCCACAGCAGCAGCCAACTGGCCACCAGCAACACCAGTGCCAGTTGCTTGGCTCGACGCGGCACCGCCCGCTGTTCTCGCCAGGCGTGCAGGGTCGGCCCCAGTCGCGGGTGTTCATGTAGCCAGCGGGCCAGTCGCGGCGAGCCCTTGGGCGCCGCCCAGGCCGCTACCAGCAGGAAGGGCGTGGTGGGCAGCAGCGGCACCACCAGGCCGGCCGTACCCAGGCCGACACAGCCGTAGGCCAGGCCGCTCCAGGCAAGGCGTGTGACCAGATGTTTCATGGCAGACCTCGTAGAGTGGCGGCCTAGATATTAAGTGGTATTTTATATACATGTTATAAGCTTGTGCAAAGAGAATGCCGAGGTGCCGCCGCATGACGCTCTTCTCCACGTCATCATCTCTCGCCCGTCGGCTGATCCACGCGTGGTGACCCAGTGGCTTGATCTGGGTCAGCTACCTCGAGAAGGGTACCGACGCGCCGGGCCCTGAATGGCATACTCTGCCCCATGCGGCGGCGCCGCCATCCGGTTCAAGAGGCTGTTTCACGATGCAAGACGACCTGCTGTTCGATCGCCCCCTGGTAGAGAAGTACGACCGACCCGGGCCGCGCTATACCTCCTATCCCACGGCGCCCCAGTTCCACGCGGCCTTCGCCGAGGATGACTACCGCGCCGCGGCCGAGCGCAGCAACCGGGCCAAGACGCCCAAGCCGCTGTCGGTCTACGTGCATATCCCCTTTTGCGAGAGCCTCTGCTACTACTGCGCCTGCAACAAGATCATCACCCACAATACGGCGCGGGCCGCCGAGTATCTGGAGTGGCTCAAGCAGGAGATCCGCGTACAGGGGGCGCTGTTCGACGAATCGCGGCGCATGACCCAGCTGCACCTGGGCGGCGGGACGCCCACCTACCTGAGCAACGCCCAGCTCGGCGAGTTGATGGCTTCGCTGGACGAGGCCTTCCACTTCGCCCAGGCCGCCGAGCGCGAATTCTCCCTGGAGGTGGACCCGCGGACCGTAACCCCGGAGCAGATCCACGAGCTTCACGCCCTGGGGTTCAACCGGCTCAGTTTCGGCGTGCAGGACTTCGACCGCGAGGTGCAGAAGGCGGTCAACCGCCTTCAGAGCGAGGAGCAGGTGGTGGAGCTGGTCCAGGCGTCCCGGGATGCCGGCTTCCAGTCGGTGAGCGTCGACCTGATCTACGGCCTGCCGCTGCAGACCGTGGCCAGCTTCGACACTACCCTCTCCAAGATCATCGATCTGGCGCCGGACCGCATCGCCACCTACAGTTACGCTCACCTGCCGGAGCTGTTCAAGGCTCAGCGGTTGATCCGCCCCGAGGACATGCCGCCGCCGGAGCGCAAGCTGGAGCTGCTCGAGCTGACCATTCGGCGCCTCACCGAGGCGGGATACGTCTATATCGGCATGGACCACTTTGCCCTGCCCGACGACGAGCTCGCCCTGGCCCGGGAGAACGGCACCCTGCAGCGCAATTTCCAGGGCTATTCCACCCACGCCGACTGCGATTTGATCGGCCTGGGCATTACCTCTATCGGCAAGGTCGGCGACACCTACAGCCAGAACGTCAAAGAGACCGCTCAGTACCAGCATCGTCTGGAACAGGGCCAGCTTCCGGTATTCCGCGGCTATCGGCTCAGCGACGACGATCGCCTGCGCCGCGACGTCATCAACGCCTTGATGTGCCACAACCATATCGACTTCGCCACTATCGAGGCCGCTCACGGTATCGTTTTTCGCGACACCTTCGCCGAAGTCCTCGAGGAGCTCGAGGAGATGGCCGCAGACGGCCTGCTGGTGATCCGTGAGGGCGAAATCGAGGTGCTGCCACGCGGTCGGCTGATGATGCGCAACGCCGCCATGGCTTTCGACGCCTACCTGGCGAAGAGCCAGGGCCGCTACTCCCGCACCGTCTAGGGACCCCTCGCGGCACCGCCGCAAGCCTCTATTGGACGCTGCTCCGTCATCGACGCGAGCGGCTTTCTCGCATTGCGGCGGGCCAGGCCGGGCGTCTTTCGGTGTCAAATGAAAATGGGTCATGATGCTCCCCGTCTGCACCAGATATAGGGCTTGCCGAGGAGATATGGTCTATATATGGTAGTCGGGCCGCGAGCGATCGAGGGTTGTCCGACGACATGATGCATGTCAGTGCAGCCCCGGGAACACCGGCATAGGATCAACGGTTCGCCGGCTTCGGCCGCATGGTTATTCTCAGGAGAACTGTCATGTCCCTGCCGTTGTTGCCTTTACCGTTACAGGCCCTGCCGCGTCTTCCCGCCCCCGCCCGCCTGATTCGCGCCGTCGATCCGCGCGTGCCGGTCGGTGTCAAGCGTCGCCTGGTGGAACCGCTGCTCAACCGCACCTTCGCCGAGCCCCTCGCCGAGGGAGAGTTCGACGCCCTGACAGGGCGCCGTATCACCTTGGCCGTCGAGGATCTGGGCATGACGCTGACCCTCACCCTCGAGAACGAGCGCCTGAGGGTGTGTACCCAGCCCGGCGAGGCCACCATTCGCGGAGGCTGGCGTGAGTTTCTCTGCCTGGCCACCCGCCGTGAGGATCCCGATGCCCTGTTCTTCCAGCGCCGGCTGCTGATCGAGGGCGACACCGAGCTGGGCCTGATGGTCAAGAACCTCCTCGACAGTTGCGAGGAGGGGTTGGCACAAGGCCCCTTCGGTGACCTGCTGGTTCGCCTGGAGCGGCTGGCGAGACGCAAGACCTGAGTTTTTTTCGATTAACGTATGTTACGGAGTCATTCGCATGAGCACTTCCACCAAGGCCGTGAAGTCATCCAGCGAGGTCCCTCTGCAGGTGCCGTCCCGCGATATCTGGGACTCCAAGTATCGCCTCAAGGACCGTCATGGCAAGCCCGTGGACAAGGACGTGGACGCTACCTGGGAGCGGGTGGCCCGGGCCCTGGCCGTGGTGGAGGGTGACAAGGCCGACGAGTGGCTGCCGAAATTCCGCTGGGCGCTGGAGAACGGCGCCATTCCCGCCGGGCGGATCATGTCCAATGCTGGCGCCGAGGCCTTCAAACCGGCGGTGAGCCTGATCAACTGTACGGTGTCGCGCACCATTCGCGATTCCATGCACGATATCCTCGACTCCGTGGTGGATGCCGGCATGACCCTCAAGGCGGGCTGCGGCATCGGCTATGACTTTTCTACCCTGCGTCACAAGGGCGCCTTCGTGTTCGGCGCCGGTGCCGGCACCAACGGCCCCCTGGCGTTCATGGATATCTACGACAAGATGTGCTTCACGGTGGCTTCCGCCGGTGGGCGCCGTGGTGCCCAGATGGGCACCTTCGATGTCGGCCATCCCGACGTGCGCCAGTTCATCGAGGCCAAGCGCGAGGCGGGCCGCCTGCGCCAGTTCAACCTCAGCCTGCTGATCACCGACGAGTTCATGGAGGCGGTAAAGCAGGACGCCGACTGGCCGCTGGCGTTCCCGCTGCACGCCGGCGAGAAGGACGACGTCGAGCAGAACGAGCTGATCTACCGCGACTGGCCGGTAGTCGAAGAGGGCTACACCGTCGACGCCGAGGGGCGCGTGGCCTGTCGCATCGTCGAGGTGATCAAGGCCCGCGAGCTCTGGGACACCATCATGAGCTCCACCTACGACTTCGCCGAGCCGGGTTTCATCCTGATCGATCAGGTCAACCGGATGAACAACAACTGGTTCTGCGAGGAGATCCGCGCCACCAACCCCTGCGGCGAGCAGCCGCTGCCCCCGGAAGGCGCCTGCCTGCTGGGCTCGGTCAACCTGACCCGCTTCGTCATCGACCCCTTCGGCAAGAAGCCGCGCTTCGACTGGGAGCGCTACCGCGAGGTGGTGGCGGTCTTCACCCGCATGCTCGACAACGTGGTGGAGATCAGCGGCCTGCCGCTTTCCGGTCAGCGCCGCGAGATCGAGGCCAAGCGCCGCCACGGGATGGGCTTCCTGGGCCTCGGTTCGACCATGACCATGCTCAAGATTCCCTACGGCTCGCCCGAGTCGCTGGCCTTCACCGAGGAGGTGAGCCGCAACCTGGCCATCGAGGGCTGGAAGCAGGCGCTGGAGCTTTCCCGCGAGAAGGGCATGGCCCCGGCGCTGGCGGAGGACTTCGAGATCACCCCGAAGATGATGCGCGAGCGGCCCGAACTCAAGAAGGACGGCTACGAGATCGGCGATAAGCTGCCCGGCCGCATCCTGCATGCGCGCTACAGCCGCTACATGCAGAAGGTCGCCGAGCTGGAGCCGGAGCTGGTTGCCCAACTCGCCGAGCACGGCGCGCGCTTCACCCACCACAGCTCCATTGCCCCCACCGGCACCATCTCGCTGTCGCTGGGCAACAACGCCTCCAACGGCATCGAGCCGTCGTTCTCGCACCGCTACTTCCGCAATGTGATCCAGGCGGGCAAGAAGACCAAGGAACAGGTGGAAGTGGTCTCCTTCGAGCTGGCGGCCTATCGCCACTTCATCGCCCCTGCCGCCGTGGACAGCGACCTGCCGGACTACTTCATCACCGCCGATTCGGTGAGCCCGAAGCAGCACGTGGCGGTGCAGGCCGCCGCCCAGGCCTGGGTCGATTCGGCGATTTCCAAGACGGTGAACGTGCCCACCGATTTTCCCTTCGAGGAGTTCAAGGATCTGTACCTGGACGCCTACCGGAGCCAGCTCAAGGGCTGCACCACCTTCCGCTTCAATCCGGAGGCTTTCCAGGGGGTGCTGGTTCGCGAGGACGACCTGAAGAACACCACCTATGTGTTCGAACTGGAGAACGGCGAGACCGTGGAGCTGGCCGGTGACGAGAAGATCATCTACGACGGCGAAGAGCACAACGCGGCGAACCTCTATGACGCGCTGAAGGAAGGCACCTATGGCAAGTGGTAAGCCGTTCCACCTGCCGTTGAGCGTCAATCACCCACTTATCGGAGGAGCCTCCTGATGGCCGTCGAGATCACGTCCAAGATTGTTTCCTACAGCGTCAAGAAGGCGGTGGAAGAGCCGCCGTTGCCCGAGGAGAACCCGCTGACGGTGCGCATTCCCTCGCGCCCTGAAGGCACCCTGGAAGCCGTGTCGGAGAAGATCTCCTACGTCGGCGCCGAGGGACGCAAGAAGGTCTACCTGCTGGTGTCGTTCATGCCCGTGGAGGGCGTGCTGGCGGGCAAGCGGGTGGTGGTCGAGCGCCCGGTGGAGTTCTTCTTCCCCTCCGGCCAGCTCTCCAGCGAGCACCAGTGGATCACCGCCACCATGCGCAGCCTGTCGCTGGCCGCTCGTGGCGGCTACGTCACCCAGGCGGTGGCCGACCTGCGCAAGGTGGCCTGGGACAAGGGCCTGGTGCGCTGCGGCATGAACCGTTGGGGCAAGCCCATGTTCCACGACTCCGAGGTCGCGGCCATCGCCTGGTCGATCCAGCAGATCCTCTTTCGTCGCGGCTTCCTCGACCAGGATGGTAACCAGGTGCCGGTGGAGGCGCTGGTGGCCCGCTACGCCCAGCGTCAGGCCAGCGGCCACCTGTGGCATCCGCCCACCGCGGAGGAGATCGAGCAGACCGAGCGCAAGGCCCAGCATGCCGATCACGCCAAGGGTGACGGCCCCACCGTGGTGGGCCACTGCCCGGAGTGCAACGGCGAGCTGATCATGATGGACGGGTGCCCCACCTGCTACGCCGGCTGTGGCTGGTCCAAGTGCGGTTAACGAAAGCCCGCGCAACAAACGTGCGGATAGGCTGACCGACAACCGGCGATAGTTCACCGCCCCGGGTCACGAGAGTGGTTCGGGGCGGTGTTGTTTCAAGGGTACTGTGTCAGCCGCGCAGCTCGACGGACTCGAAGTGGCGCCTGAGTCGGCGCACTAGGGTCTCCAGGTCCTCCCGCGGCGGGGCGTCGGCCACCGGGCGGCAGTAGTCGGGGTCGCGGCAGTGCTCCAGGCGGGCCAGTTGGATGGCGTAGCGGCGCACGCCGCAGTCGGCCAGGGTCATGGCCAGCTGTTCCAGCGCCTCCAGGGTGAAGTCGCGCCAGTGCACCGTGGTACGACACTCGAAAGTGACGTTGCCTTCCAGCAGCAGCGACAGGCTGCGGGCATGGCGCTGCCAGATGCCACGTCGCCCGGCGATGCGATCGAAGTCGGCGCCGCGCCCCTTGGTGTCCAGCGCTACCCAGTCCAGCCGCGGCAGCAGCGCCTCCAGGCGTTCCGGGTAGGAGCCGGCGGTGTGCAACCCCACCGCCAGCCCCAGCGCCCGGCAGGCGTCGGCCGCAGCCGGCAGGTCAGCGTGCAGGGTGGGCTCGCCGCCGCTGAACACCACGGCATCGATCTCGCCGCCCCGGGCGGCGAGCAGCGCTTCGATGGCATCCCACTCCCCCGGCATACCGCGCCTTGCCGGCCCCATGCGGCTTGCGGTCTCGCAGTAGCCGCACTGCAGCGGGCAGCCCTGAAGATGAACCACTGCAGCGCGTCTACCTGGAAAGGCGTGATCGTCCCGGGCGTCGAAGCCGGCGATGGGTAGGCGAACCTCGGCCTCGAAAGCGGGGAGTCTCGGCATCATGGCAGTGGTTATCCCTGGAGGGACACTCGGCTATGGTTCATGCCGGGCCGGCCGTGCCAGTAGCCGTCGCAGATCTCGGCCTCGACCAGGGCGAGCGGGTCAAGGGCGGGAAGCAAACCGTGGCGGGCGGAATCGAAGGCGGTCACCACCTCGGCCATGCCCTCGGGGCGCGGGCTCAGCCGGGCGATTCCGACGCCCATCTCGGCCATGCTCGGCAGCTCATGGCGCAGATCCTGGCAGGCGCCAGACAGGGTCTGGATACCGTTGAGCGTGAACACCTGGTCCGCCTCCTGGGTACGCAAAGCGAGGCCCTCCGGGTGCTTCTGGCAGACGAACTGACAGCGGTCCTTGGGCTTCTGATAGCGGCGTGCGGTGAAACAGCGCGACGACCAGGCCAACGGCAGGTGGCCGTAGGCAAACACTTCGCAGGCCGCCTCTAGCCCCTGATCGCGGCAGTCGGCCAGCAGTCTCGCCAGATCGCCCTTGGACATCTCCACCGGGGCCTGCCAGCGCTGCATGCCGACGCGGGCCAGTACGGAGAGTGTGGCCGGGTTGTAGAGGTTGAGCGACGCGCCGGCCACGAAGGGTTGTCCCGCCGCCGAGAGGCGCTGCAGGGCGCTCTGGTCGTTGGCCTCGACCAGGAACTCACCGTTGTCGCATAGCTTGCGCAGATCGCGCAGATCGGCCTCGGACTCGATCAGGGCCTGACTGGACAGCACTACCTGCTTGCCGCTTTGGGTCAGCTCGCGTCCTAGTCCCAGCCAGTCGTCGAGCTTCATGTCGCGGCGCCGCGAGCAGACCGACTCGCCTAGGTGGACGATATCGACCGGCCAGTCGGCGGCCTCGCGATAGAAGTCGGCGTAGTGCTCGCGGGTCCAGTAGAAGAGCACCGGGCCGAGCGACAGCTGGAGCGTGGGGTTCGCAGACATGGGCTCTCTCCTATTTCCAGCGGCGCTCGTAGGCGCCCAGGGTGGTGGTGCTGCCTTCGGAGACCTCGCCGAGGCCGGTCATCCAGGCGGGCTCGACGTGGAAGCGGCCGGGAGCCCGCTCCAGGCGGTCCAGGGCCTGGCGCCAGATACCGGCGACCTTGGACACGTAGGCCGGACTGCGCTGACGGCCCTCGATCTTCACCGCGCTGATGCCCAGTTCGGCGAGCTCCGGCAGCAGCTCCAGAGTGTTGAGGCTGGTGGGCTCCTCGATGGCGTGGTAGGTCTCGCCGCCGACCTCGAAGCGCCCCTTGCAGAGGGTGGGGTAGCCGGCGTTCTCGCCCTTGGCGTAGCGGTCGATGAGCACGCCGTTGAGGCGCGATTCCAGGCCCTCCGGTGTCTCCTCCCAGCGCACATGGGCGGCCGGCGAGCAGACGCCGCGGGTGTTGGGGGATTCGCCGGTGAGATACGACGAGAGGTAGCAGCGACCCTCGGCCATGATGCAGAGGCTGCCGAAGGCGAACACCTCCAGCTCCACCGGACTCTGTTTCGCTAGGTCGCGCACCTGGGTAATGGAGAGCACCCGGGGCAACACGGCGCGCTTGATGCCGAACTGGTTGTGGTAGAAGCGAAGAGCTTCGTGGCTGGTCGCCGAGCCCTGCACCGAGAGGTGGCGGGCGAGTTCAGGGTGACGGCGGGCGGCGTAGTCGAGCAGCCCCATGTCGGCCATGATCAGGGCGTCGACGCCAAGTTCGGCGGCCTGATCCACGGCGCGGGTCCACATGGCCCAGCCGTCCGGCTGAGGGTAGGTGTTGATGGCGCAGAAGACCCGCTTGCCGCGGGAGTGGGCATAGTCGATGCCTTCACGTGCGCGCTTGTCGGTGAAGTTGAGCCCGGCAAACTGGCGAGCGTTGGTGGTGTTCTGGAAGCCGAAGTAGACCGCATCGGCTCCTTCGTCCACGGCGCGCTTCAGGGCGGGCAGGTTGCCGGCGGGGCAGACGAGCTCCATGGTGAGCCTCCTCTCGATGAAAACCCGACCATGCTAGTCGACTATCCCCCGCGGCCATTTGACTGGCGTCATGGCGAGGGGGATTCGTGAATGGCGAGATACAGGTCATGTCGGGGCCATGCGATGGACGTTTGGTAAGGCCCTGCGCCAGCGTCTGGCCTAGTCTTGGGTCAGACACGCTCAACCACGCGAGGTGGTCATGGATATCGAAAACCTCTTCGATGCGAGCTACGCGCGGGTACTGAGCCGGGAGGTCGAGGGTCAGGCGTTCTTCGCGGCTTTCTATGAGCGCTTCCTTGCGGCCTCACCGGAGGTGGCGGAGAAGTTTCGCCATACCGACATGACCAGCCAGCGGGCCATGCTGAAGAAGGCCTTCTATCGCCTTCTTTCTTTCTACGTGTCGAGCCATGCCGACTACTACCTGAAGGAGGTGGCGGTCAGCCATAGTCGCGTGCATCTCGACATTGTCCCGGCGCTCTATGACCTCTGGCTCGAGACATTGATCGACACGGTTCGTGTCTTCGACGAGCAGTTCGATGATGACGTCGAGCTGGCCTGGCGGCTGGTGATGACGCCGGGCATCGTCTTCATGACGTTCCACTACGACCGGGATGACGATTCCGGCGGATGAACCTGTTACGCGGATCACGGCGCCAGGCACGACACCGCCCTATGGGCCTCGCCCATGGGGCGGTGTCGTTGAGTCTTTCCGTTACCGGTTCAAAGGTATGGGTCTGCCTGGGTCTCAGCCGGCGCGCTCGAACAACAGGTTGTTCTCCAGGTGAATGTGCTGCATCAGGTCGTCGCGGAACTCGCGCAGTCCGGCGTAGAGGGCGCGCCAGGTGGTGCAGGCCCCCTTGGGCGGGGTGATATTGTCGGTCAGCGCCAACACCTGCTCGAGGTTCTCGCCGTGGTCGTCGTGTTCGTGACGCATCACGGCGATGGGCCCCTGGGCCTGGGCGCCCATCCCGCGACGCAGCATCGGGAAGAGAATCTGCTCCTCCTTCTGCATATGGCTCTCCATCTCCTGATGGATGGTGGTGAGCAGGTCGGCCAGTCCGCTGGGGCAGGTGTCACGCTCACCGTGGACCTGTTCGACGCGTCGGGCCATGCGCACCAGTTCGGGCAGCTGCTGGCGATGGACATCGTGATAGCGGGTCAGGATATGGTCGATCAGTTCGTCGTTGCTGGCTTCCTGCCAGTCTCGCTCGTCGCTCTCGCCTTTCGGCAGCCCTTCGAGCTCGGCGACCAGGGCCTCGGGCGCCAGGCCGATGCGCTCGGCGGCCTCGCGCAGGCTGATGCGTCCCCCGCAGCAGAAGTCGATGTTGTGGTCGCGGAACACCCGGGTCGCGCCGGGCAGGGTCAGGGCGGTGCGGCCGACGCTCTGTTCGATTAGGCTCATGGTGATTTCCTCTTGAGGTGATGGTCTGTGCAGGTAGCATATTAAGATGTATGTTTAATACATCTTTAGGGCCGGAGCTGACATGGGACGAATTGTCGCCCCCCGGCCCGCCCCTCACCGCTCGATGCCGCAGGGCCGCTGCCGGCGATCCTCATTGACACGACTTGACCGAGGTCAGCGCCGGATGATGTTGGCTGGCGGCCGGCTTCGCGCCCACACAAGATGGAACGATGATACATGCAAGACTCAAGCATGGTGGAAGGGCAACGCTTCAGTACCAGGGGGCTCTTAGAACCCGGAGCGACACCCGCCTCGACGCTCTGCTGGCAGATCAACCGCGCGGCGGAGGGAGGTGACATATGAGGCCTTTGATCAGTCGGCTGGTACGGGGAGTGGCGGTGCTGGTCGGCGTTGGGGTGGGCGCGGCGCTGCTGGTTGTTTTCGTGGCCAACCGCCAGGTGCCGGAGCGCCTCGAGGCGGCAGTGGCGCACACGCCGGTCACGGTGATCGAGGTGCAGCCGACTGAGCTGCGTCTCGAGGCCCGTGGCCACGGCGTGGCCCGCCCCGCCGAGACCTGGCAGGCGGTGGCCAACGTGTCGGGCCGCGTTGTGGAGCGTCATCCGGCACTGGAGAGCGGCACCCTGCTGCCGGAGGGCGCCTTGCTGGTGGCGCTCGATCCCAGTCGCTATGAGCTAGCCATCGCCGAGGCCGAGGCTGAGCTGGCCGGCCTGGTCGGCGAGGGGGCCTTGCTCGAGGTCGAGGAGGAGAATACCGGCCGGCTGCTGGTGCTGGAGCGCGAGCGTCTGGCCCTGGCCGAGCAGGAACTGGCGCGCATTGAAAGGCTGGCCGGCAGCGGGGCCGTGGCCCGCGCCCAGCTCGACGAACAGCACCGTGCCACCCTGGCCCAGCGCCAGGCGGTGGCTTCCCTGCAGAACAGCCTGGCACTGCTGCCGGCGCGGCGACAGTCGCTGGAGGCCCAGCAGGCCCGGGCCGCCACGCACCTGTCCCAAGCCCAGCGAGACCTTGAAGATACCCGCTTCATCGCCCCCTACGACCTGCGCCTTGCAGAGGTCGCGGTGGAGCGTCACCAGTTCGTCGCCGTCGGGCAGCGGCTCTTCGAAGCGGACAGCCTGGACGCCGCCGAGGTGGAGGCGCGTATCCCGTTCAGCATGATGCGACGCCTGCTGGGCACCGTGGCCCCCGATGACCTGCCCCTCGGTACCCTGGATCTCAGCGAACGCATCGACCTCGGCGTCATCGAGGCCGAACTGGCGCTGGTGGGTGCCCCTGGTGTGGGTTGGCGCGGGCGGGTAGTGCGTATTGCCAGCGGCCTGGATCCGGCCACCCGCGCCGTGCGGGTGGTGGTGCGGGTCGATCACCCCTACCGGGATGCGCGGCCGCCGGACCGCCCCCCACTGCAGCGCGACATGTATACCCGGGTACACCTCTCGGCCCCGAGCCCCGAGCCTCGGCTGGTGGTGCCGGCATCGGCCTTGCATCACGGCGAGCTCTACCTGGCCGACGGGGAGGCGCGTCTGGTGCGGCGCGAGGTGTCGGTGGCCTTCGAGCAGGGGGACCTGGCGGTGATCGAGGCGGGTCTTGCTCCGGGTGAACGGGTCATCGTCGATGACCTGCAGCCCGCCCTGGCCGGCATGATGCTGGCGCCGCGGCGTGACGCGGCGCTCGAGGCCCGCCTCGCCGCCCAGGCGCTGGGGGAAACCTCCCGCGATGCCCCGGCCGGGAGTGCGGCGCCATGATCCGCTGGTTTGCTGCACATCCCACGGCAGCCAATCTGCTGCTGATACTGCTGCTGGCCGTTGGCCTGTTCGCCGCTCCGAACCTCAAGCGTGAGACCTTCCCCGACTATCGCCCCACCGAAGTGGCCGTGGAGGCGATCTATCGCGGCGCCAGCGCCACCGATGTCGAGGACGCTATCTGTCGGCGCCTTCATGAGGCGGTCAAGGGGGTGGAGTTCCTCGATGAGTTCGCCTGCGTGGCCCAGGACAATCTGGCCAGCGCCACGGTCACCATGGCGTCAGGCGGCGACGCCATCCGCTTCCTCACCCAGATCGATACCGAGGTCAATGCCATCACCGACCTGCCGGCCCGCGCCGAGGCGCCGGTGGTCCGCGAGCTGCACCGCAGCGATCCGGTAGTGGCGGTGGCAGTCTCGGGGGATATGCCCACCCGGCAGCTCGAGGATTACGCCCTGGGTCTGGAGGAACGCATCATGGCGCTGCCGGGCGTGGCGGACGTGTCGATCCACGGCATGTCGCAGCGCCAGTGGCAGGTGGAGGTGCCACGCGAAGTGCTGGGCCAGCACGGGCTCTCCGCGCGGGATCTGGCTCGCCGGTTGGCCAGCCAGAGCATCGATCTGCCGCTCGGCACGCTGGAAACTCGCGACCGCGATATCCTGCTGCGCTTCACCGATCAGCGCCGTTCACTCGCGGAGCTGGCCTCGCTGGTGGTGGTCTCCAGTCCGGAGGGTGGCGAGTTGACCCTGGGTGAGCTCGCCACCTTGAGCGAGACCGGCGAACGGGAAGAGGAGCAGGTCCGCTTCAACGGCGAGCCATCGGTGGTGCTGGAGGTGAGCAAGAGCCTGCGCGACGATGCCCTGACGGTGAAGGCGCGCCTTGAACAGTTGATCGAGGCCGAGCGCCAGCGCTTCGATGGCGGCGTGACGCTGACCCTGACTCAGGACATGACCGGCATTGTGCGTGACCGCCTGCAGATGCTGGTGGGCAACGGCATCATGGGGCTGGTTCTGGTAGTGCTGGTGATGAGCTTGTTCTTTCGTCCGCGGCTGGCGCTGTGGGCGGTACTGGGACTGCCCGCCGCCTTTATGGGCGCCTTCACCGTCATGGCGTTGACCGGGCTGTCGCTGAACATGATTACTCTGGTGGCCCTGTTGATGGCCATCGGCATCGTCATGGACGACGCCATCGTCATCACCGATAACATCGCCTCCCACGCTCGGGAGAACGCCTCGCCGCTGGAGGCGGTAGTGGCCGGTACCCGCCAGGTGCTGCCCGGGGTGTTGTCGTCCTTCCTGACCACGGTGGCGGTGTTTGTACCGCTCTCCTTTCTGTCCGGCGAACTGGGCGCCGTGCTCGAGGTGCTGCCGATAGTGCTGATCGCCGCCCTGGCGGCTAGCCTGATCGAGGCCTTCTGGATCCTGCCACACCATCTGAAGGGTAGTGTGAAACACCTGCAGCAGGACCGGGACTCACGGCTACGCGTTGCCTTCGACCGCCGCTTCGAGCGTTTCCGCGAGAGCGTGGGGCGGTTGGCCGACCGCGCCATCCGCTTTCGTTATGCGGTATTGGGCGCCGTTCTGGCGATCATTCTGGGTTCCGCTGGCTTTATGGCGGGAGGGCATGTCGGCAGCGAGGCGATGCCCGACATCGATGGCGACGTGCTGGAGGCGCGCATCCTGATGCCCCAGGGCACGCCGCTGGCGCGTACCGAGGCGGTGGCCGAGCGGATCGAGGCGGCGATGCAGGCCCTCGATGCCCGCTACTCTCCCGATCAGCCGGACGGGGCGCGTCTGGTCGAGGCGATCCAGGTGCGTTTCAACCACAACCCCAGCGCCCGGGAAGCGGGCCCCCATGTGGCCACGTTGGTGGTCGACCTGCTGACCGCCGAGCGTCGGCGGGTGACCCTGGACGAGCTTACCGCGGCCTGGCGCGAGGCGATCGGTGAGATCGAAGGGGTGCAGCGCTTGATCATCCAGGAGCCGGGCTTCGGCCCTGCCGGGGTGCCGGTGGAGGTGCGTCTCGTCGGCGAGGATCTGGCCGCCATGCAGGTGGCGGCGAGGGAGCTTGGGAAACATCTCGAGGGCTATGCGGCTGTCTACAACGTCATCGATGATCTGCGCCTGGGCAAGCCTCAGCGAGCCTTCTCGCTGATCGAAGGCGCCCACGGCATGGGGCTGACCGCCGAGGAAGTGGCCAGCCAGATGCGCGCCGCGCTGCTCGGCGAGATCGCCGATACCCTGCGCATCGGCGATCAGGACGTGGAGGTGCTGGTGCGTCAGGCCGCCAGCGACCGGGATGGCCTGGACGATCTCGCCGACCTGACTATCCTTCTCCCCGACGGGCGGAGGGTGCCTCTGGAGGTAGTCGCCGAGGCGACCGAGCGTCGCGACTGGGCGCGCATCACCCGCATCGACGGGCGGCGAACGGTGACCGTGGAGGCCAATGTGGATGCCCGTCAGGCCAGCGGCCAGGCTATCGTCGACGCCCTGGTGGCGAGCGGCTGGCTGGACGATTTCCAGGCCCGCCATCCCGAGGTGGAGGTCGTCTTTGAAGGGGAGGTAGCCAGCTCCGCCGAGACCGGGGGCTCCATCGGTCGCGGTCTGCTGATCGGGCTGGTGGGGATCTTCGTGATCCTCTCCTTCCAGTTCCGCAGCTACGTGGAACCGCTGATTGTCATGCTGTCGATCCCCCTGGCCTTCATCGGTGCCATCTGGGGGCACGTCATCATGGGTTACTACCTCTCCATGCCCTCGCTGATCGGGGCGGCTTCTCTGGCCGGGATCGTGGTCAACAACGCCATCCTGCTGATCCACTTCATCAAGACCCATCGCGAGCGCGGGCTCGACGCCGTGGCGGCGGCTGGCCAGGCCAGCCGCGACCGGCTGCGCGCCATACTGATCTCATCCACCACCACCATCGCCGGGTTGCTGCCACTGCTGGCCGAGACCAGCAGCCAGGCCGCAGCCATCAAGCCGCTGGTGATTTCGGTGGTGTTCGGTCTGCTCAGCGCGACCGTGCTGGTACTGCTGGTCATTCCAGCCCTTTACGTGCTGTTCGATGACTGGGGATGGGTAGGCGTGAAGGAAACATCAGCCACGAGTGAGTAATGGTGTTCGAACATGACTACGCCCCGGCATGTCCGGGGCGTGTCGTCGTGCTGGTGGGGCCGCTTGGGCTCAGGCGGCGTCGAGGGGGCGTGAGGGGCCGAAGTGTTCGTAGTGGCGACGCTCGGCTGGCACGCCGAGGTCGACGAGTGCCCGGTCCACCGCGGTCATGAAGCCCTGGGGCCCCACGAAGTAGCAGCGCGCTTTTTCGGGTAGCAGGTGCGCCAACAGCTCGCGATCGATCCGGCCGATATGGTCGGCGCCATCGCCGCTCTCGTGCACTGTCACTGCCTGCAGCTGCTTGGGATGGGCGTCAGCCAGGGCCGCCACCTCGTGGGCGAAGGCGTGGTGCTCGGCGTCCAGGGCGGCGTGCAGATAGACCACCCGGCGCCCCTGAGCCAGGGCCTGGCGGGCGAGTGGCAGCATCGGCGTCTGGCCCACGCCGCCCGAGGCCAGCAGCAGCGGTTCGTCCCCGTCGACCAGCGTCAGGTCGCCGGCCGGCGGCAGCAGCTCCAGGGTGTCACCCACGCCCAGCACATCGTGGAAGTGGCAGCTGGCGCGACCGCCGGGCTCGCGCTTGATGGAGATCCGATAGCGGGCGCCGTTGGGCACGTCGGAGAGGCTGTAGTGGCGGTAGACCGGCTTGCCATCAAGGGTCAGCCGCACGCCGATGAACTGCCCAGGCTCGTGATCGGCCACCGCTCTGCCGTCCACGGGCTCCAGCACGAAGGAGCGGATTACCGCACTCTCCTGATGGATCTCGACGATGCGGAACGCGCGAGTGCCTCGCCAGCCGCCGGGCCGTTGTTCGAACTCCCGGTAGCGCTGCTCTTCCAACTCGATGAGCAGCCCGGCCAGCTCCTCGTAGAGGCCGCTCCAGGCAGCGGCGACCTCCGGCGTTACGGCGTCGCCCAGTACGTCGCCAATGGCGGCCATCAGGCATTCGCCGACGATGGGGTACTGGTCAGGCTGGATGCCCAGGGAGATATGTTTTCCGACTACCGTGGCCAGAGCGCCGCGGGCCTGCTGGGGATCCTGACGCAGCCCCACATAGGCTAGCACGGCACCGGCCAGGGCCCTGGGTTGCCCGCCATCCTGCTGATGGGCCTCGTTGAACAGCGGCTTCACCTCAGGGTGGCGGGCGAACATCAGCGGGTAGAAGCGCTGGGTGATGGCATCAAGGTGTTCGGCCACCAGCGGAGCGGTGGCATCGATCAGTTGCTCATGATCTCGATTGAGCATGGAGTTTTCCTTCGTCGGGGATAGTTTTTTTAATAGGTATATAAAATACCTCTTTTGGGTAGGCACTGTCTTGGGGCGTATTGTCGCCCCCAACGACGAAGGAGAGATAGCTAACGGGCGCTGGACGGGGTTGGCCCGGTCAGCGCCCGATCAGTTTCTGCGATTCGCTCACAGTCCGATGCGGTGGGCCCGGTGGGTGAAGAAGATGCCGCTGGGCGATTCGGCCGGCAGGCGGGCCAGCTCCTCGAAGGTGCGGGTGTCGTAGACCACGACGTGGCCGCTGTCCCGGGCGGAGATCCAGATGTGCTCGCCGCGGGGGGTGAACTCCTTGTGCAGGATCGACTCACCGGGGGAGAGGGTCTCGATCACCTCATGGGTGCGGGTGTCGATCACCTGAACACGGTCGTTGTCGGGGTGGGCGAAAGTCACCCATACCTGCTTCTCGTCGGGGCGGCTCATCACGAAGATGGGCTGGCCGTGCACCTCGATGCGCTCGGTCAGCGACCAGTCGCGGGTGTCGGCCACCAGCACCTCGTGGCGGCCCACGGCGGGGAAGAAGGCCTGGTCGCCGGCCATGGCCCAGCCCTCCAGGTGGGGCATCTTGTAGACCGGCAGGCGCTCCTCGCCGCGCCCGTAGTCGGGCAGGATGCGCAGCACGCCGTTCTCGGGATGCCAGAGGTCGAGCAGCGCCATGCCGTCCTCGCCGAACAGCCCGGCGATGTAGTAGCGGCCGTTGGCGGTGATCAGGGCGTCGTAGGGCATGCTGCCCACGTCGCGATACTTCGTCAGCTCGGGTTCCTCCGTGGACATGTCCAGGGTCCAGATCTCGCCGGCCTCGAACAGGCTGAACACGAACAGGTTGCCCGGCGCGTCGACCACGCCCACCACCTTGGCCTGGTCGGTGGTGCCATCGGCTTTCTCGTAGCTGGCCGGCACATCGATGACCAGTTCCATGGTCTCGACGTCGAATACCTTCACGCCGCCCGGCTCGTAGTTGCCCACCGCCACGAAGCGGCCGTCCTGGGAGATGGCGCCGCCGATGCTGTTGCCCCCCTGGATGATGCGCCCGTCGATCTCGCCGGTGAGCAGATCGAGCCGGGTCAGGCCGCCGTCGCGGCCGAATACGAAGGCGTGGCGGGCATCGCGGGTGAACTTCACCGAGGCGTGGGAGAGGTCGCCGAAACCCTCGATATTCTTGAGCACCCGCTTGTGGGTGGTGTCCACCAGGACCACGCTGCCGGTGGCTCGCTCGATCACCACGCCCAGGTCGCCGGTACCGCGAATCTCCACGGGGGGCTCGGCGAGGGCAGGGCCGGCGGAGAGCAGGCAGAGGGCCCCGGCGGCGAGCAGGGTCTTCAAGGGGCGGGTCAACGGCATGGCATTCTCCTCGGGGGAATCAGTCGCCCAGTGTCTTCAGGCGGTTGTCGGTCTGCAGATGCTCGGCAATCCAGCGCGCCTCCTCCTCGCTGAGCAGCGCCGCCCAGCCGGGCATGGCGGTGCCGGGTATGCCGTAGCGGATGATGTGCGTCAGCGCCTCCGGGCTCAGGGTCTGCATGCGGTCCCGGGGCAGGGCAGGGCCCAGGCCGCCGCGCAGGGTCATGCCGTGACAGGAGCCGCAGTCCTGGTAAAGCAGGGTCTCCAGGCGCTCTGGATTCGCTGCGCCTGTGTCCTGACTACCCGCCAAGGCGGCCTGGGGCAGTAGCCAGGCCAGGCCGATAAGCAGCAAAGGTAGGGCTCTCTTTAGCATGTCGGGGCTCGCAAGAGATAAGGGTTATGGCTATCCGAGTCTCGCCGTTCGGGTGTCGGTCTGCGTTGATGAATATCAAGTCGTGCAGCGATTGCGAAGGGCGAAAGCGGATTAAAGTGTATTCCGTATGCCTCTTTTGACTTGTGTCAATCACTGCCGAGTTCTCCACTTACGGGGGGCGTGCTGCAGGTAAGATGCTATTGAAATGCATCTTGATGTACCGAGAGGAGCGCCATGGTCACACTCGACTCCCTGGACCGCCGGCTGATTGACGCCTACCAACGCGATCTGCCCGTCTGCGAGAGGCCTTTTGCCGCCATGGCGACGCGCCTGGGCAGCAGCGAGGCGGAGGTGCTCGAGCGTCTGGCGCGGCTGGAGCGCCTCGGGGTGCTCAGCCGGGTGGGGCCGGTGTTCGACCATGCCCGCGCCGGTGCCAGCCTGTTGGCCGCGGTGGCAGCACCCGAGGCACAGCGTGACGCCGTGGCGGAGGTGATCAACCATGCCCCCGGCGTGAATCACAACTATCTACGCGAACACGACTTCAATCTCTGGTTCGTGATGACCGCACCGGACGAGACCGTCCTCGATGCGCGCCTCGACGCCCTGGAAGCCGAGCTTGGGCGGGAGATCCTGCGCCTGCCGATGCTCGAGGGCTTCCATATCGATCTGGGCTTCCCGATTCCCTGGGATGAACTGGAGGCGTCATGAATGCCACCCAGCCTATTCACGTTCGCCACGAGCCGCCTGCCGAGCGCCGCCTGCGTGCCCTGATCGAGCAGGGGTTGCCGCTGGTGCCGCGCCCCTGGCAGGCGCTGGCCGAGCAGTGCGGCCTGCCTGAGTACATGGTGATGGCCTGCATGCGCCGCTGGCAGACGGAGGGGCTGGTCAAACGCCTCGGCCTGGTGGTGCGCCATCGTCCGCTGGGCATCACTGCCAACGCCATGGTGGTGTGGGATGTGCCCGACGAGGCGGTGGCCGATCTGGGCCGTCGGCTGTCCACCGAACCCGCTGTCACCCTCTGCTATCGTCGGCCGCGGCGCCTGCCGGACTGGCCCTACAACCTGTTTTGCATGATCCACGGCACCCGCCGCGATCGAGTGCTGGCCGCCCTCGATGAGATCGTCGAGAAACAGGCCCTGCAGGCCATTCCCCACCGCGTGCTGTTCAGCATCAAGGCTTATCGCCAGCACGGCGGCCGCTATACCGCCGAGGAGCGCCCATGATCGCCATGCCTGCCCGTCAACACGTCGCCGCCACTGAGTCGGCTAACCTTTCGGCCACCACATCTGCCGCCGAGTTGGACGCCGCCGACCGGCGCCTGATCAATCGCCTGCAGGATGGCCTGCCGCTGATCGAGGCGCCCTATGCTGCCGTGGCAGCCGAGCTGGATCTCTCCGAGGGTGAGCTGCTCTATCGCCTGGAGCGGCTGCTGGAGACGGGTATCCTCAGCCGGTTCGGTCCCATGTATCACGCGGAGCGCCTCGGCGGTGGGCTGACCCTGGCCGCCCTGGCGGTACCCGAGGCCGATTACGAGCGGATCACTGATGCGGTCAATGCCTTCCCCGAGGTGGCCCACAACTATCGCCGTGAGCATCCCCTCAACATGTGGTTCGTGCTGGCCACCGAGACCCCGGAACGCATCGGCGAAGTGATCGCCGAACTCGAGGCCGCCACCGAGCTGCCCGTCTACAACATGCCCAAGCAGGAGGAATTCCATGTCCGTCTCCACCTGCCCGTCTGAATCGCCTTCAGCCCTGGATGCCACCGATCGCGCCATCGTGCTGGCCACCCAGGCCGGGCTGCCGCTGGTCCCCGACCCCTGGACGGCAGTGGGCAGGCCGCTGGGGCTTTCCGGGGAAGAGGTGCGTCGACGCCTGGCGCGCATGCAGGAGGCGGGCATCGTGCGCCGCATCGCCGCGGTGCCCAACCACTATCGGCTCGGCTACGTGGCCAACGGCATGACGGTGTGGGATGTAGACGATGCCCAGATCGACCGCCTGGGCCGTGAGGTGGGGAACCTGCCCGGCGTCAGCCATTGCTACCGTCGCCCGCGACATCTCCCCGAGTGGCCCTACAACCTGTTCGCCATGCTTCACGGCCACACCCGCGAGGAAGTCGAGCGCCAGGCCGAGGAGCTGCGCGCGCTGCTCGGTGAGGCCTGCCGCGACCACCGTATCCTCTACAGTTCACGCATTCTCAAGAAGACCGGCCTGCGACTGGCCGGCCGACCCGGTGCCGGGCATCAACCCGAGCCCAGGAGGTAAGCCATGTTTCGCGTCACCCGCTATATCAAGACCCTGATGGAACCGTCTCCGGTTGCACCGCCCCGCAAGCCCCCTGGCCCGGTGGTGATCTGGAACCTGATCCGCCGCTGCAACCTCACCTGCAAACATTGCTACACCACGTCGGCGGATATCGACTTCGCCGGCGAGCTCTCCACCGCCGAGGCCCATGCCGTGCTCGACGACCTGCACGGTTTCCGGGTGCCGGCGCTGATCCTCTCCGGCGGCGAGCCGCTGATGCGGCCGGACATCTATGAGCTGTCGCGGCGGTCGCGGGAGTTGGGCATCTACACCGGCCTCTCCACCAACGGCACGCTGATCGATGAATCCAATATCGATGAGATCGCCGACATCGGCTACGACTACGTGGGCATCAGCATCGATGGCCTCGAGGATACCCACGACGTCATCCGCCAGCGCAAGGGTGCCTTCCGCGAGTCGATGCACGCGGTGAAGCTGTGCAAGGAGCGCGGCATCAAGGTGGGGCTGCGCTTCACCCTGACCCAGCAGAACTATCAACAGCTCGGTGACATCCTGGCGCTGATCGACGAGCACGATGTCGACAAGTTCTACCTCTCCCACCTCAATTACGGCGGGCGCGGCCACCGCCACGGCAAGCACGATGCCTGGCACCAGATGACCCGCGACGCCATGACCCGGCTGTTCAACCACTGCCGCGCGGAACTTGAGCGCGGCGTGGAACGCGAGTATGTCACCGGCAACAACGACGCCGACGGTCCTTTTCTGCTGATGTGGGCCCGGGAGCACTTTCCCGATCAGGCCGACGCCCTGCGCCAGCGGCTGGTCAACTGGGGTGGTAACGCATCGGGCGAACATATCGCCAACATCGATAACCTCGGCAACGTTCACCCGGATACCTTCTGGTGGGATCACCATCTGGGCAACGTGCGCGAGCAGCCCTTCTCGGCAATCTGGCGCGATACCGATGATCCTCTGATGGCCGGCTTCCGGCAGCGTCCGCGGCCCCTCAAGGGGCGCTGCGCGGAGTGCCGCTTCCTCGATATCTGCAACGGCAACACCCGCGTGCGGGCTTGGAAGGTAACGGGCGACCCTTGGGAGGAGGATCCCGGCTGCTATCTCACCAACGAGGAGATCGGCGTCAGTGACGGCGGCGAGCGACGCGTGGCGGCACCCTATGAGGCCATTCAGGCCACCGAGCTCTGAGCGCCGAGCAAGACCCCAGACCGTGATGCTCCGGGAGAGCGACCCATGACAGCATTTCAACACAACCAGATTTGCCACTTTGGCCTCGACGAGGCGCCGCTGGCGCCGGGTGAGGTCGCCATCGCCGGCGCGGGGCCCGGCGACCCGGGCCTTCTGACCCTGCGTGCCCTGTTGCTGCTGCAACAGGCTGACTGCCTGGTGTTCGATCGCCTGGTCTCCGCCGAGGTCCTTGCCATGGCACGGCCCGAAGCGCGCCGCTACTACGTGGGCAAGGCCTCGCGCTGCCATGCCCTGACCCAGGAGGAGACCAACGCCCTGCTGGTGCGGCTGGCCGGCGAGGGCAGGCGGGTGCTGCGCCTCAAGGGCGGTGACCCCTACATCTTCGGTCGCGGTGGTGAGGAGGCCGAGTATCTGATCGAGCACGGCATCGGCTTCAGGGTGGTGCCGGGCATTACCTCGGCCTCGGGCTGCTCCAGCTATGCGGGTTTCCCGCTGACCCACCGCGACTATGCCCAGAGCGTCACCTTCGTTACCGGCCACTGCAAGGGCGATCGGGACCTGGAACTCAACTGGGCCGCACTGGCCGTACCCCACCACACCACGGTGTTCTACATGGGACTGGCCAACGCCGAGCTGATTCGCCGCGAGCTGCAGCGGCACGGCATGCCCGCCGAGACCCCGGTGGCCCTTGTGGAGCGGGGCACCACACCGGAACAGCGCCACGTGCTGGCCACCCTGGGTGATCTGGTGGAGGTGATCGAGCGCGAGGCGTTCCGCCCACCGACCCTGATCGTAGTGGGCGAGGTGGTCAGACTCGCCGAGACCCTGGCGCCAGCCATGACCCGGCTGGCGCGTCAACCGGATGACGCCTTGGTGTCCCGTGAGTCTGTCCCGGGGAGGATGGCGCTATGAGGCGAGCCGCGACGACGCTGCGCATCCTGTTGCTGGTCGGCCTGGGGGGAATGGCGGCTCCTGCTCTGGCTGACGAGCCCGACCCCCACATGCTTTACAACCATCACTGCGCGATCTGCCATGGTGTCAGCCGGCTGGGCGGTATCGGGCCGGCGCTGCTGCCCGACAACCTCTCGCGGCTCAAGGCCGATGAAGCGGTGTCGGTGATCCTGGACGGTCGTCCGGCCACCCAGATGCCCGCCTACCGTGAGCTGCTCGACGAGGATGAGGTGGCGTCCCTGGCCGAGTGGATCTTCGAGCCGCCGGAGCACGAGCCCAATTGGGAGGAGGCCGATATCCTCGCCAGTCACGAGGTTTCCCACCCCTTCGGCAGTTTGCCCGACGCGCCGGTGTTCGAGGTCGAGGATCTCAAGAACCTCTTCCTCGTCGTGGAGATCGGCGATCACCACGTCAGTCTGCTCGACGGCGATACCTTCGAGCGTATCACTCGCTTCCCCAGCCGCTATGCGCTGCACGGTGGGCCCAAGTACAGCCCCGACGGCCGCTATGTCTACTTCGGCTCCCGGGATGGCTGGGTGACCAAGTACGACATCTACAATCTTGAGGTCACCGCCGAAGTGCGCGCCGGGATCAACATGCGCAACATCGCCGTTTCCGCCGACGGCCGCTTTGTGCTGGCGGGCAACTACCTGCCTCACAGCCTGGTGCTGCTCGACGCCCGTGATCTGGATCTGATCGCGGTGATCCCGGTGGAGGGGCTCAACGGCGAAACCTCGCGGGTCAGCGCCGTCTATGCGGCACCTCCCAGAAACAGCTTCGTGGCCGCCCTGCGCGACATCCCCGAGGTGTGGGAGATCCGCTGGCCCGAGGAGCGCGCTGAAGGCGACGAGGCCATCGTCGGTGATTTCGCCCTGCACCGCATGGAGGCGCCCGACTACCTGGACGACTTCTTCTTCGACCAGGAGTACCGCTACGTGGTGGGTGCGGCCCGCGGCGGGAAGGGTGGCCAGGTGTTCGACCTGGATGAGGAGCGCAAGGTGGCCGATCTGCCCCTGGAGGGCATGCCGCACCTGGGCGCCGGCATCACCTGGGAGCTGGACGGCCGCCGGGTGATGGCAATGCCGCACATCGACAAGGGTCAGGTGTCGGTCTTCGACATGACCGACTGGTCGCTGATCACCCATATCGAGACCGACGGTCCCGGCTTCTTCATGCGCAGCCACGAGAACTCGCCCTACGCCTGGGTAGACGTCTTCTTCGGCCCCAACCACGACCGCATCCACGTCATCGACAAGCAGACCCTGGAGATCGTCGAGACGCTGATCCCGGAGCCGGGCAAGACCGCCGCCCACGTGGAGTTCGACCGCCGCGGCGAGACCCTGCTGCTGAGCATCTGGGACGACGATGGCTACCTGCTATGGCTCGACGCCAATACCCTGGAGGAGCTGGGCCGCATGCCAATGAAGAAGCCCTCGGGCAAGTACAACGTCTGGAACAAGACCCAGTACGAGGAGGGCACCAGTCACTGAGGGGCGGTATAAGAAGCATTCTTGATACCTGTCATGGCGCCCAGGACCACGGGCGGGGCACAATGGGTGACATCTGAACTCAAGCCATCAGTGCAACCGTCGGAATTCTCGCCATGACGCTACCCCAACCCGAGCCAGTCGGGCCGCCCATCGCCCGGCTCGCCTTCCGCCCCTTCTTCCTGCTGGCCTCGCTGTTCAGCGTACTGGCCATGGTGGTGTGGTTCGCCTTCTGGCACGGCGATATTCTGCTGCGTCCCCACGGTGGCCTGATGTGGTGGCACCAGCACGAGATGATCTTCGGCTTCGGTGCCGCCGTGGCGGTGGGCTTCCTGTTGACCGCGGTCCAGAACTGGACCGGGCAGCGCAGCCTGCATGGTTGGCCATTGCTGGGGCTGGTCGGTGTCTGGTTGCTCGGGCGTTTGCTGATCGCCTTCCCTGTGGGGTTGCCCGCCGTGCTGCTGGTGGCCGTCGACGTGGCCTTCCTACCCCTGGCGGCTCTGGTCATGGGACGGCTGGTGGTCGATGCCCGCCAGTGGCACAACCTGGTCTTTGTGCCGATCCTGCTGCTGCTGGGGGTGGCCAACCTGGCCATGCACCTTGGCGTGATGCGCGGTCAGCTTCCGCCGATCCGCGAGGGCGCCTATCTTGGCGTGCTGTTGATCGCGACCCTGATGGTGCTGCTCGGCGGCCGGGTCATTCCCTTCTTCACATCGCTCAAGCTGGGACGTCCCAAGCCTGCCGCCTGGCCGATGCTTGAGCGTCTCTCGCTATGGTCCATCTACGCCGTGGTGGTGCTGCAGCTGGCGGTATTGCTAACGGTCGAGCTGCCCTCCGGCCTGCTGGGCTGGGCCATGCTGGTGGCCGCCGCCGCCAACGCCGTGCGTCTGGCCCGCTGGGAGGGATGGCGCACCCTGCACGAGCCCCTGCTGTGGGGACTGCACCTCAGCTACGCCTTCATCGTGGTGGGGCTGGTGATGTGGGCGCTGGCGCAGACCGGGCTGTTCCGGGTGGAGCTGGCCCTGCACGCCCTGGCCATCGGCGGTATCGCCAGCATGATGCTGGCAATGATGTCTCGAGTGGCGCTGGGCCATACCGGGCGGGAAATTCGTACCCTGCCGGGTATCGGCATCGGGCTCATGCTGATGTTTGCCGCGGCGCTATTACGCTCACCGGTGCTGGCGATGTTTCCCCAGATCACCCACTGGACCTACAACCTGAGCATTCTGTTCTGGTGCATCGCCTACCTGATCTTCCTGTTCCATTACACGGTGCCGCTGCTGACGACCCGGGCGGACGGCAAGGACGGCTAGGCTTTCTGCGAGGTACCTGATGATCGAGCACTATGTCCTGATCAAGCATCTGCATATCACCACCGCCGTCCTTAGCCTGCTGTTCTTCATGCTCAGAGCCTGGTGGTCGGTGCGGGAGTCGCCGTGGTTGCAGCGCCGCTGGGTCAAGGTGCTGCCCCATATCAACGATACCCTGCTGCTGACGCTGGGCGTGCTGCTGATGGTGATGCTCTCGCTGTGGCCCCACCAGCACCCATGGCTTGCCGCCAAACTGATCGCCCTGCTGGCCTATATCGGCTTGGGTACTTGGGCGATCAAGCGCGGGCGAAGCCCCGCGGTGCGCGGAGTCGCGGCCCTGGCGGCGGTGCTGACCTTTCTCTATATGCTGGGCGCGGCGATCCGACATGACTCGCTCTCCTGGCTGGCGGGCCTCTGAGACTTGGCATGACGCGAGTGGGCGTTGCTCTCTATACTGCAACCGAATGACTGACAGCCATCGACAAGGAGCTTATCCATGAGCCAACAGGATCTTCCTGCCGGCGCCGGCAAGGTTGCCAAGCAGTACCCCGAGGTGTGGGACACCTATGCGGCGTTGGGCAAGGCCTGCGCCGAGGCCGGCCCCCTGGACGAGCGTACCCGCCGTCTGGTCAAGCTGGCGCTGGCCGTGGGCGCACGTTCCGAAGGCGCGGTGCACTCCCATGCCCGTCGCGGTCTGGAGGAGGGCGAGTCCCCCGAAGCGCTGAAGCAGGTGGCTATGCTTGCCATCCCGACCCTGGGCCTGCCCACCGGCGTGGCCGCCTTGACCTGGATAGAGGACCTCACCGAGAGCTGATGGGTCGCCGCCGGCAGCGCGCTGCCGGCACCTTTGCCCGATCCCCGCAAATGGCAAGACTTTGTTGCCCCCTTCTGCCCCCTCCCTATTGACCTTCGTCAAAGTCATGAACCCACTCTGGCTGCTATCCTTTAACATGCATAACGAATGCATGTTAAAGGGGCGGAAGCGGCATGCGCCAACGCCGTTTTCAATAAGAAAGCCAGACTAGCAAGGGGGTATGGTCCATGACCGAAGGCCTGACAAAGGCAGCTGCCCGCAACATCTTCTACGGCGGGTCGCTGTTTTTCTTCCTGGTGTTTGCCGCGCTGACGGCTCACAGCCACTACTACATCGTCAACACCTCTACCCAGCCGCTGACGGACTCCGTGCGGCAGGGAAAACACGTGTGGGAGCAACACAACTGCATCAACTGCCACACCATCCTCGGTGAAGGCTCCTACTTTGCGCCGGAGATCGGCAACGTCTGGACCCGCTACGGCGGCCACCAGAATCCTGAAGGTGCCCGCATGGCATTGGCGGCCTGGATGCGCGCCCAGCCCACCGGCGCCCCGGGTCGTCGTCAGATGCCCTACTTCGAGATCAACGACGAAGAGATGCAGTCCCTGATTGATTTCTTCGAGTGGACCGATGCCATCGACACCCAGGGGTGGCCGCCCCATCCGGCCGGATGATCCGGTCCTCATGAACCTACCGGATTCCCGAATCAAGGAGAGCCTCACCGATGAAATATGAAACGCAGAAGGTGGCCTTGCCATTCTTCATGGTGGCGATGGCGCTATTCGCGCTGCAGATCGTTTTCGGTCTTGCCGCCGCCGCCGCCTATGTCTGGCCTCACTTCATGTCCGAGGCCATGCCCTTCAATATCACCCGGACCAGTCACACCAACCTGCTGATCGTCTGGCTGCTGATTGCCTTCATGGGCTGCACCTATTACCTGATGCCTGAAGAAGCCGAGAACGAGATCTACAGTCCGAAGCTCGCCTATCTGCAGCTGGCAATCTTCGCCATCGCCGGGGCTGGGTCTTTGATCAGCTATCAGTTCGGCATCCATGAGGGTCGTCACTACCTCGAGCAGCCGCTCTGGGCGAAGATCTTTATCACGGTCTCGTTCCTGATGTTCCTGTTCAATACCAGCCTGACCCTGCTCAAGGGGCGCAAGACGGCCATCAACATGGTGCTTATGCTGGGCCTCTGGCTGGCCGCGGTGTTCTGGCTGTTCGCCTTTTACAACCCCGATAACCTGGCGCTGGACAAGCTGTGGTGGTGGTGGATCGTTCACATCTGGGTGGAAGGCGTGTGGGAGCTGATCATGGCCTCCCTGCTCGGCTACCTGCTGATCAAGATGACCGGCGTCGACCGCGAGATCATCGAGAAGTGGCTTTACGTCATCGTCGGCCTGGCGCTGTTCTCCGGCCTTCTGGGTACCGGCCACCACTACTACTGGATTGGTACTCCTGGCTACTGGCAGCCCATCGGCAGCATCTTCTCCACCCTGGAGGTGATCCCGTTCTTCGCCATGGTGGTGTTCGCCTTCTACATGTTCTGGAAGGGCAATCGCAACCACCCCAACAAGGCCGCCATGCTGTGGACCATGGGCAGTGCCGCCGTGGCCTTCTTCGGCGCCGGCGTATGGGGCTTCATGCACACCCTGTCGTGGATCAACTACTACACCCACGGCACCCAGATCACTGCGGCCCACGGCCACCTGGCCTTCTACGGCGCCTACGTGATGCTGGTGATGGGCGTCATCACCTACGCCATGCCGCAGCTTCGCCGCGTTCAGCCCTACAACCAGGTGCTCAACATGTGGTCCTTCTGGGTCATGACTTCCGCCATGTGGTTCATGACCTTCACCCTGACCTTTGCCGGCGTCGTTCAGACCCACCTGCAGCGGGTGCTGGGCATGAACTTCATGCAGATCCAGGATCAGCTCGATCTGTTTTACATTTTCCGTTTCGGCACCGGCATCTTTGTCGGCATCGCCGCGGTGATGTTCATCTACTCGGTCTTCGGACCTGCGCGCGAGCAAGTGCCCGCCACCAGCAAGCCGCTGGCTGCTACCGAGTAACGCCCACGGCGGGCCGCGGCTCCCGGTCGCGGTCCGCTCAGTCTGGAGTGACCCATGTCCCATATCGCATCGGTATCCGAGCTTGGTCGGGATCAGCCTTTCTACCAGCCGGTCGGCAACGAATGCGCCCTCTTCGAGCAGGCGTACCAGCAGCGACTTCCGCTGCTTCTCAAGGGGCCCACCGGCTGCGGCAAGACCCGCTTCGTCAGCCATATGGCGGCAAGGCTCGGCCGGCCGCTGTTCACCGTGTCATGTCACGACGATCTCACCGCCGCCGACCTCACCGGCCGCTACCTGCTGCAGGGAGGCGAGACCCGCTGGGTCGACGGCCCGCTGACCCGCGCCGTGCGCGAGGGCGGCATCTGCTATCTCGACGAGGTGGTCGAGGCGCGCAAGGACGTCACCGTGGTGCTGCACCCGCTCACCGACGACCGTCGCATGCTGCCTCTGGAGCGTACCGGCGAACTGCTTGAGGCGCCCGACGACTTCATGCTGGTGGTCTCCTATAACCCCGGCTATCAGCACATTCTCAAGTCCTTGAAGCCCAGCACCCGCCAGCGCTTTGTGGCGATGTCCTTCGATTTTCCGCCGCCCGACGTGGAGTGCGGCATCGTGGCCCGTGAGAGCGGCCTCGCCCATGAGCGCTGCGCTGCCCTGGTCAACTTGGCCGCTCGTCTGCGCGAGCTCAAGGGTCAGGATCTGGAGGAGGGCGTCTCCACCCGCCTGCTGATCTACTGCGCCACCCTGATCGCCGCCGGCGTGCCGATCCTCGAGGCCACCCGCGCCACCCTGGTGGAGCCGCTGACCGACGACCAGGACGTGCAGGAAGGCCTGTTGGAAGCCATTCAGGCCACCTTTGGTTAAAAGCGTTCATCCATGCCTTCTTGATCAGGAGATCGGTCATGCTGCAGTTTCTCGAGGTCGAGGAGTTCGTCGGCCGCCACTGGCATCGCTGGGCCTCCAGCGCGGCCAGCTATCGCCGCCATCCCGAGGCCGCCGTGGCCCTGGAGGAGCTGCGTCATGTACTCGGCGTTTTTTTCCGCGCCAGCGGTGGCGAGTGCGGCCTGGAGGTCGCCGCCATCATGGCGCGCAGCTCTTCCCACCGTCTCTCACTGCGTCAGCGGCTCGGCTTCGACGATGAGGCCATGGACCAGGCTCGCCGCGACGAGGAGAACCTGCTGCTCCCACCGACCCTGGATGTCTTCCCCGAGGCACGCCTCAATCGAGACCTCTACTTCTGGCTGACTGCCTACCTGGCGGTGGCTAGGCACCCGGCCCGCCACGCCGACCCGCTGCAGGACGATCTGGCCCGGCTGCGCGAAGCCATGAGCACCACCGAGCAAGCCCTGGTGCGCTTCCCCGGCCTTGCCGGGCGCTATCGCGAGCTGTGCTCGGCGCTGCTGGCGGTGCGTCCGGTGCGTCGCAATCTGCCACCCATGGAGCAGGCCCTGGAGGCCACGCTGCGTGCCCTGCTGGGCGACGACGCCCCGCTGGAGGGCTGGTCTGCCTCCATGGCTGCCGCGGTGGCCGACCCGGGAATCCCGCTTGAGCCGTTCCAGGCGCCGCGCGGCTACCGGCCGCCGCTGCCGGTGCCACTCTGGGGGCAGGTGGTAGACCTGGGCGTTGGCCTTGGCCGCGAGGAGCGCGACGAGGATCCCCACGACGGCGAGGCCAACAGCGCCCAGCAGGCCAGCGAGGGCAAGCGCAAGGCAGAGCGTCGCCACCAGGACCAGTCCGAGCGCGACGATCCACTGGTCGCCAACCGTTTCGAGAAGATGCTTTCCTGGACCGAGATGGTGAACCTCAATCGTCTGGTAGAGGACAACGAGGACGAGGAGGCCAAGCGCGCCGCCGAGCAGATCGAGGAGATCGTTATCAGCCCGCACAAGCAGCGGGCGGCGACCCGGCTCAAGGTCGATCTCGACCTGCCGCCTGACGAGGCCCTGGGCGAGCGGCTGCGTGGCAAGCAGCTCTACCCCGAGTGGAACCACCGCAAGCAGCGCTACCTGCCCGACCACTGCCAGGTGATCACCGACCTGCAGAGCGAGGAGGGCGAGCAGTGGGAGCCGGACGAGGCCACCCGGCGGCGGATCCGCCGGGTGCGCCGGGAGTTCGAGGCGCTGCGTCCGCGCCGTGAGATCCTGCGCGGCCAGATCGATGGCAATGAGCTTGATATGGACGCGGTGATTCGATCGCGCTGCGACCTGGCCGCCACCGGTGAGGCCAGCGATCGCCTCTACATGTCGGCCCGCGAGCAGGCCCGCGATCTGGCGGTGGACATTCTGGTGGATGTCTCGCTCTCCACCGACGCCTGGCTGGAGGATCGCCGAGTGCTCGACGTGGAGAAAGAGGCCCTGCTGGTGCTGGGACACGGCCTGTCCGGCTGTGGCGACGACTACGCCATCCACTGCTTCACCTCCCACCGCCGCCAGAAAGTGTGGGTCAATACCCTCAAGACCTTCGAGGAGACGATGAGCGAGCGTGTGACGCGGCGCATCTCGGCGCTCAGGCCCGGCCACTACACCCGGATGGGGCCGGCGATTCGCCACGTGACCCGGGAACTCTCCAAGCGCCCCAACCGCCACCGCCTGCTGCTGGTGATCACCGACGGCAAGCCCAATGATACCGACTACTACGAGGGGCGCTACGGTATCGAAGACACTCGCAAGGCGGTGCTCGAGGCGCGCCAGCAGGAGGTGCGGGTGTTCGGCGTCACCGTGGACCGTGAGGCCCATCAGTACGTCTCGCATCTGTTTGGGCGCGGCAGCTATGCCATCGTCAATCGCCCGGAGCACCTGGCTCTGGCGCTGCCAGGCATCTACCGCCAGATCATCGGCTACTGACGTTATCGGTTTTGGGAGTTCGCGATCATGAGCAACGCCGGCATATCTCACCACCGTCCCGCCATCGCCGTCGCACTGGGGCTGCTGGTCACCCTGGCGGTGATCACCCCCCTGGCCTGGCTGATCAATACCCGCGACTGGGGCATCCTGGTGATGTTCGTGGTGCCCTTCGCCGTCTGGGGGCTGATCCGGCTGGGCCGCCGCCTGGCGGACTGGGCCGAGGTGGGGCCGCCGCCGTCATCCGGGCGCGAGGACCTTCGGTAGTCAAGGGTCACCGACGTAGATGCGTTTCCCTGCCACGAAGGTCTGCTGCGGCTGGAGGTCGTCGTCGAGCAGGGTCACGTCGGCGTCATGTCCGACGGCCAGGCGGCCCTTACGTGCATCGAGCCCGAGCACCCGTGCCACGTTCCCCGAGATCAGCCCAAGGGCCTGCTCCAGTGGCAGCACCTCCTCGCGGACCAGCCGCTGCCAGTCCGCGATCAGGGTGGTGTTGCCCGCGACGCGCATGCCGATATAGGCGCCCCGGTCGTCGAACTCGGGCAGGCTGCCGTTGCAGTCGGAGCTCATGGTGATGCGCTCGAACGGGACGCCGCGCCGGAGCAGCCGCGACACGGCACCGAAGCCGCTCAGGTCGTCCTCGTCGGCGTCGTCGAAGGCGGTCACATCGACGTTGGCATCGAAGGTCAGCGCATAGTCGGCGGCCGCCTCGAGCAGGTCGCGATGGCGGTTCACGTGAGTCGGGATCACCTGCTCGGCGGGGATCTCGGTCTCGGTGAGTAGGCGGCGCAACGGCTCCAGGCCGCGCTTGCCATCGCCGATATGGAAGTGGCAGATGCCCAGCTTGCCGGCCAGCATGGCACCCACCCGCACCTCGCTGACCAGACGCTCGATCTCCTCCTGGCGAGGCTGGCTGGAGCGATGGTCCGAGATGGCGATCTCGCCCAGGCCGATGACCTCGGGAATCCAGGCCAGGTCGCGCTGTACGTCGCCGGTGAGGGTCGGGGGGGGCACGCGGTAGGATCCCGTGTACATGTAGGCCGAGATACCCTCGGCCCTGAGCCCGCGTACCTTGGCCAGCAGGTCCGCCGGCGAACGACTGATGCCGTCGGTGCCCAGCACCCCCACCACGGTGCCGATGCCCATGGCGGCGATCTCCCGGGCGGTGATCTCCGGACAGCGGGTGCCGCAGCCCCCCTCGCCGCCGCCACCGGTCACATGCACATGCTGGTCGATGAAGGCGGGTACGGCGGTGAGGTGGCGAGCCTCCACCAGGCGTACTGGCCAACCTTGCGGTATGGCGAGGTCGCGACCCAGGGCCGCGATCCGACCATCGGCGATGAGAATCTCGTTGGCCTCGAGGAGTTCCGGCGCGAAGATGCGCCCGACGCGCAGCAGGGTCAGCAGGGGGGCGTCCCGCTCATCGAGAGGCATCATGCCGGTTCGCCGGTGGGACCCGTCGATGCCGGTGGCGTGAAGCGCCGGCCCCGGAAGCGCTCGATGGCGCCTTCGACGTCGTCGATCAGCAGTACCAGCAGGTCGCCTGCGCTCGCTTCATCGAAGGCCCTGTCGACGGCCCTGGCTTCCTCCATGATGATCTCCACTCGGCAGGCGCCGCCCACCGATTCGGCGCCGTCGCGGAGCAGACCGGCGGCTTCGCCGATGGTACGTCCGCGGGGGTCGGTCTCGTAGATGTAGACGACATCGTGCATCCGGGCGAGCAGGGTGCCCAGCGTGAACAGGTCTTCGTCGCGACGATTCCCCGGGGCGCTGGCCACGCTGATCCTGCGCCGGGCTGAAATGCAGCCGACCAGCTCGGCGAGGGCCTCGAGCGCCGGCACGTTGTGCCCGTAATCGATGAGGACCTTGATGCCGTCGGCTTCGATGAGGTTGGTGCGCCCGGGGTTCTGTCCCGGCGTGGGATGGAAGGTTTGCAGGCCCATCTGGATATCGGCGATGGAGAGCCCCAGGGCAAAGGCCGCGGCACTGGCGGCCAGGGCGTTGGCGACATTGAAACGGGCGTGTCCCTCGAAGGTGATCGGAACGTCCACCACCGGGATCACCTCGGCCTCGATCTGGCCCTGACGCATCACGATGCGCTCATTGTGGACCGTGAAGGCGACCCCTTGGTCGCGGACATGCTGGCGGACGGGACGCGAGTCGGGGTCCAGGGTGAAGAAGATGATATCCCCACGGGCCCACTCCTGGGCGGCCAGCGCCCTGGGGTCATCGGCATTGAGCACGGCGGTACCGCCCTGGCGGACGGCGTCGATCACCACGGTCTTGCAGCGAGCCAGTTCATCGAGGGTATGGATGTCGTGTTCACCCAGGTGGTCGCTGGCGATGTTGAGCAAGACGCCCACATCGCACTCGTCGAACCCGAGGCCGCGGCGCATGATGCCGCCGCGGGCCACTTCGAGCACGGCACACTCGGCCGTGGGCTCGCGCAGTACAATGGCCGCCGCCTGCGGGCCGCTGTAGTCGCCACGCATGATGACGTGGTTGTCGATCTCGATGGCGCCGGTGCAGGCCATGCCGACGTTGCGTCCCGCCTGGCGCAGCAGGTGTGAGATCACGCGCACCGTGGTCGTCTTGCCGTTGGTGCCGGTTACCGCAACGATGGGAATGCGGCCGTCGGCTTCGCTGTCCGGGAACAGCATGTCGATCACCGGGCGACCCACATCCCGGCCCTGCCCGTGGGTCGGCGAGAGGTGCATGCGAAAGCCGGGGCCAGCATTGACCTCGACGACCGCAGCAGACTGCTCCTCCAGCGGCCGGGTCAGGGTCTCGGCCAGCAGGTCGATGCCGATGATGTCGAGCCCGACCAGGCGCGCGATGCGTTCCGCGGCGAAGCGTACTTCGGGATGAACGTCGTCGGTCACGTCCGTGGCCGTGCCTCCGGTGCTCAGGTTCGCCGTCGGCTTGAGGAAGACCATCTCGCCGGCCGGGATGACGCTCTGCGGGGTCAGGTTCTGTTGGCCGATCATCCGCAGCGACTGCTCATCCATCTGAATCTGGGTCAGAAGGTTCTCGTGGCCGATGCCGCGACGCGGATCCCGATTCTCCTCGTCGACCAGGGCCTGCAGGGTATCGGTTCCGTTGCCGAGGACATGCGCCGGGCGACGCCTCGCAGCGGCAACCGGCTTGCCGTCGATGACCAGCAGGCGATGATCCTCGCCGCGGATGTACTGCTCCACGATCACCGACGGGTTGCGATGGGCGGCAATATCGAAGGCATTACGCAGCGCCTGCTCATCCTCGATATTGGTGCTCACGCCGCGGCCATGATTGCCGATCAGAGGTTTTACCGCGACGGGATAGCCGATGCTCCTAACGGCCTCGAGCGCCTCGTCGAAGGAGTTGCATACCTGCCCCTGAGGTACCGGGATTCCGGCATCGCCGAGTAGCTGCTTGGTCCAGGCCTTGTCGTCGGCGATGCCGAAGCTGATCAGATCCGTATGGCCGGTCACCGTTGCCTGGATGCGTTGCTGCCGATGGCCATGGCCGAACTGGATGTAGCTGTTTTCCTCGCTCAAGCGGGTATGGGGAATGCCACGCTGGTCGGCGGCGTCGACGATGGCGGCGGTGGAGGGCCCCAGCATGTGGGCATCGCGCACCTGCTTGAGACGGTCGATGATAGCCGGCATGTCGATCGCCTCGCCGGCGAACAGCCGCTCGACCAGGTCGACGGCCTCGACCCCGGCGGCCAGACCACAGGCTTCATCCCGGTAGCGATAGACGACGTTATAGATGCCGGTGTCGTAGCTGTCGATGGTCTTGCCGTAGCCGACCGAGAAGCCGATCAGGTTCTGAAGCTCGATGGCCACATGTTCGACGACGTGACCGGCCCAGGTACCCCGCGCCAGTCGTTCCAGGAAGCCACCGGGGCGGCCCACCGAGCAACGGTGCTCCTGCAGTGTCGGCAGCAGGGCCGTGAGGCGCTCGACGATACCGGGGACGGTATCGCTCGGCTGCTCCTCGAGATCACCGATGTCCAGGCGCAGGTAGATCGCCGGGTAGCGGCTGTAGTAGTTCGGACCGCGCAGGGCCCGATGCTCGAGAATGTTCATCTTCCCTCCGCGAGAATGGCACTGAGTTCGTCGGCAACGAGATAACGTCGAGCCTCGACGTCGAACCCGTGGCCGCTGACCAGCGCATGCAGAATCATGTTCTCGACGGCTACTGGCTCGCCAACGGACAGCTCGGCGATGTTCGAGCTCGCCAGGTCGCGGCTGTCGATGAGGATGACATGGCCCGGGCCAATGGCCTCGAGAATGCCATGGGGGTGAATGATCACCGCCGCATCTTCGCCAATCCCCACGCCCAGATGCTCCGGGTTACTCGCTCCGATCTCCATCAGGCGCGTGAAGCGGCCGCGCTCGAGGAAGTGACTGTCGATGATCATGCCATCCACGAGTCCGAGGCCGAAGGTCAAGTTGACGGCCCCCTTGCGGAGGGCATCGGCGGCGGCACCGTTATAGATCATGGTACCCGGCATGGCCGCCGCGCCGGCACTGGTTCCGGCGACTACCGCGCCCTCTTTCTGTCGATTGCGGATAGCCTTCATGGCCGCCGAGCCACCCAGCACGTTGGTCAGGCGGAGCTGGTCGCCGCCGGTGAAGAAGATGACGCCGCTCTGCTCGAGCAGGCGGACGGTGTCGGCGTCGGCCGCCTGGCGGCGGTCGCGGATGCTCAGGGAGTGGACTCGACTGGCGCCCAGGCGAGAGAAGGCGGCTTCGTAGTCGGGCAGCACCTCGTCGGGAATGCGGCTCGCCGTGGCGATGACGGCGACCTCGCCATTGCCCTCGGGGGCCAGGGCGAAGACCTGTCTCAGGACCTCGAGATCGGAGGTCCGGTCCTCGGCTCCGCCGATGGCCACAATGCGTCCGGGGGTCACTGGATGTTGAGAAGCCATAAACTGTTCATCTCCCGGCGACGCTTTTGAGCCAGTGCAGAAGCCACGTTCGCTTGAGTCACTTGCCGAATGGCGGGATAGGTGTCGCCTAGTCCTTCACTTATAACAGGCATCCCGGTGCGGGGCACGCTCTCGCTGGCTAGCTCGCCTGTGCCACCAGATAGCCGGCGCCTACCAGCAGCAGGGTGAAGAGCGTGAGGCCGGTAAAGGCGCCGCGCCAGGCCGGCGTTGAGGCGCCAAGGCCCAGGTAGACCATCAGCACCCGATGCGTCTTGAAGAAGGTGGTGGCCAGTAGCAGCGCCGCCGACCAAAGCGGCAGTGCCTGAAGGCGAGCTTCGCCACCCAGGTGGGCCGAGGCCATGGTGATCAGGGTCAAGCCCATCAGCACGGCCCAGGTGATCAGCAGGCGGCGGGTAGCGCCCATCGAAGCCCCTTTCGTTGCAGTGCCCTTTGTTGCAGTGCCCTTTGTTGCCAGGTTCATCGGCTCACCTCAACAGGTAGAGGATGGGGTAAAGCAGGATCCAGATCAGGTCGACCATGTGCCAGAAGGCGGCGGCAGTCTCCACGTTGTCGTGGGAGATCTTCCAGGCCACGAGGGCGATCAGCCCCAGGCCGAAGAGCACGTGGGCAAAGTGGAAGCCGGTCAGCAGGTAGTAGAAGGTGAAGAAGGTATTGGTCTCTGGCATGAGGCCCTGACCGAGCTTGTCGGCGTACTCCACCACCTTGACCACGCAGAACACCACGCCGAGCGCGAAGGCCCCGCCCAGCCACTGGCGGCAGCGACGCGTCTCGCCACGGTCGATGGCCTGTACCGCGAGCGCCGCGAACAGGCCGCTGGTCAGCAGCACCAGGGTGTTGAGGCCGCCGGCCACCGGGTCGAGGAACTGCTGGGAGGCGTCGAATACCTCGCGCTCGGCGGCGCGCAGCCAGGCAAACAGGCCGAAGAAGGCGGCGAACACCAGCATCTCGCTCAGTATCAGCACCCACATAAGCGGGTTGCCCGGCAGCGCCGAGAGCGGCCCCCAGCCGGGGTTGGGCAGCGCCGTGTCCTGGCAAAGGTCGCGCTCGGTCATGTCATCCCTTTCCATGTCAGCCCTCTGCCCCATGTTAGCCCTCTGCCGGGACGGGTGTGCCCTCGAACTCGGCGCGCACCGCCGGGGTAGTGAGTTTCCAGCCGGCCCAGGCAAACAGCGCGGTGAACAGAGTGGACGCCAGGATGAGCCCGCCCAGCATCCCCACCAGCCCGGCTACCGGGTCCTCGGCGTTGACCGCCTCGGTGGTGGCTGCGTCGGGCAGCAGGCCGAAGGTCAGCGGGGTCAGCGCCGCGCCGCCCAGCACGCCGACGAAGCCGGCAATCATCAGCGCGACAAAGGCGCGCCGCGCCCAGGGTCGGCGGCGCAGCAGGGCGATGGCCAGGGCCAGGGTGACCAGGCAGCCTAGCATCAGCAGGGTGGTTACCCCGCTGCGATGCTCGGTCAACCAGGCCACCCCACCGGTCAGCCCGCCGCTGCCAGATTGGACGCCTAGCGTGGCGGCCAGGTTCTCCCCAGGGGCGAGCGGCAGGGCGAGCAGCCCCATCAAGGCCAGCGAGAAGAGAATGAAGCCCCAGGCCAGGCCGGAGACAGCGGTGGAGCGCATCATCGGGGCAACGCGGGGCGAAGCGGTGTGAGGCATGGCGATCTCTCCGTCAGTCATCCAGGCGCACCGCGGCACCGCCGAAAAGCAGGCTGCGCGGGTTTTCCACAGGGCGGGCCGACATCAGCCTCTGGATACCCACGCCGCAGCGCCCAATGGTCCAGATCAGGCAGGCGGTGAAGAAGCCGTATCCCAGGGTCCAGGAGGTCCAGGACGGCGCACCGATCCACCCCAGCAGGTTCCAGGCCACCAGGGCGATGGCCCCACCCAGGGCACCCAGCCAGAAGGTGCGGATCTGGAACTGCAGGTGGGTATCGGCCATGGGCGATACCCGGCCGCGGCGCAGATGGGCGATCAATACACCGATGGGGGCGGTGATCACCGCCATGATGCTGCCCAGGTAGAGCACGTAGATGACCGCGGCCAGGCCGCGGCCCCGGATGTCGGGTGCCAGAGCGCTGTCGGGTGCCAGAGTGGTGTCAGGTGCCAAAGTGGTGTCGGAATGGGACATGTCGATGCGTCTCCTGTCGGGTGCTGCCTTTAATCATGCATCCTGAATACTACTATGCCTCCGGAATGCCCCAGTGACATTGTCGGAAATCAAATTCGCGGCCTCTGGGGGCCTGACGCAGCTGCGCCCGGCAGGGCCGGGCGCAGCTGGAGGGGTGGATACAGGAAACCTCAGGTCTTGCCTTTGGCCTTCAGCTGCTCCTGCTCCTCGATCATCCTGTCCACGGAGGAGATATGGTACTCGTCGGCGAAGCCGCTCTCCGGTTCCTTCAGCCAGATAAAGCAGACCACCCAGCTGAAGAAGGCGCCCGCCGCCAGGATATAGAAGAACTGGGTCGGGGTGACGAAGGTGAAGAGGGTCAGGTAGACCACCGCTCCCACGTTGCCATAGGCGCCTGCCATGCCGGCGATCTGGCCGGTGATGCGGCGCTTGATCGATGGAATGATGCCGAACGTGGCGCCCTCCGAGCCCTGCACGAAGAAGGAGGTGAAGATGGTGATGGCGATGGCCAGGATCAGCGGCCAGCTGGAGTTCATCATCGCCATCAGGGTGAAGCCGATGCCGATGCCGAACATGTAGCAGAGCATCACGAAGCGCCGGTTGCCCATGCGGTCTGAGACCGCACCGCCCATGGGACGTGCCACCAGATTCACGAAGGCAAACGAGGAGGCGATCAGGCCAGCGGCCGCGGCGGAGAGTCCCCAGGTCTGCTCGAAGAACATCGGCAGCATGGAGATCACCGCCAGCTCGGCGCCGAAGTTGGCAAAGTAGGTGGTGTTCAGCGCGGCCACGCTGTTGAAGTGATACTTGTCGTCCTCCGGTACGCCTTTCTTCAGGATCGGCACGTTGACGCGAATGATCTGCACCACCTGGTAGATGACGATGGCCACGATGGCGAGGTAGGCAATCACCGCCGCGGTGACGGACATGAAGCCCATGTTCTGGATGCGCCACACCAGGATCGCCAGCACCCCCACCAGCGGGATGGTCCACAGGATCAGCTTATACATGTCGGCCCAGCTGCTGACCTCCATGGCCATGGCCTTGCGGGTCTTGCGGTGGGAGGTCGCGCTGGGGCCGTCGGTGATGGCAAACCAGTAGTAGACGCCGTAGGCGGCCATGACAAAGGCGCTCTGGGCAATCGCCCAGCGCCAGCCCTCGTCACCGCCGTACCAGACGATGGCGATAGTGGGCAGGGTCATGGCGGCGGCGGCAGAGCCGAAGTTGCCCCAGCCGGCATAGAAGCCCTCGGCGAAGCCGATGTGCTTGGGTTTGAACCACAGCGAGGTCATATGAATCCCGACCACGAAGCTGGCGCCGATGGAGCTCAGCACCAGGCGGGCCACCAGCATCTGGGTCATGCTGTTGCCGAAGGCGAATACCAGAGCGGGAATCGCCATCACTACCATCAGGATGGAAAACACCCGGCGAGGGCCGAAGCGGTCCAGCGCCATACCGACGATGATGCGGGCGGGGATGGTCAGCGCCACGTTGCAGATGGCGAACAGGCGAATATGGTCCTGGGTCAGCCAGTCGACGTCGCGCAGAATGCTGGTGGCCAGCGGCGCCATGTTGAACCAGACGTAGAAGGTGATGAAGAACGCGATCCAGGTCAGGTGCAGGGCCCTGATTTCCGGAGAGCGAACCTTGAAGAGGTCAGCGACTTTCATGGACATGTCATCCTTTTCGCAAGGCGAGCGGCAGGGTTCAGCTGGGCAGGATCAGCAGCGGACATTCGGCGCGGCGGGCCAGGAAGGAACTGACGCTGCCGAAGGTCATATAGTCGAGCTCGTCGACAAAGTAGCTGAGCGACTGAGCGATGAATCCGCCGTCAGGCTTCTGGCTGTGCCGGGCAATCACCAGGATGTCCGGCGTGAGGCGCTTGGTGGCATCCAGCAGCATCTTTCGGGGATCTCCCTCGGCGATGATCAGATTGGCGTCAAGGCCTTCCTTCACGATGACGTCGACCCCTTCCTCCAGGTCGGCCTTGAGCTCCCGGTACTCTTCCTGGAAAAGGTCCTCGTTGGCATCGGTGCTGTCCCTTGGATTCTCGGCGACACCGACGAGCACGATCAGCGGGGACATGGGGCGAAACAGGGTGACGACCTGGGCGAGGGCCAGCTTGGCGTTTCGCGAGCCGTCATAGGCGACCATGATCTTCATGAGATTCTCCTACGCAGGGAGCAGGGGCGGGGCGACCGGTTGGCTGAGAGCCTATCCCCGGTCGCCGGGCAGTGGGCGATGGTTCAGGGATTCTTCACGTAGGCGTTCTTGCGCAGATAGAACCACCAGTTGATCACCAAACAGAGCGCGTAGAAGATCGCGAAGCCGTACATGGCCAACTCCGGGGTACCGGCCTGGATCTGCTCGCCCATCACCCGCGGGGCGATGAAAGCGCCGTAGGCGGCGACGGCGGAGGTCCAGCCCAGTACCGGGCCCTTCTGGTGCTGGTCGAAGATCACGCCGATGGTGCGGAAGGTGGAGCCGTTGCCGATGCCGCTGGCGGCGAACAGGATCACGAACAGAATCATGAAGACCGCGAAGTAGCTGTTCGGATCGGTGGCATTGTAGGCCTGCATCATGACCCAGCCGGCCGCAGCAGAGGCCACTACCATGATCACCGAGATGATCTGGGTGACGATGGAGCCGCCCACCTTGTCGGAGATCCAGCCGCCGATGGGACGGATCAGAGCGCCCACGAAGGGGCCGATCCAGGCCCAGGTCAGGGCGCTGGGGGCGTCGGGGTTGGCTACCCGGGTGATGGTGCCGTCGGCGGCCACTTCCATCATGTTGCCGAAGATGACGTTGATGGAGAGCGGCAGCGCCGCGGAGAAGCCGATAAACGAGCCGAAGGTCAGGATATAGAGGATCGTCATCGACCAGGTGTGCTTGTTCGAGAAGATCGCGAACTGTTTCTGGATATTGGGCTTGATGTCACCTGGGATCATTCGCAGCGCGAACACGGTGAGCAGGATGGTCAGCGGCAGGGCAATCCACATGTTGAGCCATACCAGGGCAAACATGCCGATCACGCTGGTGACGGCACCCACGCCGTAGAGGCCGAGGATCTTGCCAAAGGCCTGTACCGGCGTACCCGGGTCCGGGGTGATGGTGCGCAGGTTGTTCATCCCGAACCAGCTGGCAAACGCCAGCGGGATCAGGAACACCAGCCAGATGAAGCCGGCGTTCTGGATCCAGGTGTCGGTGCCCGCCTCGATGCGGCCGATCAGGGTGCCGCTGGCGCTCTGCAGCTCCAGCGGCCCGCCGGCGATGGCACCGAAGATCCCCACGGTCATCACCAGCGGGATCAGCACCTGCATGGTGGTGACGCCGAAATTGCCGAGGCCGGCGTTCATGCCCAGGGCATAGCCCTGCTGCTTCTTCGGGTAGAAGGTGGAGATATTGCTCATGGAGGCAGCAAAGTTGCCGCCGCCTATGCCTGAGAGCAGCGCCAGGGCCTGGAACACCCACAGCGGCGTATCCGGGTTCATCAGGGCGATGCCGGTACCCAGTGCCGGGATCATCAGCAGCGAGGTGGTCAGGAAGACGGTGTTGCGCCCGCCGGCAATGCGAATCATGAACGAGGCCGGGATCCTCAGGGTCGCCCCGGAGAGGCCCGCCAGCGCGGTCAGAGTAAACAGCTCTCCGATAGTGAACGAGAAGCCGAGGTTTTGCATCTGGGTGGTGATCATTCCCCACATCAGCCAGACGGCAAACCCCAACAGCAAGCTCGGAATGGAGATCCAGAGGTTGCGGGTGGCGACTTTTTTGCCCTCCTGCTTCCAGAACTCCTCGTTCTCGACATCCCAGTGTTCGATGTCGACATTTTTTCTGGTCATGGTGTTTTCCCCTTGAGGTCCAGCGGTATGCTCACGTCGCCCGGCATCGGTTGACCGATATCAAGGCGAGGAGTCTTGGGGGGAAAGATACGCCTGACCGGAAAGGCGCGAAACGTGCTGAAAACGTTCCGAAAACGGCGAAGTACCTACTGGGAGGTAGAAAGAGAGTAGTCGCAACTTGCTGTTTATACAATTCTTTATCTAGATTTGAGCCGGAGATAAGAGGGGCGGAGGCGCCCCGGGATTATTTGGAGGTATCCACAGAGAACCCCCGCCCCTAGCGGTCTACCCCCTCCTGCACGGCCCACACCGCGGCCTCTACCCGGGAGCGCAGATTGAGCTTCTTGAGCAGGTGCTTGACGTGCACCTTCACCGTGCCTTCGGTGATATCCAGCCTGCGGGCGATCATCTTGTTGGAGAGACCTCCGGCCAGCTCGCAAAGAATCTCCCGCTCGCGCTGGGTCAAGCTGTGGATGTCGGGTGCCGCCGGCTGGCTGCGCTGGCTGCGTAGCGCCCCGGCTAGCAGGGCGGTGAGGCTCTCACTGATCACCATTCGCCCCAGGGAAACCTGGCGCATCTGGCGAACCAGCTCGTCAGGGTCCATGTCCTTGAGCAGGTAGCCGTCGGCGCCCGCCTGGAGGGCATCTACCACGTCCTCCTCCTGGTCGGAAACGGTGAACATCACGACTCTGCCGGCGAAGCCCTCCTCGCGAAGACGCTTGAGGGTTTCGATGCCGTTCATGCCGGGCATGTTGAGGTCGAGCAGCACCATGTCCGGGTCGAGCTCGAGCGTCAGGCGAATCCCTGCCTCGGGCTCGCCGGCTTCACCGACCAGCTCGAGGTCGTCTTCCAGTTCCAGCAGCTGGGAGACGCCGCGGCGCAGCAGCGGGTGGTCGTCGATGATCAGGATACTGGCGGGGGCATCTGGCGTCTTGTCGGTCATCCTGGCTTATTCCCTGTTCCCGTGAGGATCAGTGGCGATGGCGTCGACCAAGGTGTCGACGGTGGGTGCGGGGCGGCTGTCTGCTCCGACGTGCTGGCTGATCAGGCGCGCGGTCTGCGGGGTGAAGACCAGCGCTACCCGGGTGCCGCCGCCTGCGCGGTTACCGAGAGCCAGCTCACCGCCTAGGGTCTCGGCGCGGTCACGCATGATTACCAGGCCGTAGTGCATGGGGGGTGAACTATCCCTTTCGAGGCCTACACCGTCATCCTCGATGATCACGTGCAGCCGAGCTTCGCGGAAGCTCACCGTGACCTCCGCCCAGTGGGCGTTGGCGTGCTTGACCACGTTGGCCAGCGCTTCCCTCACCACCTGCAGCACGTGAATCTCCTCGTTGGGATTGAGTATATGGGGCGGTAGGTCGAGATTGAGTGCCACTCGGATGCCGAGACGGTCGCCGAACTCCATGACGGTCTGTCGCAGGGCGCTGGCCAGCCCAGGCCCCTCGAGCTTAAGGCGGAAGGTAGTGAGCAGCTCGCGCAGCTGGCGGTAGGCGCTGTCCAGTCCGGTGCGCAGTTCGTCGAATACGGCGGCCTGGGTCTCCTGGGCGATCCCCTTGGCTTGCATGCGCTCCAGCCGCGCCACTTGCATCTTCAGGTAGGAAAGCGACTGGGCCAGGGAGTCATGGAGCTCCCGAGCGATAGTGGTGCGCTCGTTCATCAGCGTGATCTGTTGCTGCTCCTCGATGCGCCGCTGCAGGTAGATTGCCGTTGCCAGCTGATCGGCCAAGGCGTTGAGCAGGCGCTTCACGCTGTCGGGCAGCGGCGGCTCCTTGGCGTACCACACCTCCAGGGTGCCGAGCATCAGGTCGCCCACGCTGACCGGCAGCAGCAGGCACTCGCTGGCATCAGTCTCCTGCAGCGTCAACGGCTTTGGGTCGATCAGGCACGCATGGCACCCGTGATCGCGGCAATACTCGGGACGACGCGGCGAGTGGGTGGCCAGTATGGGAATCTCGCGGTCTTCGTAGTGATCGTGGAGCGAAAGCCGAATGGGGCCGATCTCCAGCAGCTGCTCCAGGCGGCGCAGCATCGGGGCGGCACTGGCGCAGAGATCGTTGCCACCACCGTAGAGGGCGCGGCTACCTTCATGCAGCACCTGCATGGCGCGGTTGCTGCGCTCCAGCTCGGCCTTCTTGCGCGATACCCGTGCCTCCAGCTTGGCGTAGCTGGCCCCGAGTTCCTCGGCCATGGCGTCAAAGGTGCGGCCGAGGAGTGCCAGCTCATCGTTGCCGGTCAGCCGGGTGCGGTGGCCGAAGTTGCGGTGGGTGGCCTCTCGGGCCAGCACCACCAGCTGGCGCAGCGGCAGCACCAGATTGTGACGGATGTCGTAGAGGGCGATCACCACCACCACGGCGGTCAGACTCAGAAAAAGGATCTGCAGGGCACTGAGCAGCTGTATCTTGGATTCACTGTTCTGCTCGAGCAGGGTGACCATGGCGTCGATCTCGGCGACCAGGTCATCAAGGGTAATGCGAAGTGCGTCGGGGTTCACACCGCTGCCGCTGATGGCCAGCGCCACCTGGGGAGCCAGCTCCTGCTCCCAGCGGTTCAGGAGCCGCCGATGCTGGCTCTGCAGGGCGTGATCATCGGCGTCAGGCAGGGCGTCGGTCAGTTCGGGGCTGGCCAGTCGCTGCGCGAAGCGCTCAGCCAGTTCGGCCACGCGAGCGCGTGTCTCGGCGCCAGGCTGATGCTCGAAACGCTGCAGGGCGGCCACGATCTGGTAGGTATTCATGCGCAGCGAGCCGGCCATGTTGATGGCGGCGGAGTCGCCGCGGCTGCCGCTTGCCACGGTCATGGTCACCACGATGCTGATCAGCGCCATGGCGCTGATGGCCAGCAGCGAGGCGATGACCCGAGCTACCAGGGAGTGTCGCAGCAGTCTCATTGCGTCTCGTACTCGATCAGAAAGCCACGTCAGTCTACTACCTACTACGCCCTAGTGGGTAGAACGCGTACCTCCTATGCTCCTTTGACCGCCGTGGCCGGGGTCCCGAGACTCTTGCGAAACCCTTTCCACTTCTCGGCCCCCCGATGATGCCAGCCGCCAACGACCTCGATCAGGACCTAGACCAGGACCCGACCGGGGGCTACCGGCCCCTGGTCGTGGTGCTGCTCTCGCCGCTGGCCTTCGCGCTGGTCTTCGCCAGCTGGACCATCTTCGCGGTGCTGGGACTGGAGCTCAAGGCGCTGCATGGCTTTGGCGAGGTGCGTTTCGCCGTGCTGCTGGCGATGCCCATGGCGGTGGGCGCCCTGGCAGCGCTGCCCATGGTGGGCATGGCGAAGCGCTTCGGTGGGCGCCGGGTGATGATCGCCTGCCTGCTGTTGATCTGCCCTTTCCTGTGGGGGCTCTCCCACTCCCGTGACTATCACCACTTCCTGCTGGCCGGGGCCGGCCTGGGTCTGGGCGCCGGGTCCCTTGCCGCGGGGCTGGTCTACGTGGCGGAGCTCTGTCCGCGCCGGCACGCCGGCCTGGCACTGGGGCTCTATGGCGCAGGGATGGTCGGGGCCGGGCTCAGCTACCTGCTGTTGCCGTTGATCAGTCAGGCCTACGGCTGGCGTACCGCTCCGCTGCTGTATCTGCTGCCGGTTCTGCTGGTGGCCGCGCTGTTGTGGCTGTTTGCCGACGACCGCGTCGACGAGTCCCCACGGCGGCAGATCGGCGCACGGGCTCGGCGCCGATCAATGCGCGCCGCCCTGGAGCGGCTGGCCTGCTGGCGGCTGTGGCGCCTGGCGCTGGTCTACAGCTTCTTTTATGGCACCTTCGTGGCCCTGGCGCTGTGGCTGCCCGCCTATCTCGGTGCCCAATACTCACTCTCTCTCAAGGAGGCGGCGCTGGCCGCCCTGCCTTTCACCCTGGCGGTGGGCCTGGGTCAGGTGGCCGGCGGCATCTGGGCAGACGCCAGAGATTTCCGCGCCCTGCGCTGGTGGGTCAGCGCCTTCGTGCTGGTCTGCCTGTTCCTGCTCTCCTACCCTCCCTTCGCCATGCAGATCGAGGGTGTCCACGGCGCGATCAATCTGCGCTACGAGGCCCCTCTGTGGGGTTTTCTGTCGGTACTGACCGCAATGGGCATGGCCATGGGCATCGGCCAGGGCAGCCTCATGCGCCTGATCCATCGCGACCTCGGCGATGAGATGCCCCTGGCAGGCGGGCTGGCGCTGACCCTGGGCGGGCTCTTCGCCGCCCTGCTGCCGCTGATCTTCGTGGTGGGCAACGAGTGGCTCGGCATCCGCACTGTTGGCTTCATGTTCCTCTACGCCTCGCTGGTCGTCTGCATGCTGGTGATGGTCTGGGATCATGCCAGCGGCACTTCGGTGAGAGTCTGATCCGAGGGGCTTATTCCTCAAGTTCGGTGGGCCTATCACCTTGTGGGTAGAGGAGCGGTATATGGAGGTAACCAGGCAGTAATCCGCCGCGCGATCACCCAGAATCCTCAACAAGGTTCCTGCCTGGCGTGCGGTCCACTGCGTCACGCCGCACGGCAGGCCGGGTGGCCCAGGGCGGTCACACCCACTTTTCAAGAAGCCTGGAGATCGACCATGAGTCACTTCATTGATCGGCTGAACTTCTTTCGCAAGGCCCGCGAGCCCTTCGCCAACGAGCATGGCGAAACCCGCGAGGAGTCGCGCGACTGGGAAGACAGCTATCGTCAGCGCTGGCAGCACGACAAGGTCGTGCGTTCCACCCATGGCGTGAACTGCACCGGCTCCTGCAGCTGGAAGATCTACGTCAAGAACGGCCTGGTCACCTGGGAGACCCAGCAGACCGACTACCCCCGCACCCGCCCGGACCTGCCCAACCACGAACCGCGCGGCTGCCCGCGGGGCGCCAGCTATTCCTGGTACCTGTACAGCGCCAACCGGCTCAAGTATCCGTTGATCCGTAAACCGCTGCTCAAGCTGTGGCGCGACGCCTTGAAGGAGCAGAAAGATCCGGTGGATGCCTGGGCCTCCATCGTCGAGGATCCGGCCAAGACCAAGCAGTACAAGACCGTCCGCGGCATGGGCGGCTTCGTGCGGGCCAACTGGGACGAGCTCAACGAGCTGGTCGCTGCCTCCAACGTCTACACTGCCAAGCAGTTCGGCCCGGACCGCATCATCGGTTTCTCGCCGATCCCCGCCATGTCCATGGTCAGCTACGCCGCGGGCAGCCGTTATCTGTCGCTGATCGGCGGCGTCTGCATGAGCTTCTACGACTGGTACTGTGACCTGCCGCCGGCCTCACCCATGACCTGGGGCGAGCAGACCGACGTGCCGGAATCGGCCGATTGGTACAACTCCGGCTACATCATCGCCTGGGGATCCAACGTGCCCCAGACCCGGACGCCGGATGCCCACTTCTTTACCGAGGTGCGCTACAAGGGGACCAAGACCGTCTCCATCACCCCGGACTATGCCGAGGTCTCCAAACTCACCGACGAGTGGCTCTCCGCCAAGCAGGGCACCGATGCCGCCCTGGCCATGGCCATGGGGCACGTCATTCTCAAGGAGTTCCACCTCGACAAGCCCAGCACCTACTTCACCGAGTACGTGCGCCAGTACACCGACATGCCCTTCCTGGTGGAGCTGGAGCCCCGCGAAGATGGCAGCTACGCGCCTGGCAGGCAGCTGCGCGCCAGCGATTTCGATGCCAGCCTGGGCCAGGCGAACAATCCCGAGTGGAAGACCGTGGCATGGGACGAGACCCGCGACCAGCTCGTCGTACCGCGTGGCTCCATCGGCTTCCGCTGGGGCGAGACCGGTGACGAAATCGGCAAGTGGAACCTCGAGCCGCTGGACGCCGAGGGCACCGAGATCAAGCCGCTGCTGACCCTGGCCGACCACCACGATAGCGTCGCCAGAGTGGCGTTCCCCTACTTCGGTGGCATCGAGCATGAGCACTTCGAGCATGTGAAGGGCGAAGGCGTGGGTGCCGCGGATGACCTTCTGTTCCACAACCTGCCCGTCAAGCGGATGAAGAAGGCCGACGGCAGCGAGATGCTGGCGGTCACCGTGTTCGACCTGATGTGCGCCAACTACGGCATCGACCGCGGCTTTGTCGGCGACGGCGAAGATGACGGTGCGACGTCTTTTGATCAGATTCGTCCCTACACCCCGGCCTGGCAGGAGAAGATTACCGGCGTATCCGCCGAGCAGGCCACCCGCATCGCCCGTGAGTTCGCCGACAACGCCGACAAGACCCGTGGTCGCTCCATGATCATCGTGGGTGCCGGCATGAACCACTGGTACCACATGGACATGAACTACCGCGGCCTGATCAATATGCTGGTCATGTGCGGCTGCATCGGCCAGAGCGGTGGCGGCTGGGCCCACTATGTTGGCCAGGAGAAGCTGCGCCCCCAGACCGGCTGGACCCCGCTGGCCTTCGGCCTCGACTGGCAGCGCCCGCCGCGCCACATGAACTCCACGTCGTTCTTCTATAGCCACTCTTCCCAGTGGCGCTACGAGAAGCTCGAGATCAAGGAGATCCTCTCGCCGCTGGTCAAGGTCGAGGACTATCCGGGGAGCCTGATCGACTTCAACGTGCGCTCCGAGCGCATGGGCTGGCTGCCCTCCGCCCCGCAGTTGAACACCAATCCGCTGGGCCTGGCGAAGAAGGCCGAGGCGGCCGGTATGTCCACCAAGGACTATGCCGTCCAGCAGCTCAAGAGCGGCGAGCTGGCGTTCGCCGCGGAAGACCCGGATGCCCCGGAGAACTTCCCGCGCAACATGTTCATCTGGCGCTCCAACCTGCTCGGCAGTTCTGGCAAGGGCCACGAGTACATGCTCAAGTACCTGCTGGGGACCCGTCATGGCATCCAGGGCAAGGATCTGGGCGATTTCGGCGGCCAGAAGCCGGAAGAGGTCAAATGGCACGACGAGGCGCCCGAGGGCAAGCTCGACCTGCTGGTGACCCTTGACTTCCGCATGTCCACCACCTGTCTCTACTCGGACATCGTGCTGCCCACGGCCACCTGGTACGAGAAGAACGACCTCAACACCTCGGACATGCACCCCTTCATCCACCCGCTCACTGCGGCCACCGACCCGGCGTGGGAGTCGCGCAGCGACTGGGATATCTACAAGGGCATCGCCAAGGCGTTCTCCAAGGCCTGCGTGGGGCACCTGGGCGAAGAGACCGACCTGGTCACCCTGCCGCACCAGCACGACTCCCCCGCCGAGCTGGCCCAGCCCGCCGTGCTGGATTGGAAGAAAGGCGAGTGCGAGCTCATCCCAGGCAAGACCATGCCGGCGCTGATCGAGGTCAAGCGCAACTACCCCGAGACCTACGAGCGCTTCACTTCCGTGGGCCCGCTGCTCGAAAGCATCGGCAACGGCGGCAAGGGCATCAGCTGGAACACCGAGTCCGAGGTGGAGCTGCTCGGCAAGCTCAACCATTGCAAGCTGGACGGCCCGCATAAGGGGCGCCCGCTGATCGAGAGCGCCATCGACGCGGCCGAGATGATCCTGACCCTGGCGCCGGAGACCAACGGCCAGGTGGCGGTGAAGGCCTGGCAGGCGCTGGGCAAGATCACCGGGCGGGACCACACCCACCTGGCGCACCCCAAGGAAGACGAGAAGATCCGCTTCAGCGACATCGTCGCTCAGCCCCGCAAGATCATCTCCAGCCCGACCTGGTCCGGCCTAGAGGATGAGCATGTCTCCTACAACGCCGGCTATACCAACGTTCACGAGATGATCCCCTGGCGCACCGTCAGCGGTCGCCAGCAGTTCTATCAGGATCACGCCTGGATGCGCGCCTTCGGCGAGAGCCTGCTGGTCTATCGTCCGCCGATCGATACCAAGGCGGCCAAGGGCTTCAAGCTGCCCGAGGACAACGGTAACCCGAGCAAGGCGCTGAACTTCATCACACCGCACCAGAAGTGGGGTATCCACTCCACCTACAGCGACAACCTGATGATGCTGACGCTCAACCGCGGCGGCCCGGTAGTCTGGCTCTCTGAACCCGATGCGGCATCGATCGGCATCGAGGACAACGACTGGATCGAGCTGTACAACGCCAATGGCGCCATCGCGGCGCGGGCGCTGGTCAGCCAGCGGGTCAAGGACGGCATGGTGATGATGTACCACGCCCAGGAGCGCAACGTGAACGTGCCGGGCTCCGAGATTACCGGCACTCGCGGCGGTATCCACAACTCCGTGACCCGGGTCTGTCCGAAGCCGACCCACATGATCGGCGGCTACGCCCAGCTCTCCTACAGCTTCAACTACTACGGCACCGTCGGCTCCAACCGCGATGAATTCGTCCTGGTTCGCAAGATGAAGCATATCGACTGGCTGGATGAAGAGGGCAATGACAGCGTGCAGGAGGCCGTCAAATGAAAATTCGTTCCCAGGTAGGCATGGTCCTTAATCTCGACAAATGCATCGGTTGCCACACCTGTTCGGTGACCTGCAAGAACGTCTGGACCAGCCGTGAAGGCGTCGAGTACGCCTGGTTCAACAACGTCGAGACCAAGCCCGGCATTGGCTATCCCAAGGAGTGGGAGAACCAGAAGAAATGGAAGGGCGGCTGGATGCGCCGCAAGGATGGAAAGATCGAGCCGCGCATCGGTGGCAAGTGGCGGGTCTTGGCGAATATCTTCGCCAACCCCGACCTGCCGGAGATCGACGACTACTACGAGCCGTTCACCTTCGACTATGAGCACCTGCATACCGCCAAGATCGGCAAGCATCAGCCGGTGGCGCGTCCCCGGTCGCTGATCTCCGGCGAGCGCATGCAGAAGATCGAGTGGGGCCCGAACTGGGAGGATATTCTTGGCACCGAGTTCGCCAAGCGCCGCAAGGACATGAACTTCGAGAAGGTGCAGGCCGATATCTACGGCCAGTTCGAGAACACCTTCATGATGTACCTGCCGCGGCTGTGCGAGCACTGCCTCAATCCCACCTGTGTGGCGTCGTGCCCTTCCGGTGCGATCTACAAGCGCGAGGAAGACGGCATCGTCCTGATCGACCAGGACAAGTGCCGCGGCTGGCGGATGTGCATCTCCGGCTGCCCGTACAAGAAGATCTACTACAACTGGAAGACCGGGAAATCCGAGAAGTGCATCTTCTGCTACCCGCGCATCGAGGCCGGTCAGCCGACCATCTGCTCGGAGACCTGCGTGGGTCGCATCCGCTACCTCGGCGTGCTGCTCTACGATGCCGACCGCATCGAGGAAGTGGCCAGCTCCCCGGACGAGCGTGATCTCTATCATCGCCAGTGCGAGATCTTCCTGGATCCCAACGACCCGGAAGTGATCGCCCAGGCGAAGCGGGACGGCATCCAGGACAACGTGATCGCCGCTGCCCAGGCGTCGCCGGTCTACAAGATGGCCATGGAGTGGGGCCTGGCCCTGCCGCTGCACCCCGAGTACCGCACCCTGCCGATGGTCTGGTACGTGCCGCCGCTCTCGCCAATCCAGTCCGCCGCCGAGGCCGGCAAGATCGAGTTCGACGGCGTGATGCCGAAGATCGAGTCGCTGCGCATCCCGGTTCGGTATCTGGCCAACATGCTCACGGCCGGTGAGGAGGCTCCCGTGGTACTGGCCCTCAAGCGCCTGATGGCCATGCGCGTTTACATGCGTGGCAAGCACGTGGAAGGGCAGCCCGATGCCGAGGTCCTGGAGGAAGTGGGACTGAGCGTGGCCCAGGTAGAAGAGATGTATCGCTATCTCGCCATCGCCAACTACGAGGATCGCTTCGTGATCCCCACCAGCCACCGCGAGATGGCCACCGAGGCCTTCCCGGAGCGCGGCGGCTGCGGCTTCACCTTCGGCGACGGCTGCCACGGCGAGAGCAAGCCGAGCCTGTTCAACGGCCGCTCCCAGACCGCCACCCTGGTCAAGCCGGTGGAATCCTATGATCCGCAAACCGAGGACGCTCGCAATGACTGATGCCGCTCTCAAGATGGCAGAACCGGCCGTTGGCATGCGCAGCCTGCGAGTGCTGGCCCGCCTGCTCGACTACCCCACCGAGGAGCTCCAGGCTGCGGCCGGCGAGCTCATCGAGATCATCGACCAGGAGCGCCGCCTGTCGGCGGCGCTGCGCACCGCCCTGATGGACTGGTGCCAGCGCACCGCCGACGGTGACCTGCTGGAACTGCAGTCCGAGTACGTGGCCCTGTTCGACAAGGGACGCGCCACCTCGCTGCTGCTGTTCGAGCACGTTCACGGTGAGTCCCGCGACCGCGGCCAGGCCATGGTCGACCTGATGGACGAGTACAAGGCCGCTGGCTTCGAGCTGGACGCCCGGGAGCTGCCCGACTATCTGCCGGTGTTCCTGGAGTACCTCTCCACCTGCGACGACGCCGAAGTCGGCCGCTGGCTCGGCGAGATCCGCCATATCCTCGGGCTTCTCACGGCGCGCCTCGAGGATCGCGATGCCGATCATGCCCTGGTGCCACGAGCCCTGCTGGCGCTGATCGGCGCCGAGGCCGAGGCCGATGCCCACCGCGAGGAGGTCAAGGGCGAAAAGCGCGATGACACCCCCGAGGCGCTGGATGCGGTTTGGGAAGAGGAGGCGGTGCGCTTCTCTGCCGAGTCCGACGAGGACTGCGCGCTTCAGTCTGCCGAGGGACGGCGGCTGGCGGAGCGCAAGAACGTTACCCAGAGCGAGGCGGTGCGGGTACTAGACCCGGCCGCTTCCGCCCGGAAACATTGAACGGAGACCCGTCATGAACTATCTCAACACACTGCTTTTCGGGCTCTACCCCTACCTGGCCGGCACTATCTTCCTGGTAGGTAGCCTGCTGCGCTTCGACCACGGCCAGTACACCTGGAAGGCCGGCTCGAGCCAGATGCTCACCTCGAGGAACATGCGGCTGGCCAGCAACCTCTTCCACGTCGGCATTATCGTCATCTTCTTCGGTCACCTGGTGGGTCTACTGACGCCTCACTGGCTCTATGAGCCCTTCATCAGCGCCGGTGCCAAGCAGGTTGTGGCCATCGTCGTTGGCGGCATCGCCGGCGTCATGTGTCTGGTGGGCGGCGCCATGCTGGCCTATCGTCGCATCACCCACCCGCGGGTTCGCGCCTCCTCAAGCCCGATGGATACCTTCATCATCGTGCTGCTGGTCGTGCAGGTCTCACTGGGCCTGCTGACCATCATCCCGGCCCTGGGCCATCTGGACGGCAGCGTGATGATCCAGCTTGCCGGCTGGGCACAGTCCATCGTCTTCTTCCAGGGCGGCGCGGCTCAGTATCTGGATGGCGTGAGCTTCATCTACAAATTGCACATCCTGTTGGGTCTGACCCTCATCCTGGTCTTCCCCTTCTCCCGTCTGGTTCACGTCTGGAGCGTGCCCTTCGGCTACGTCACTCGGCGTTATCAGCTGGTGCGCAAGCGGGGCTGAAACTGTCGGCACTCGGCCACGCGTTGTTGGGGGTCGGATGGCTTTTACCGATCCCCGCCCGGCCTGGCTTCGTTCGCTCAGTTTCACTAGTGAGGTAAATGTTATGCAGAAGATCGATATCGAACTGATTCCCGGCGGCGCGAGCCCTCCTCCCATCCGGGTCGGCGGGGCCACCATCGAGGAGTCCGCCATCGCCCAGGAGATGCAGTTCCATCCGGCGGACTCCGCCGGTACGGCCCAGCTCAAGGCGGCCCGGGCGCTGGTGGTACGCGAGCTGCTGTGCCAGCGCGCCGCGGACCTCGGCCTGCTCGAGGCGTCCGGCGAGGCGCTGGACGAGGGCGATACCGCCATCGCCGCGCTGCTGGAGCAGGAGTTGGAGGTGCCGGAGCCCTCCGAGGAGGATTGTCGCCGCTTCCACGCCGCCCACGCCGAGCGCTTCAGCGAGCCCACCCTCGTGAAGGTGCGCCATATCCTGCTGGCGGCGGCACCGGACGACGCGGAGGGTCGGGATGCCGGTTACCGAGAGGGTGAAAAGCTGCTCAAGGCGCTCGCCGAGATCCCCGAGCGCTTCACCGAGTTTGCCATGCGCCACTCCGCCTGCCCCTCGAAGGAGCAGGGCGGAGAGCTGGGCTGGCTGGCCCCGGGTCAGACCGTGCCCGAGCTGGACCGTGCCCTTCAGCACCTCCCAGAGGGCCTGCATGACCGCCCTCTGGCGTCGCGCTACGGCTGGCATGTGGTCGTCATCGACGAGCGTATCGAGGGGCGCGAGCTGCCCTTTGATCAGGTCGCCGAGCGCGTGCGCCACAGCCTGCGCGAGCAGTCCACCCGTCGTGCGCTGCGCCATTACCTGCTGATGCTGGAGGCGGAGATCGGCGTCGAGGGGGTCACCCTGGACGACGATAGCGCCAACTCGCTGATGCAGTGAGACGAGGGCCATTCCCGGCCCTCGCGCCCCGCAACGTTTCTGTGCATCTGCCGCCCGCGCCACGGGCGGTGAGGAGGACTTCATGGCCCACGTTCACGCCAATACCCCCTTCGCCCCGCTGGGCATCGCCGTGCTGACGGTCTCCGACACCCGCGGGTTCGACGAGGACGGCAGCGGCGACCTGCTCGCCAAACGGCTCACCGAGGCCGGCCATGCCCTGGTTGAGCGTTGCATCGTCCCCGACGATGTCTATCGCATCCGCGCGGTGGTCTCGAAGTGGGTGGTGCGTGATGACATCCAGGTGGTGCTGGTCAATGGCGGCACCGGCTTCACACCTCGCGACACCACGCCCGAAGCGCTGGCGCCTTTGTTTGACAAGGCCATCGACGGCTATGGCGAGCTGTTCCGTCAGCTGTCGCTGGCCAGCATTGGCACCTCCACCATCCAGTCCCGCGCCGTGGCCGGGCTGATCGACCGCACTCTGGTGTTCGCCATGCCCGGTTCGCCGAAGGCCTGCGCTACCGCCTGGGACGGCATCCTGGTCGCCCAGCTCGACGCCCGCACTCGGCCCTGCAACTTCGTGGCCATGGTGTTGCCGGACGCCAAGCCCTGCCTCAGCCGACAGGGGGCCGAGCCCGAGGCGGCTCGCCGGACGGTGGAATCATGAGCGGCTGCGGCTGTGCCGAGGTCGTCACCCCCGGGCTGCTGGATCTCTTTGACGCTCGGGCGCGGATGATCGCCGCGGCCCGGCCCATCCGCGGGTCCGAACGGGTGGCCCTGGCCGAGGCCGCCCGCCGGGTGCTGGCCGAGGATGCCCTGGCCGGCCTCGATATGCCGGGCGTCGACAACAGCGCGATGGACGGCTATGCCCTGCGCCTGGCCGAGATTTCTCTCGAGGGCCTGCCGGTGGCGCTGCGCGTGCCCGCCGGTGCCGGCGTGCTCAGGCTGCCTGAGGGGGGCTGCGCTCGTATCTTCACCGGTGCGCCGGTGCCGCTGGGCGCCGATGCCGTGGTGCCCCAGGAGCGGGTGCACCTGGACGCCGAGGGCCGGGTGCACGTCGAAGGCGAACTCGCCGAGGGGGCCAATATCCGCCGCCGCGGCGAGGAGACCCGTGTCGGCGACCTGCTGCTGCCGGTCGGGGCGCGCCTGGACGCGGCGGCCATCGCCCTGCTGGCCAGCCATGGCATCGACGAGGTTAACGTGGTGCGACGCCTGAGGGTGGCGTTGTTCTCCACCGGCGACGAGCTGATCGAGCCGGGCAGTGCTCGGGTGCCAGGCCAGGTCTACGACAGCAATCGCGCCATGTTGCACGCTCTGCTGGCCCTGGCCGGCTGTGAGGTGCTCGATCTGGGCGTGATCGCCGACACTTCCCTTGATCTGCAGCGGGCCTTTGCCGAGGCTCGCATCGAGGCCGATCTGGTAGTGTGTACCGGTGGCGTTTCGGTGGGCGAAGAGGACCATGTGCGGCCTGTCATCGAACGTCTGGGCGGTATTGCCTTCCACGGCGTGGCCATGAAACCCGGCAAGCCTTTCGCCCTGGGCTACCTGGGCGATTCACTGAGCGACGGCACGCCGCTGATCGCCCTCCCGGGCAACCCCGTGGCTTCGCTGGTGGGCTGGCAGCTGCTGGCGCTGCCCTTTGTTCAGGTCAGCCAGGGGCGCGAGGCAGCCCCGCTGCAGCGCTTTCCGGTCACCGCGGGTTTCTCCCGGCGTGGCCCGAAGGGGCGGCGTGAACTGCTTAGGGTAGTGCTCGACTGGACTTCTGGTGCACCGGTGGCTCGCCTGGCCGGGGGCCAGGGCTCCCATATGCTCAGCGCGGCGAGTCAAGCCCACGGCTATCTGATGATCGATGCCAACGATAATGTGGAGGAAGGCCATGCCTACGGTTACTGTCCCGCCGTCCAGTTCCTCGACTGAGTTGCTGTTCAAGCCCAAGCAGCTACGTGAGCTCGTGTTGGGTGTCTCCTGGCTCGCGGCGCTGTCCGACGATGAGGTGGAGGCGCTGCTCGAGGCGTCCGTGCTGCGCACTCTGACGCCCCGTGAATGGCTGTTTCGCCAGGAGACCCCGGCCGAGTGGTTGCACATCGTGATCAGCGGCACCGTGCGCCTGGTGCGCTCCGCCGGTGACGGCCGCATGGCCACCATCCGCTGTGCCGAGCGCGGCGGCACCCTGGGCGAGCTGAGCATGGTCTCCAGCGCGGGGGTCTATCTCTACTCCTCCGAGGCGCTGCGCCGCACCCATGTGCTGTCGATCCCTGCGGCTCGCTGCCGCGAGATCATGGACTGTCAACCGGCCTGCCGGGCCGAGTTCATGAGCCGCCTGGCGCTGGAGCTCACAGAGCGGCTCGAAGATCTGGCGCTGCTCACCCAGGGCGACGCCATGTCGCGGCTGGTCAGCTACGTGCTGCGCCAGCTGCCGGCGGGACGCATGAAAGCCCCCCGGGTGGTCCGCTTGACCATTCCCAAGCGCTGGCTGGCGGCCCAGCTGGCCATGACGCCCGAGACCCTATCGCGGCTGCTGGGCAAGCTGCGCGACAGCGGCGCCATCAACATCGACCGCCAGCGGCTGACCGTGCTCGACGAGCACAAGCTGCGCGACTTCATGATGACCGACGCCTGACGTCCCCTGGACGTGGGTGACGCACCGGAAGAGGGAGGCGACATGTCCCGAGCCACCAGCAAGCCCCGCACCCTGGTCTACTCCTGTTCGGGCTGCTCCGACGTAGCCCAGCTGGCCAATGACGTGGCGCTGCGCCTGGATCACTCGGGTGCGGCCGAGATGTCCTGCATCGCCGGCGTCGGCGGCGGGGTACCGGGTCTTGTGCGCACCGCTCGCTCCGGCCGGCCCATTGTGGCCATTGACGGCTGCCAGATGCACTGCGCCAGCCACTGCCTGGCCAACGCCGGGGTCACTCCTACCGAACACGTCAAGCTCTACGAGCGTGGCTTGCGCAAGCGGCGCGGCCAGCTGTATGACGAGGAGACCGTCGCTGAGGTGGCCATCGAGGTGGGCGAGCTGATTGCCCGCCTGCCGGTGGACGCCGAGGCGGGCGTGGCGCCCGCCAGGGCCCGGACATGAGCGCTCTCGTCGACGACTTCGGCCGCACAAGACCACCCTGGGCCCCTCGCGCTACTTCCGTATGGCCGACAGCGACTCGCGCATTGGCTTTATCTCGCCCCATAGCCACAACTTTTGCGACGCCTGCAACCGGGTGCGGGTCACTGCCGAGGGCCGCCTGTTGCTCTGCCTCGGCAACGAGCACTCGGTGGACGTGCGCGCCGTTCTGCGCCGCTACCCCGGCGACACCGAGCGCCTCAAGGCCACTATCGTCGCCGCCATGACGAAGAAGCCCGAGCGTCACCACTTCACCAACGACGGCGACGTCAAGGTGGTGCGCTTCATGAACATGACCGGCGGCTAGCCAGTACCCCATGAGGATGATGCGTTTGGCGAGTGTCGGCCAGCGTGCCTGAATCTTCTCTCGAATGACGATCTCGGAGGGCCTGGCGGGCTTCCGCCGACAATGATGTATTCGACCATGCCTGTGTGCGACATCTCGGCCCCCTGAAAGCGACGGGATGGTCGTTATTCATTCGCTCCCCGCCGGCATGTGTGCAACTCTGACATGTCAGATCGCGACGCTTTGCGGTGACTATCGGAACAGACTTGTCTGATCGCGACAGCCAGACATCGGTGGGCGTCCTGATGCGAACATAACAATAACTCGAGTACGAGCCCGTACAGGAGTCTCGCCATGACGACCCGTCCCCAAGCGCCGCAGAAGCCGGCCGCCCCCCAGGCCATCGGCTTCCTGCTGCTGGAAAATTTCACCCTCTTTTCGCTGGCCTCGGCCATTGAGCCCTTGCGCATGGCCAATCAGCTGGCCGGCCGAGAGCTTTACCGCTGGTTCACCCTGACCATCGATGGCGAGCCGATTTCCGCCAGCGATGGCCTCAAGGTCACACCGGATGCGGCGACCACGGTGCCGTTGGCGCTGGACATGGTGGTGGTGTGCGGCGGAGTCGGGCCGTCTCGCGCCGTACAGCGTGAGCATGTCATCTGGCTGCAGGGCCAGGCGCGCCTCTCTCGTCGGCTGGGGGGCATCTGCACCGGTAGCTGGGCGCTGGCCAAGGCGGGGCTTTTGGATGGCTACGAGACCAGCGTCCACTGGGAGTGCCTGGCCGCCATGCAGGAGCACTTCCCCCGTGCCCTGCTGACGACACGGTTGTTCTCCATCGACCGCGACAGGGCGACTGCCTCGGGCGGGACAGCTCCCTTGGACATGATGCTCACGCTGATCGGTCGTGATCATGGCCGCGAACTCTCGGCGGGGATTTCCGAGATGTTCATCTGCGACCGGGTGCGCGGGGAGCAGGACCTGCAGCGGGTGCCCCTCAAGCATATCCTGGGTACGACCCAGCCCAAGCTGCTGGAGATCGTGGCGCTGATGGAAGCCAACCTCGAGGAGCCCATCGAGCTCGAGGAGCTGGCGGCCTATGTCGGCGTGTCGCGTCGCCAGCTGGAGCGTCTGTTCCAGAAATACCTGCTCTGCTCGCCGTCGCGCTACTACCTCAAGCTGCGACTGACCCGCGCCCGACAGCTGCTCAAACAGACCTCGATATCGATCATCGAGGTGGCGTCGGCCTGTGGCTTCGTCTCCACCCCGCACTTTTCGAAATGCTACCGGGAGTTCTTCGGCCAGCCGCCTCGAGACGAACGGCTGGGCGCGAGCCCGGTCAGGCTGCCCGTTCCACCGTCATGTGAGCAGGTGGGATCCAACCTGGAACTGCTGTCGTTCGAGGTCTTTCCGGCCGAGCCGGTCTCCTTCGCCGTCATGGCCCTCGACCAGGCTCGTGGTGAGCCGACCTACGCAAGCGTTTCTATTCGCTACTGACACCTGCTTTCCTGACCTCTGCCTTCCTGACACCTTCTGTTGAATCGATCGCCATTGCTGAAATGATCGCCATGCCGGCCCGTCACGGGACGGCATGGCACTGTCGTGCGTCGCTCCCACAACAGCCATGACGTTTTTGGAATTCCCGTCGTCGCTTCCAGGCGACGAGCCGGGGAGGGCCGACGCTATGCTGCCGTCGAGTCAATTCCTTTCCCGGAGCGGCACCCATGACCCCAAGAGAGCTGCACGACGACGCTGTCGTCATCGATGGCCTGATCATCGCCAAATGGAACCGCGAGCTGTTCGAGGACATGCGACGCGGAGGTCTGACGGCGGCCAACTGCACGGTATCCGTCTGGGAGGGCTTCCAGGCCACCGTCGACAACATCGTCCGGTCCAATGCGCTGATGGCCGAGTGCCGCGACCTGGTCCGCCCCGTGCGCACGACTGCCGACATCACCCGGGCCAAGGAGGAGGGCAGGACCGGCATCCTGTTTGGCTTTCAGAACGCCAATGCCTTCGAAGACCAGATCGGCTACGTGGAGGTCTTCAAGCAGCTGGGCGTGGGCATCGTACAGATGTGCTACAACACCCAGAACCTGGTAGGCACCGGCTGCTATGAGCGCGACGGAGGCCTCTCCGGTTTCGGTCGCGAGATCGTTGCCGAAATGAATCGCGTCGGCATCATGTGCGACCTCTCCCATGTCGGCGGAAACACCTCAAGGGAGGTGATCGAGGCCTCCGAGAAGCCGGTCTGCTACTCCCACTGCCTGCCCTCCGGGCTCAAGGAACACCCCCGCAACAAGTCCGACGCCGAACTCAAGTTCATCGCCGACCGCGGCGGCTTCGTCGGCGTGACCATGTTCACTCCCTTCCTGCGCGCCGGCATCGACGCCACTGTCGACGACTACGTCGAGGCCATCGAGTACGTGATGAATATCGTCGGCGAGGATGCCATCGGCATCGGTACCGACTTCACCCAGGGCCACGGCGAGGACTTCTTCGAGTGGCTGACCCATGACAAGGGCTATGCCCGCCGCCTGACCCGCTTCGGCGAGATCATCAACCCCGAGGGCATCCGCACCATCGGCGAGTTCCCCAACCTTACCGAGGCGCTGCTGCGTCGCGGCTTCAGCGAGCCTCTGGTGCGCAAGATCATGGGTGAGAACTGGATGCGGGTACTGCGTGACGTCTGGGGGGCATGACAATGACCAAGATAACCCCCGAACTGCCCATCGAAGTGGATAGCGAAACCGGCGTCTGGACTACCGATGCCCTGCCCATGCTCTATGTACCGCGGCACTTCTTTATCAACAACCACATGGCCGTGGAGGAAGCGTTGGGTGTGGATAAGTACGCCGAGATCCTCTATCACGCCGGCTACAAGAGCGCCTGGCACTGGTGCGAGAAGGAGGCCGAGCTGCACGGGCTCGACGGCGTAGACGTCTTCGAACACTACATGCGGCGTCTCTCACAGCGCGGCTGGGGGCACTTCATCGTGGAAGCCATCGACGTGGAGGCCGGCACCTGCCAGGTACGCCTCGAACACAGCGCCTTCGTCTACCAGCTGGGCAAGGTGGGTCGCAAGGTGGAGTACATGTTCACCGGCTGGTTCGCTGGCGCCATGGACCAGATTCTCGCCGCGCGTGGCAGCACGCTGCGCACCGTCGCCGAGCAGACCCAGAGCGCCGCCGAACAAGGCTGCGACGTGGGTCGTTTCGTCACCCGTCCGCTCGACACCCCCCGGGGCTGAGGAGTCACCACCATGGCATTCGATGCGATCTTCCAGCCGATCGAGATCGGTAAGCTCACCATCCGCAACCGGGTCGTCAGCACCGCCCACGCCGAGGTCTATGCCACCGACGGGGGCATGACCACCGAGCGCTACGTTAGGTACTACGAGGAGAAGGCCAAGGGCGGCTGCGGCCTGTGTATCTGCGGCGGCTCCTCGGTGGTTTCCATCGATAGCCCCCAGGGCTGGTGGAGCTCGGTCAACCTCGCGACCGACCGCATCATTCCGCATTTCCAGAATCTGGCGGATGCCGTCCACAAGCACGGCGGCAAGATCATGATCCAGATCACCCACATGGGGCGTCGCTCCCGCTGGGATGGTTACGACTGGACGACCCTGCTGTCGCCTTCGGGTATCCGCGAGCCGGTTCACCGCTCCACCTGCAAGACCATCGAGGAGGAGGAGATCTGGCGCATCATCGGTGACTTCGCCCAGGCTGCCCGCCGGGCCAAGGCAGGGGGCCTCGACGGCGTCGAGCTCTCTGCCGTGCACCAGCACTTGATCGACCAGTTCTGGAGCCCGCGGGTCAACAAGCGCGAGGATGAGTGGGGCGGAAGCTTCGAGAACCGCATGCGTTTCGGCATGGAGGTGCTCAAGGCGGTACGTGCCGAGGTCGGCGACGATTTCGTGGTGGGCATGCGCATCTGCGGCGATGAGTTCCACCCGGATGGCCTCTCCCACGACGACATGAAGCAGATCGCCACCTACTACGATGCCACCGGTCAGGTGGATTTCTTCGGCGTGGTTGGCTCGGGCTGCGACACTCACAACTCGCTGGCCAACGTCATTCCCAACATGTCCTACCCGCCGGAGCCCTTCCTGCATCTGGCGGCGGGCATCAAGGAAGTGGTCAAGGTGCCGGTGATCCATGCCCAGAACATCAAGGATCCCAACCAGGCCCAGCGCATCCTCGAGGGCGGCTATGTAGACCTGGTGGGCATGACCCGGGCGCACATCGCCGATCCGCACCTGATCGCCAAGATCAAGATGGGTCAGATTGACCAGATCAAGCAGTGCGTGGGCGCCAACTACTGCATCGACCGCCAGTACCAGGGCCTGGATGTGCTGTGCATCCAGAATGCCGCCACTTCCCGAGAGTACATGGGCCTGCCTCATATCATCGAGAAGAGCGAAGGCCCCAAGCGCAAGGTCGTGGTGGTGGGCGGTGGCCCCGGCGGCATGGAAGCGGCTCGCGTTGCTGCCGAGCGTGGTCATGACGTGACCCTGTTCGAGGTCGCGGAGGCGCTGGGCGGGCAGATCACCATCGCCGCCCAGGCACCCCAGCGCGATCAGATCGCCGGCATCACCCGCTGGTACCAGCTGGAACTGGCGCGTCTGAACGTGGACCTGCGCCTGGGCACCCGCGCCGACGAGGCGACGCTGCTTGATCTGCGCCCGGATATTGTGGTGCTGGCCACCGGTGGCCAGCCCTTCCTGAGTCAGGTCCCGGGCTGGGCGTACTCGGAAGACCCCACAGAGAGCCTGGTGGTCAGCACCTGGGACGTGCTCTCGGGCAAGGTGGCACCGGGCAAGAACGTGCTGATCTTTGACGCCATCTGCGAGTTTTCCGGCGTCTCGGCAGCGGACTACCTGGCCGACAAGGGCGCCAAGGTAGAGATTGTCACCGACGACATCAAGCCCGGCGCGGCAGTGGGGGGGACTACCTTTCCCACCTACTACCGAAGTCTCTACGAAAAGGAGGTGATCATGACCTCCGACCTTGCGCTGCATAAGGTCTATCGCGAGGGCGACAGCCTGGTGGCGGTGCTCGAGAACGAGTACACCGGCGTCCTGGAAGAGCGGGTCGTCGATCAGGTGGTGGTGGAGAACGGCGTGCGTCCCGACGAGGCCCTCTACTTTGCCCTCAAGGCGCAGTCCCGCAACAAGGGCCAGCTGAATCTGGAAGCCCTCTACGCCATCCAGCCCCAGCCCTGCCTGGTGGAAGAGAGAGGGCAGGAGGGTGACGGCTTCCTGCTGTTCCGCCTGGGCGACTGCACGGCGCCACGCAATATCCATGCGGCGATCTATGACGCTCTGCGGATCTGCAAGGACTTTTAACCCCTGGCTGGATGCTCGAAGCGTGAAACGGGAAGTGACATGTGGCCTTGGGCCTCTTCTTCCGACTTCCGGCTTCCTGCTTTCGGCTCGCCGATGAGGTGAGCGAGATGCTCGAAACCCTGCTACCGATACTGATCTTCACCGCCCTGGGCCTGGCGGTAATCGGCGCCTGGCGGCGTGTTCGCCTGTGGCGCCAGGGGCGTCCCTCCGCCGTGCCGCTTTTCAAGGGGCTGGCCGCCTTGCCGCGTCGCTACCTGGTGGATCTGCACCACGTGGTGGGGCGCGACAAGGTCATCTCCAACACCCACGTGGCAACCGCCGGTGGCTTCGTGGCCGCCGCCGTGCTGATGATCCTGGTGCACGGCCTGGGCCTGGCGCAGGGAATTCTGGGCTGGTTGCTGCTGGCGGCCAGCGCCTGCATGTTCGTGGGCAGTCTCTTCGTGGCCCGTCGTCGCCGCCATCCACCCCCCCGGCTCTCCAGGGGCCCCTGGATGCGGTTGCCGAAAAGCCTGATGGCTTTCTCGCTGAGCGTGTTCTTGATCACCCTGCCGACGGTCGACGTGCTTCCGCAAGACGCTGGCAGCTGGGTGCTGGCCCTGATACTGAGCGCGGTGGTGGCCTGGGGCCTGGCCGAAATGGTGGTCGGCATGACCTGGGGCGGCCCAATGAAGCATGCCTTCGCCGGCGCGCTGCATCTGGCCTTCCACCGTCGCTCCGAGCGGTTTTCCACCAAGCAGGTGGGTAGCGGCCGTTCCACCGGCCTCAAGGCGTTGGATCTGGACGATGAGAGGGCGCCACTGGGCGTCGAGAGGCCAGCCGACTTCACCTGGAACCAGCTGCTCGGCTTCGACGCCTGCGTGCAGTGCGGCCGCTGCGAGGCGGTGTGCCCGGCCTTCGCCGCCGGCCAGCCCCTCAACCCCAAGAAGCTGATCCAGGACATGGTGGTGGGCCTGGCCGGAGGCAGCGACGCTGCCTATGCCGGCAGTCCGCACCCTTCACAAGGGCTTGGCGGCAAGCCGTTGGGCGAGCACCGAGGCGATCCTCATGGGCCGATTGTGGCTCGCGAGGGAACGGCGCTGGTCGATGCCGAGACCCTGTGGTCCTGCACCACCTGTCGCGCCTGCGTGGAGGAGTGCCCAATGATGATCGAGCACGTGGATGCCATCGTCGACATGCGTCGCTTCCTCACTCTGGAGCGTGGCGAGACGCCCAACAAGGCGCCCGAGGTGCTCGACAACCTGATTGCCACCGATAATCCCGGCGGTTTCGCTCCCGGTTCTCGCATGAACTGGGCCGCCGACCTCAACCTGCCGCTGATCGCCGACCTGCAACAGGTCGACGTCCTGCTGTGGCTCGGCGATGGCGCCTTCGATATGCGCAACCAGCGCACGCTGCGTGCGCTGGTCAAGGTGCTTCGCGCGGCGGAGGTGGATTTTGCGGTACTCGGTAACGAGGAGCGTGACAGCGGCGACGTGGCCAGGCGCCTGGGTGACGAGGCGACCTTCCAGTCCCTTGCCAAGCGCAATATCGCCACCCTGGCCAAGTACCGCTTCCAGCAGATCGTGACCTGCGACCCGCACAGCTTCCATGTGCTGGGAAACGAGTACGGAGAGCTCGGCGGCGTCTATGACGTTCGCCACCACAGTACCTATATCGCCGAGCTCCACGACGCGGGTCGGCTGGCGTTCTCGCCCTGGAAGGGCGGCAGCGTGACCTACCACGACCCCTGCTACCTCGGCCGCTACAACGGCGAGTACGAGGCGCCGCGCAGGGTCCTCGAGGCGCTGGGCATCGAGCTCAACGAGATGCAACGCTCCGGCTTCCGCTCGCGCTGCTGCGGTGGCGGCGGTGGCGCGCCGATCACCGATATCCCCGGCGAGCGGCGCATTCCCGACATGCGCATGAACGACGTCAAGGAGAGCGGCGCCGCGCTGGTAGCGGTCGGCTGTCCCCAGTGCACCGCCATGCTGGAGGGAGTGGTGGACAAGACGGCTGAGGTTCGCGATATCGCTGAATTGGTGGCCGACGCCATCGTGATGCCTTCCGTCAGGCCGCGCCGAGGTGAGCGCTCCTCTCCCGAGGCCAGGACAGAAGAGGTGGTGTCATGAGCGAGATGTGTCGTCGCGATCCGCGTCGTGAGTGGATTGCCCGCAACCGCCTGCATCCCGAGCATGCCAGCGCGCTCGCCGCCCTTGGGAGCATCGGGGGCGGCGGGGCCGCCAGCGAATGGTTGGGCCCCGGCGGCGTGCTGCGTCGAAATCCCCATGGCGTGGGCTTTATTGGCCCCAATGGCGTCAAGCGTATCGACCGCAGCGGTGCCCAGCAGGGCGGCCCGGCGTCGGGACACGGTCGCCAGGCTGTCCAGCAGGATCGCCGCCGCCATGTCGAGATTTCCGATCCCGCCTTCCTGGTGGCGGTGGTGCCCGACCTTACCGGCGGTCGTCTCTCCGGCCACGATAAGGACCTGCTGGGCCTGGCCCGGCGTCTGGCGGATGCCGATCCCGAGCGTCCCGGCGCGGTACTGGCCGTGATATTTGGGCAGCACAAGGGCGAGGGGGGCGGCGAGATGAAAGAGCAGGCCTTTGGGGAGGCGGGAGTCGATCGGTTGCTGCATTTCGGCGATGAGGCCTATGCCGGCTTCGCCCCCGAGGCGCGTCTGGCGGCGCTGGCCGCCGTGGAGCGGGAGCTGGCGCCGCGGCACTGGCTGCTGCCCGACTCGCCCCTGGGCGGGGCCGATCTGGGGCGGCGCCTGGCGCTGCGCCTTGGCGAACGCCCTGCCACCGGGGTCTGGCAGATCGAGGGCGATGGCGAAGCGCCACTGGGTTGGCGCTGTACCGCCCGCGGCGCGGCGGAGCGCCTGGATATCCAGCGGCCCCTGCCGCGGGTCGCCCTGGTACTCGCCGAGTGTGCCGAACCGGTGGACGAGACCCGTCACGCGGCGGAGCCGCTGAGTCTTGGTGCCGAGGTTCCCAGCGCCTTGTCGCGCATCGAGGACCTGGGGCAGGTGGCGGTGGACCCGGCCGGCGTGGCCCTGGCCGAGGCGGAGTTCATCCTCTCGGCGGGCAATGGCGTCAAGGACTGGGACGGATTCCATCATGCCGCCAGGGTGCTCGGAGCGACGGAAGGCGCCTCCCGCGTGGCGGTGGATGACGGTTTCATGGCCCGCGATCGTCAGGTGGGGGCGTCCGGCACCTGGGTTACCGCCCGGGTCTATCTGGCGGTGGGCATCTCGGGGGCTATTCAGCACCTGCAGGGCATCCAGAGCTGCGACAAGGTGGTGGCCATCAACCTCGATCCTGGATGCGACATGATCAAGCGCGCCGACCTGGCGGTGATCGGTGAAGCCGCCGATATCCTCGCCGCTCTGGTGGCAAAGGTGGAACAGCAGCGGGGAGGACAGCGCGATGCGGCCTGAGCAGCAGGGTATCGAGATGGCAGTTCTGGTCTCGGTGGGGCGTCACCCCATCACGGGGCGCGCCCGCCGGGCAGACCAGGATGCCCGAGGCCTGGAGTTGGCCCTGGGCCTGGAAAGCCGGTTGCCCGGCTCACGGATCGGCCTGCTGCATGCCGGCCCACGCAGCGAGGAGAGCGAATCGGCCCTGCGCGGCTACTTAGGTATGGCCGCAGGCGCTGGTATGGCCGCAGGCGCTGGCATGGCCGCAGGCGCCGACCGGGGGCTGGGGAGCCTGACGCTGCTGGAACAGCCTGAGGGAGCCGATGCCATATCGGCCCTGGCCGACCACCTGGCAGCGGCCATGCCGCAGCTGGTGATCACCGGCACCCGTGCGGAACGCGGCGAAGGCTCCGGGTGGCTGCCCTATGCCCTGGCCGAGCGTCTCGGCTGGCCCCTGGTCAATGGCCTGGCGGCGGTGGAAAAGGTGGAGAATGGGGTGGCGACCCTGCTTCAGGCACTGCCTCGCGGCCAGCGCCGGCGTCTGCAGGTGCGTTTGCCCGCCATCGTCTGCGTGGACGCTGCGGCGCCGGCGGCACGCCAGAGTGCCTTCGGTCCAGCCCGCCGGGCCGAGATCGAGGCCACTCCGGTGGCCGCCGAGCTCGATCATGAGCTGGCCGGGTGGCAGATGGCCCCAGCGCGCAAACGGCCCAAGCGTTTGAAGATCATCAAGGCCGCCTCGGCCCGGGATCGTTTCAAGGCGGCCGCGGCCAAGGCAGAGGGGGGCAGCGGGCAGGTGCTGGAGGGCGTCAGCAGCGAGCAGGGCGCGGAGGCAATTTTCACGCTGCTGCGCGAGGAGGGTGTGCTGCGCTCCTGACAATCGGTCTTCCTGCAATGACGCTGTTGTCGGCATGCCGGAGTGGCAGCTCCACGCTCGTCCGATCTGGAGACGATGTCTCGAACAGACATGCGAGTGCCTCTATGGAGCAAGAGGGACGCCGGAGAGCGCTTAGGCTGGAACAGCGGACGTATCCGCCCCTTTCACGCTGTCAGTAATAACAATATCGAGGAGCCAGCCATGAGTGCAGCCAACCGCGGAGTCGTCTACAAGGGCCCGGGTCAAGTCGCCGTCGAAGCCATCCCCTATCCGGAACTCGCGCTCGGCAATCGCCAATGCGACCACGGCGTGATCCTGAAGGTCGTCACCACCAACATCTGTGGCAGCGATCAGCACATGGTGCGTGGCCGCACGACCGCCGAGTCCGGCCTGGTCCTGGGTCACGAGATCACGGGCTGCGTCGTCGAATGCGGTCGCGATGTCGAATTCATCCAGCCGGGCGACCTGGTCTCGGTGCCGTTCAATATCGCCTGTGGCCGCTGCCGCAACTGCAAGGAGGGCAGGACTGGCATCTGCCTCAACGTCAACCCGGCGCGTCCCGGTGCGGCCTACGGCTATGTCGACATGGGCGGCTGGGTCGGCGGCCAGACCGAATACGTCATGGTGCCCTACGCGGACTTCAACCTGCTGAAGTTCCCGGACGCCGACCAGGCCATGGAAAAGATCCGTGACCTGACCCTGCTCTCCGATATCTTCCCTACCGGCTTCCACGGCTGTGTGACCGCGGGCGTTGGTCCTGGAAGCACTGTCTATATCGCCGGTGCCGGCCCCGTAGGCCTGGCCGCGGCGGTCTCCGCCCAGCTGCTGGGGGCGGCCTGCGTGATCGTCGGCGACATGATCGAGGAGCGCCTGGCCCAGGCCCGCAGCTTCGGCTGCGAGACCCTCGATCTGACCCAGGAAGGCGACATGGCCGACAGGATCGAGGTGGTTCTCGGCGAGCGTGAGGTCGATGCCTTCGTCGACTGCGTCGGCTTCGAGGCCCACGCCTGCGGCTGCAACCACGGCAAGGAGGCGCCCGCCACCGTGCTCAACTCCGCCATGTCGCTGACCCGTGCCGGCGGCCAGATCGGCATCCCGGGCCTCTATGTGACCGAAGATCCCGGAGCGGCCGACGAAGCCGCCCAGCAGGGCGCCTTGAGCATGCGTTTCGGCCTCGGCTGGGCCAAGTCCCACAGCTTTCATACCGGTCAGTGCCCGGTGATGAAATACCACCGTCCGCTGATGCAGGCGATCCTGTTCGGCAAGGTCAAGATCGCCGATGCGGTGAATGTCCAGATGATCACGCTGGACCAGGCGCCCCAGGGCTATGCCGACTTCGATGGCGGGGCGGCGAAGAAATTCGTGATCGACCCCCACGGCAGCGTGGCCGCTTGAGGCGCCACCCGAGCTGGCCGAGAATTCGCACCCAAAGGCGGTGCGGCCAGCTATTTCGGGGTATCGACCCCCATGGCAGCGTGGCCGCGTAAGTCAGGAGAGGAACCCGAGTTGGCCAACGCCGCACCTTGAAGGCGGTGCAGCGAGCCATTTCGGGATATCGACCCCCACGGAAGCGTGGCCGCTTGAGGCGCCACCCGAGCTGGCCGAGAATTCGCACCCAAAGGCGGTGCGGCCAGCTATTTCGGGGTATCGACCCCCACGGCAGCGTCGCGGCCTGAGAGGCCCGGCCTGGCAGGCTCGAGGTGGTCATTGCGGGGTCGGGTCTACCAGGTAGGCCATCACATGCCGCTGCATGGCTGCTGCCGCCGGCGAGAGGCTGACGCCGGCCCGGCAGATCAGCCCGATCCGGCGCTCCAGGCGGGGTTCGGACAGGGAGACGAAGCGCAGCCGGGCATGCTCTTCCTGAAACGCCAGGCGGGGTAGGGTCGTGATGCCGATGCCCGCTTCGAGCATCGCGGTCAGCGAGATCATGTTGGAGATAAACAGTGAACTGTGTTGGAGCAGGTCAGCGGCCGGTGAGCCGACGAGCAGCCGCGAGGTGCCGTTGCGGATCAGGGTTTGCCCGGCCAGCTCTCGCCAGTGCAGGCTCTCATGGCCTGCCAGCGGATGATCGTCACGACATACCACGCCAACGTCATCGTGCAGCAGCGGAATGAAGTCCAGCCCCTCCTCGGGTTGCCACAGGCTGGTAATGCCCAGCTCGACTTCGCCGGTCAGTACCATCTGGCTCACCAGTTCGGAATGGCCATCCTGGAGGTTGATCTCGATGCCCGGGTAGTCGGTCACGAAGCTTGCCAGGATGCCGGGCATCAGGCGGCTGGCCACCGACGGCACCGTCGCGATATCCACTCGCCCGGCCTGGTGGCAGGCCATGGCAATGGCATCACGGCTCACCCGGTCATGGTGCGCCACCAGTTCGCGAAAGCGTGGCAGGCACCATTGTCCGAAGGGGGTCAGCACGGCCTTGCCGTTGCCCTTTTCGAAGAGAGGCTGGCCGAGGTGCGCCTCCAGATCGCGCACCGCCATGGAGATCGCTGGCTGGCTGCGATGCAGGTGCTTGGCCGCGGCATGGAAGCCGCCCTGGTCGGTGATCGCCAGCACGCAGCGAAGCGGATGAAGCTTCAGTTCGGGCAGCATGGTAAGTTTTCCTGATCATTTTATCGGTTTTATTGATTATTCTTATCTTGGTCGCTCTCCTAGGATGACGTCAACGTCATCCCAGGAGGTTACCCATGTCCCATTCCCATCCGCTCTTCATCGCCGGCCAGTGGTGCGAAGGCGAAGGCACCATTGCCAACCACAATCCTTCGGACACCGACGATCTGGTTGGCCACTACGCCCAGGCCAGCGTTGCCCAGGTTGGCGAGGCCATCGCCGCGGCCAGGCGGGGCCAGCGTGAGTGGGCAAAGCATGGTCTGGAGCAGCGCTATGCCGTGCTGATGGCCATCGGCGACGAACTGGTGGCCCGCAAGGAGGAACTGGGTCGCCTGCTCGCGCGCGAGGAGGGCAAGCCGCTGGCCGAGGGGGTGGGCGAGGTCTATCGCTCGGCACAGTTCTTCCACTACTACGCCGCCGAGGTATTGCGGCAGATCGACGACCGGGTGGATTCCGTGCGCCCCGGGGTCGAGGTCGAGACGCGTCGCGAGCCGGTCGGTGTGGTGGGGGTAATCAGCCCCTGGAACTTCCCCATGGCCACGGCAGTGTGGAAGATCGCCCCGGCGCTGGCCTTCGGTAACGCGGTGATCTTCAAGCCGGCCAATCTGGTGCCGGCCAGTGCCTGGGCGCTGACCGAGATCATCAGTCGCCAGTCGCTGCCTCCCGGCACCTTCAATCTGATCATGGGCCCCGGCAGTAGCGTCGGCGATGCCCTCATCTCGAGCCCCGATATCCATGCCTTGAGCTTCACCGGCTCGCTGGACGTGGGGCGGCGCGTGGCGGCGGCCACCGCCGGGAACCTGGTGAAATGCCAGTTGGAAATGGGGTCCAAGAACGCGCTGATCGTCGCCGACGATGCGGATCTTGATCTGGCCGTGGAGGCAGCCTTCGCCGGCGCCTATTCCGGCACCGGGCAGAAGTGCACGGCGTCCTCGCGGCTGATTGTCACCGAATCGGTACATGACGCCTTTGTGGAGAAGCTTATCGCTCGGCTGGACCGCGCGACGGTGGGCCATGCCCTGGCCGAAGGCGTGCAGATCGGCCCGGTCGCGGATGCTCGCCAGCTGGCGTCCAACCTTGCCTGGATCGAACGGGCACGCGAGCAGGGTGCCGTGCTGGCCTTTGGCGGTGAGCGTCTCGAGAGGGAGACCCCGGGCTACTACATGTCGCCGACCCTGTTCACCGAGACCACCAACGACATGGCGATCAATCGTGAGGAAGTCTTCGGCCCCATTGCCTGCGTGATCAAGGTCGCGGACGCCGAGACGGCCATCGATACCCTCAACGACACCAACTTCGGCCTGACTGCCGGCATCATCACCGACTCCCTGAAACTGGCCAATGCGTTCAAGGCCCGCGCCGAGACCGGCTGCGTGATGGTCAACCTGGCCACCGCCGGTACCGATTACCACGTGCCGTTTGGCGGTCGCAAGGACTCGAGCTTCGGTCCCCGCGAGCAGGGCCGCTATGCCCGCGAGTTCTATACCGTGGTCAAGACCTGCTATGTCAAAGCCAACTGAGTCAAGGCGTGAGGAAGATGTCATGTCCAAGCCAATGCTGACCATCGACGGCCTGCAGTACTCCAACTGGTCCCGGGAAATCTTCCAGCAGATGCACGAGGGCGGCCTGAATGCCGTGCATGCCACCCTCGTCTACCACGAGACCACCCGTGAGACCCTCTTCAGGCTTGGCGAGTGGAACCGTCGCTTCGAGCAGCATCACGACCTGATCATGCCGGTGCGCGAGCCGGATGATATCGAGCGTGCCCGTGCCGCCGGCAAGGTCGGCATCTTCCTGGGGGCCCAGAACTGCTCACCGATCGAGGACGACATCGACATGGTGGCGCTGCTGCGTCGCCTGGGCCTGATGATCATGCAGTTGACCTACAACAACCAGAGCCTGCTGGCCTGCGGCTGCTACGAGAGCGAGGACAGCGGGATCACGCGGTTCGGCCGCCAGGTGATCCGCGAGATGAACCGGGTCGGCATGGTGATCGATATGTCCCACAGCGCCGAGCGTTCCACGCTCGAGGCTATCGAGCTCTCCGAGCGCCCGGTGATCATCTCCCATGCCAATCCCGAGTTCTTCCACCCGGCCAAGCGCAACAAGTCCAATCGCGTGCTCGCGGCAATCGCCGAGTGCGATGGCCTGCTGGGGTTCTCGGCCTATCCCTTCCACCTCAAGGATGGCCCTGACTGCACTCTCGAGTCCTACTGCGAAATGATCGCGCGGACCGTGGATCTGATGGGCATCGAGCATGTGGGCCTGGGCACCGATCTCTGCCAGGACCAGCCGGTCTCGGTGCTCGAATGGATGCGCAACGGACGCTGGTCCAGGGAAATGGACTTCGGCGAAGGCAGCGCCAGCAACGCTGGCTGGCCGCGACCGCTGTCCTGGCTGCGCGACAGCCGGGATTTTCCCAATCTGATCGACGGGCTGCGCCAGCGCGGCTTCGACGAGGATGAGGTCGAACGCATCATGGGCCGTAACTGGGTGGCATTGCTCGAGCGTGCCGCTACCTCTGCCACAGCCTGACCTCTCCTTCTCACGGTTCATCTAATAACAAGGAAAACATCATGAGTACGCCTGACAATCACTCCTCGGAAAGGTCAACCTCCGGCCCCATCAACCGCTTCGGTGATCCCGTCGTCCTGGGGCTCAGCGTCGGTTTTGTCCTGCTGTTCGTCATTCTCTCGCTCATCGACGTCGAGGGTGTCGCCGCTGCCATCGGTAGCGGTTTCGCCTGGACCGCCGTCGTGCTCGGCTCCTACTTCCAGCTGCTGCTGCTGCTGACCTTCTTCATTGCCATGGGGCTGGCCATCTCGCCGGCCGCCAGCGCCAAGGTGGGCAACCTCGACAAGCCAGAACTGAGCACATTCAAGTGGCTATCGATCATCATGTGCACCCTGCTGGCCGGCGGCGGGGTCTTCTTTGCTGCGGGCGAGCCGGTCTACCATTTCGTTGTTACCCCTCCGGCCTTCGACACCGAGGCAGGCACGGTGGACGCGGTGGCGGGTGCGCTGGCGCAGTCCTTCATGCACTGGGGCTTTCTGGCCTGGGCGGTGCTGGGCTCGTTGACTGCCGTAGTGCTGGCCCACTCCCACTATGACAAGGGACTGCCACTGCAGCCCAGGACACTGCTCTATCCGGTCTTCGGCGAGCGTGTCATGAGCGGCTGGCTTGGTGGAGTGGTCGATGCCTGCTGCGTGATCGCGGTCGTGGCGGGCACCGTAGGCCCGATCGGGTTCCTGGCGACCCAGGTCAGTTTCGGGCTGCATGAGCTGGTTGGCGTCGCCGAGGGCTATACGACCCAACTGGTCATCCTGGTCATACTGGGGGCGCTCTATGTCACGTCGGCCGCCACCGGTATTCACCGCGGCATCCAGCTGCTCAGCCGGTTCAATGTCTTCCTGGCACTGGCCATTGCCGCCATCATTTTCATTTTCGGTCCCACCCTCTTTCTCACCAACGCCTACCTCCAGGGCTTCGGTGAGTACGTAAGCTCTTTCCTGGCCATGGCCACCATGACCTCGGAAACCGCGCCGGCCTGGTGGATGCAGTGGTGGACGGTGTTCTTCTTTGCCTGGTTTATCGGCTATGGCCCGCTGATGGCCATCTTCGTGGCGCGCATTTCCCGCGGTCGTACCATCCGCCAGATGATCCTCGCCGTGGCGGTGATGGCGCCCATCGCCACTACCGTCTGGTTCACCCTGCTGGGCGGCTCGGGTATCCACTACCAGTTGACCGGGGTGATCGATCTGACCGAGGCGCTCAACAACTTCCAGTTCGATGTGGCGACCCTGACCGTGGCCCAGGCGCTACCGGGTGGCACCTCGATGGCGCTGGCGATCCTGCTGCTGACCACCATCTTCGTGGCGACGACCGGTGATTCCATGAGCTACGCCATCGCCGTGGTGTGTACCGGGCATGATCGGCCCCATGTCGGGGTCCGTGTCTTCTGGGGGGTGGCCATGTCGCTGATGGCTGCCATCCTGCTTTATATGGGCGCGGGCCAGATCGGCGTGCTCCAGCAGTTCATCGTGATTACCGCGATTCCCGTCTCGCTGGTGCTGCTGCCCTCCTTGTGGACAGGACCCCAGGCGGCCTATGCCATGGCGCGCCAGCAGGGCCTTACCACCCGGCCCAAGGTGATCGTCAATGACTAGCGCAGATCTTGTTTCAGCGTCTTCGTTCGGTTTGCGCTCCGCCGACGAGGTGATGCGGCTCGAGCGGCTCGGCAGCCTGCATGCTACCCGGCTGAGCTTCGTGCGCAGCCTGGTGCGCCAGATGGCTCGTCAGCGCTGGCAGATCAGCCGGGTGAGTTTCGACCTGGATGCCAACGGTCATGGGTCAGCCATCTATCGTCTGCAGACGCCCCATGGCCGCTACCACGGGGTGATGTTTGCCCAGCCACTGGATGATGCGCGGCGCTCCGACCGGGTCATCGCCGAGGCCTGGGATGTGACCTTCGGCCTGGTCGAGGGTGACGTCGACGACAGCCTGCTGGCGCAGATGGCGGCCAACGTGCCGCTTCAGGAGGCAGGACGTCAGCACCCGAGGGTGCTGGTGCTGTCGCGGGCCAACAAGAGCCTGCGCAACTTCGCCCATTTCGTCGAGGCCCTGGCCTGCGGTGAGCAGCCCGATCCCGCCTGGCTGACCCGGGTCGGCTATCTCTATCGGACCACGGCGGTTTACGGCAACGGCAAGTTTGGCCTCGCCGACTTCGCCCGCCTGCTGGACAACCCCGATTTTCGCCGACCCTTCTCGGCGCAGATGGCGGGCGTCTACCTGCTGCGGCACTTTTCCATCGAGCAGGTGGAGCATCTCGCAGCTTGCCGGGCACCCGACACCGCCTGCCGGCTCGCCACCGAGCTGCGGCGCTATTTGGGCATCGGGAATTCCACGGGGCTCGGCATGGCGCCTTTTCTGATCAATCACCCCCAGCTGATTGCCCAGTGGGTCACCCAGCGAGAGACGGCTCTGACGCTGGCGCTGCGACAGACGCCCAGTGAAGCCGAACGCATGAGGCTGATCGCGCTGACCCGACGCGCCATGTGGCATCTCGACGAAACCGTCACCGAGGACATCGAACAGACCGAGCGCAATGCCGCCACGGTGGCCGCCCTGCCCGATGTGTTGACCTGGCTGGCCAGCGTGCCGCTGGAGGCCGATATCTGGCAGCAGCTGGTGGAGTGGAGCGCTCGGACGCTGCCGCTGGAGGCCCAGGAACTGATCAATACGCTGCTGATCGAGCTCTATCCGGATCAGATCGACGCGCTGGAAGATCAGATGGGGGTGACGGAGAACCTCGATCTCGAGCCGGACATGCCGCTGATGCGGCTCCGCCAGCTGATCGAGACCCACTATGGCTGGGCATTGGCCCATGACTACGAGTGTCGCGAGGGTGCCTATTGGTTCTGGTACCGCTCCGCCGAAAAAGAGGAGCCGAGGCTGGGGGTGCGTCATGCCGAGCCCGGCGCCGAGAAGGAGATGCCCATTGCCATGGGCCCACGCGTGGCGCGCACCCACCAGGCTATCTGCGAATTCCTCGAAGGCCATCCTCGCGCCACGGTGGTCGATTTCCTGCTCGAGCATTCCCGCCACAAGGAGGTGGTGCGCCGCGTCCAGACGCTGGTCAAGGCGCCCTATGGCGATATCCACGCCAACCTCTGGCATCGCGACATGAAGCCGATGCATTTGCTGCGCACCAAGCTCTCCTTCTTCGGGGCCAGCCGCTTCGACCCCAAGTCCGACCGCTGGGTGCGGATCACCCTGTTTCAGGGAGCACCGCTGGTCGAGGAACTCAATGCTGAGCCGCAAGACCTCGCCGACTTCGACGACTGGAGCTTCCCCCTCGAGCCCGCCCGGGAGGGGCAAGCAAGGTCCACCTCTGCGCGTTCTGGAGTGGTAGCCGAATGAATGTGTCCTATAACGAACTCCAGGGCCTGTGCCGCAAGGCGTTCAGCGGGATCGGCTTCGAGGAAGGTGATGCCGCCGATGCCGCCGATATGGTTGCCTGGATGCAGTCTCACGGCCTGCACGGCGTCGAGCAGCTGAATCGGGGCCTGGACTATCTGCTGCAGGAGTCTCCCGAGACGCGGCCGCAGTTGATCTACCAGGACGGTGATCTGGCGGTACTCGACGGTCAGGGCCAGAGCGTGCTGCGAAGCATCAGCCTGGCCACCGAGCTTGGCTTTGCCAAGGCGCGTGCCCGCGGCCTCTCGGTCGTGAAGATCCGTCGCTGCCACAATCGCCAGCTGATCATGGGCTATCTCTCTCGGCTGGCGGGTCGAGGCATGAACATCACGGCCTTCTGGCGCAATGCTCAGGTGCCCCTCACCGAGCAGGTGGTGGGCTTCCGCGCAGGCCATTCCACTCCCGAGGTGCGCGTCTACTCGGTACGCGACGTGCCCGAAGAAAACGAGCCCAACGACGGCATCACCCTGGTGATGGCCAACCATGTGGAGCTGCTGCCGTCGCTGGGTGCCGACCACGACCTCGACCTGCTGGCGCATCATCCCGAGTCGGAACTGCTGGCCTGCCGTCAGCTGGCCCTCAAGGAGGGCATCGAGGTTGACGACGCCATCTGGGCTCGCCTCAAGGAGCTGGCCCATCGCATTCTTGTAGAATCCACCGAGGCCTCGAGAGGCGGCGCCGGTGCCGGCGACAGCGACAACGACTGACCCCTTCACTCCTGACGAGACGTCCTTATGATCCAACCCGTTGCCACCGACCTCTATGCCGCCAAGGCCCCATTGGAATGGGCCGTGATCGGTAACGGCATTCTCTTCACCGCCCAGATTCCCATCGGCGCCGACGGCGCCGTGGTCGATGGTGGTATCGAAGCCCAGACCCGCCAGACCCTCGATAATCTGCGCCATACTCTGGTCTGTGCCGGGGGAGACATGTCCAGCCTGACTCAGGTGCTGATCTATGTGACTCGTCGCGAGGATCTTGCCACGGTCAATCGCCTTTACGCCGAGTACGTCAGTGCTCCCTATCCCAACCGCGCCGCCATCATTGTCTCGGGGTTCGCTCGAGAGGAGATGCTCGTCGAGATGGTGGCCTATGCTGCCATGCAGGAAACGGGCGACGGCTAGGCATGCTGAGAGCGACATGCTCATGCCCATTCGCTCACTCGCTCGGCAACAGGCCATTGTCCTGACGCCGGGCGAGTGACACCATTCAAAAGATGTCCGTGGTTGCCCGTGAAGGGCAGCACTAGTTGATATTGCGTCACCTCACAAGCACAACAACGAGCCCGCCATGACCGTCGAGACCGTCACTCCCCCGCGCCGTTTCCGCGGCAGGCCTCGTGGCCGCGATCTGCCTCCCGTCGCCCTGGCTTCCCTACGCCAGCTGCTCGGTGACGAGCGCAGTGACCCGGAACACCGGCGCCGTGACCGGCTGATCGAGCACCTCCACGCCATTCAGGATGCCCACGGCCATCTGTCGATGGTGGCGCTGCGAGCCCTGGCCGCCTATATGAATCTGCCCATGGCGGCCATCTACGAGACGGCGACCTTCTACGCCCATTTCGACGTGGTGCATGACGACCAGGCGCCGCCGCCGGAGGTGACGGTGCGGGTCTGCGATTCGCTCTCCTGCCAGCTGGCCGGGGCGGCAACGCTCAAGACGCAACTGGAGGCCGGTGTCGACCCCCAGGCGGTACGGGTGGTGCGGGCACCCTGCATGGGTCGCTGCGAGACGGCGCCGGTGGTGGAGGTGGGGCACCATCATGTGCTGTTTGCCACCGCCGAAGGCGTGGAGGCGGTGGTGGATACCGGTCACTATCATCCCGAGGCGATCGTCTGGCAGCGCCTGGCCGACTACCGCGCCGAGGGTGGCTACCGGCTGCTCGCCGACTGCAGCGCCGGCGAGGTGACGGTGGAGGCGCTGATGGGTGAACTCGAACGTGCCAACCTGCGGGGGCTGGGCGGTGCGGGCTTCCCGACCTTCAAGAAGTGGCGCTTCGTGCGCCAGGAGCCGGGGCCACGCTATTGTGCGATCAATGCCGACGAGGGCGAGCCCGGCGCCTTCAAGGATCGCTATTACCTGGAGCGCTCGCCGCACCGTTTCCTCGAGGGGGCCCTGGTCAGCGCCTGGGCGGTGGAGGCCGAGGCGCTCTACATCTACTTGCGCGACGAGTACCCCGGGCTGCATCGGGTGCTGCACGAAGCGATCGCCGAGCTCGAGGCCGCCGGTCTGGTGCCTGCGGGCTACATCGTGCTGCGTCGAGGCGCCGGTGCCTACATCTGCGGCGAGGAGTCGGCGATGATCGAGTCGCTGGAAGGCAAGCCCGGCAAGCCACGCCATCGCCCGCCCTTTGTCGCCCAGAAGGGGCTCTTCGGCCAGCCGACTCTGGTCAACAACGTCGAGACCGTCTACTGGATTCCCGAGATATGGGAGAAGGGCGCCGACTGGTTTGCCGGCCATGGCCGCCACGGCCGCCAGGGGCTGAGGAGCTTCTCGCTGTCGGGTCGCGTGAAACGCCCCGGCGTCCATCTCGCTCCCGCCGGCATCACCTTGAACGAGCTGGTCGAGGAGTACGGCGGCGGCATGGCCGAGGGGCATCGCCTGGCCGGCTACCTGCCCGGCGGTGCCTCCGGGGGAATCCTCCCGGCGAGCAAGGCGGACATCCCGCTGGATTTCGACACCCTGCAGGCCGAGGGCTGCTTTATCGGCTCGGCGGCCATCATCGTGCTCTCCGACCAGGATGACCTGAAGGCGGTGGCCACCAACCTGCTGGCCTTTTTCGCCGACGAATCCTGCGGTCAGTGCACGCCGTGCCGGGTGGGCACCGAGAAGATGCTTGCCCTGCTCGAGCGGGACGAGTGGCGGGTCGAGGAGCTCGAACGGCTGGCGCAGGTGATGATGGACGCCTCCATTTGCGGCCTGGGCCAGGCGGCGCCCAATCCGGTGTTGGGGCTGCTCAAGGATTTCCGCGGCGAACTCGCCGCCCAGAACGTCATCGTCAAGGGGTAAGGGAGATGAGCATGAGCGAACAGAGCGTGAGCCAACGCTTTACCCTGAGCATCGATGGCGTGGACGTGAGCGCTTACCCGGGCGAGACCCTGTGGCAGGTAGCAAAGCGCGCCGGAGAGACCATTCCGCACCTGTGCTTCAAGGATGCGCCGGGCTATCGCAGTGACGGCAACTGTCGCGCCTGCATGGTGGAGGTCGAGGGCGAGCGCGTGCTGGCGGCGAGCTGCCTGCGCGAGGCGACGCCCGGCATGGTGGTGAAAAGCGCCAGTTCCGAGCGTGCCCGGGTGGCGCGCGAGGGCGTCATGGAACTCCTGGTCGTCGACCAGCCCGAGCGCAACGACGGCCCCGACCGGTCGAGCCACTTCTGGGCCATGGCCGATGCGTTGGCCATCGATGCCGCCGCGGTTCGCGACTGGCTGCCGTCCCGGGCCGAGCGCGCGGCGCCCACGGTTCACCACGTGGCCGAGCGGGCGGCCTCGCTGCCCCATGCCGGTGGACACGACGCCACCCACTCGGCGATGAGCGTCAACCTCGACGCCTGCATCGCGTGCAACCTCTGCGTGCGCGCCTGCCGCGAGGTCCAGAGCAACGACGTCATCGGCCTGGCCCATCGCGGCGCCGCCGCGAAGATCGTCTTCGATTTCGACGACCCCATGGGAGACAGCACCTGCGTGGCCTGCGGCGAGTGCGTCCAGGCCTGCCCCACCGGCGCGCTGATGCCGGCGACCCTGGTGGACGCCCAGGGTCGCGGCGATTCCCGCGCCGCCGATCGCACCGTCGACTCGGTCTGCCCCTACTGCGGCGTGGGCTGTCAGCTCACTTATCACATCAAGGACGACCCCGAACACGGCGAGCGCATCCTGTTCGTCGAGGGCCGTGACGGCCCCTCCAACCAGGGTCGCCTGTGCGTCAAGGGACGCTTCGGCTTCGACTACCCCAATCATCCCGCGCGCCTCACCCGGCCATTGATCCGTCGGCCGGGCGTGCCCAAGGGGCTCGATCCCGACTTCGACCCGCGCGCTCCGCTGACCCATTTTCGCGAGGCGAGCTGGGAGGAAGCATTGGATCTCGCCGCCGGCGGGCTTGCCGCGCTCAAGTCGGCCCACGGCCCCGACGCCCTGGCTGGCTTCGGCAGCGCCAAGTGCTCCAACGAGGAGGCCTGGCTGTTCCAGAAGCTGGTGCGCGTCGGCTTCGGCTCCAACCACGTCGACCACTGCACCCGGCTGTGTCACGCCAGCTCCGTGGCGGCGCTGATGGAGTGCATCGGCTCGGGGGCAGTGACCGCCTCCTTCATGCAGGCGCTGCAGGCCGACGTGGTGATCCTTACTGGCTGCAATCCGGCGATCAACCACCCGGTGGCAGCCACCTATTTCAAGCAGGCGGCGCGCAACGGCACCAAGCTGATCATCCTCGATCCCCGCGGCCAGGCACTGGACGCCTACGCCCATCGCAGCGTGCGCTTCACGCCCGGCGGCGACGTCTCGCTCTACAACGCCATGCTCCACGTCATCGTCGACGAGGGGCTCTTTGATCAAGCCTATATCGATGCCCACACCGAGGGCTTCGAGGCGCTCAAGGCCCACGTGCGCGAGCTGACCCCCGAGGCGATGTCGCCGGCCTGTGGCGTCGCCCCCGAGCAGATTCGCGAGCTTGCCCGCCTCTACGCCACCGCCGACAAGGCGATGATCTTCTGGGGCATGGGCATTTCCCAGCACGTGCACGGTACCGACAACGCCCGCTGCCTGATCTCGCTGGCGCTGGCCTGTGGCCAGACAGGACGCCCCGGCACCGGCTTGCACCCGCTGCGCGGCCAGAACAACGTTCAGGGCGCCTCCGATGCCGGCATGATCCCCATGGTGCTGCCCGACTACCAGCCGGTGACCGACGCCCAGGTTCGCGCGGCCTTCGAGGAGCTCTGGAACGCCCCGCTCAATCCGACGCCAGGGCTCACCGTGGTGGAGATCATGGATGCCATCGCGGCCGGGACCGTCAAGGGCATGTACATCCTCGGCGAGAACCCGGCGATGTCTGACCCGGACCTGAACCATGCGCGCAAGGCCATGGCCAAGCTCGAGCATCTGGTGGTGCAGGATCTCTTCGTCACCGAGACCGCCCAGTTCGCCGATGTCATCCTGCCGGCCTCGGCCTGGCCGGAGAAGGATGGCACGGTGACCAACACCAACCGCCAGGTGCAGCTGGGGCGCGCCGCCGTCCCGCTCCCTGGCGAGGCGAAGCCCGACTGGTGGATCATCCAGCAGATCGCCGTGCGGCTGGGTCTGGACTGGGACTACCAACACCCTCGCGAGGTGTTCGCCGAGATGACGCAGGGGATGGCGTCGCTGGACCATATCTCCTGGGAGCGGCTGGAGCGCGAGAGCTCGGTGACCTATCCCTGTCCCGCAAACGACGCACCCGGGGCCGACGTGGTGTTCTCTGAGGCCTTCCCTACCGAGAGCGGGCGCGCGCGGTTTACCCCGACCCGGCCACTCCCGCCCGACGAGCCCGTCGACGGCGACTTCCCCACGGTGCTGATTACCGGCCGCCAGCTGGAGCACTGGCACACCGGCTCCATGACCCGCCGTTCCCGAGTGCTTGACGACCTCGAGCCCGAGCCGGTGGCAAGCCTGGCCCCGGCGGAGCTGGTGCGCCTGCGCCTGACGCCCGGCGAGCACATCACCATCACCACCCGTCGTGGGGCGATCACCCTGAAGGTGCGGGTCGACCCGCTGATGAGGGAGGGAATGGTGTTCGTGCCCTTCTGCTACGGTGAGGCGGCGGCCAACCTGCTGACCAATCCAGCGCTCGACCCCGTGGGCAAGATTCCCGAGTTCAAGTATGCCGCCTGTCGGTTGGAGCGCGTGGTGGCAGCATTGGTGGAAGAAAACTGAGAAGGAGGAGGATCGCGCATCACGGAAAGATGCTGCTGTGACATATGTCTCAGAATAAAACGGCCCCCGGTGAGATACACCGGGGGCCGTGTTGTTCGGTGAGGAAGACCTCAGCCCTCCACCACCCTCAGATGCGGTGCGGTATGGCCGAGATTCTCCAGCAGGCTCTCGCTGTACCAGTCGATGAAGTCGATGACGCCGAACTCGAACGTCTCCGAATAGGGACCGGGCTCATAGCCCCGGGAGTTGATCCCCCGCTGGTTCTCCTCCGCCAGGCGGCGATCCTGCTGGTTGGTGGCATCCCACACGCGGCGCAGACGGGCCGTATCGTAATCGACACCCTCCACGGCATCCTTGTGGACCAGCCACTTGGTGGTCACCACCGTCTGCTGGGGGCCGAGCGGCATCACCCGGAACACCACGGCGTGATCGCCCATGAAATGGTTCCAGGAATTGGGCAGATGGAGAATACGCAAGGCGCCCAGATCAGCGCTGGGTATCCGGCCCATCAGTTTGTGGCATGCCGGCTGGCCATCGATGGTCATCGAGACGGTACCTTCCAGCAGCGGGGTGCGGGTCAGACGATTGCGTTTGCCCAGGCGGCTGAGCTTCCAGGGCACGCCCATCGCCTCCCACTGCTGCTGCTTGCGTGCCACCAGTGCCCGGTAAGCCGGCGTGGCGCGCGGGTCGTCGCTGTCGTCGAACTCCTGCAGCGAGTTGAGCAGCTCGGGATGGGCACCGCTGCAGTGGTAACACTCACGATTGTTCTCGATCACCAGTTTCCAGTTGGCTTGTTCGACGATGCTGGATTCCACCGCCACCTTGACGTTGTCCATGTCGTAAGGGGCGAGGTATTGCTCGAGGGTTTGGAGGAAGTCATCGATGGCCGGGGGCTCCTCGGCCAGGCTGACGAAGAGATAGCCGCCGGCGCTACGCACGTTCACGGGTTTGAGGCCATAGGCGGCAAGATCGAAGGTCGCGCCCATGTCGCTTCCGGCGAACAGCAGCCGGCCGTCCAGCTCGTAGGTCCACTGGTGATAGGGGCAGACCAGCTTGGCGACCTTGCCCTTGTCACTGACGCAGAGACGAGAGCCGCGATGCCGACATACGTTGTGGAAGGCATGAATCTTGCCGTTATCGCCCCGCACGATGATCACGGGGTTGTCGCCCACGTCCAGGGTCATGTAGTTCCCCTTGGCGGGAATTTCGCAGGTCATCCCGGCGAATAGCCACTCCTTTTCGAAGATCTCCTGCATGTCCAGGGCGAACAACCGGGCATCGTTATAGAAGGGCTGGGGCAACGAAAAGTGCCGACGGCGCTGGGTCAGCATCTCGGCGGTGGCCTCGCGTGCCGACGCCAGGGGATCATCCAGACGAGCGGGAGATATGGGGTCCATGACGATACGTCCTCTTGCTGGGCCGCTTTGTCGGCCTCGGGGTTGTTCGGGGGAACCGGGATCCTGTGGAGGGCCGCTCACGGGAGAAGAGTGTGACGGATTGCGGCGAGTGTGAATCAGCGGCCTGAAGGCCAGTTGTCTGGTCACGACGCTCGGTGATACCGCAGCGACGAGACGCGCAACAATGGATGAACGTTCCGGAGTCCACGGGCATGTCCGTGTCGCTGGCAGGCAAGTCGCGGCACATCAGCCTGCGCAGAATGCGCACAACGGCATCCGGTCGTACCGCAGCCGGAGACCTTCATGCTGCAGCCCGGGCGATACGATAATGACAACAAGCTTTCTCAATCCCGTCACGACCCAGACCTGGACCAACGGTCGTCACCTGGTGCGCTGCGTCAAGGTGATTCAGGAAACCTGGGATACCCGTACTTTCTGCTTTATGGCCGAACAGCCCGTGATGTTTTTCTTCAAACCCGGGCAGTTCGTGACGCTGGAGTTGGAGATCGATGGCCAGCAGGTGATGCGCTCCTACACCATCTCAAGCTCACCGTCCGTTCCCTATAGCTTTTCGATCACCGTCAAGCGAATCCCGGGAGGTATGGTTTCCAATTGGCTGCACGATAACCTGGGAATCAACGATGAGTTGGCCGTCCATGGGCCGGTTGGCAACTTCAACGTCATCGACTACCCCGCCGACAAGGTGCTGATGCTTTCCGGCGGTGTCGGCATCACGCCGCTGATGTCCATGGCACGCTGGTTCTTCGACACCAATGCGGCCGTGGATCTGCAGTTCGTGCATAGCGCGCGCACCCCGCGCGACATCATCTTCCACCGCGAGCTCGAACATATCTTCTCGCGGATCCCCGAGTTCCAGCTGCACATCGTGTGCGAGCGCAGCGACGAGCTGGGAGACGCCTGGGCCGGCTTCCGGGGCTACCTCGGCCTGCCGATGCTGCTGCTGATGGCGCCGGACTTCATGGACCGCGAGATCTTCTGCTGTGGCCCCACGTCGTACATGGAGGCCATCAAGACGCTGCTGCGGGAAAAGGGCTTCGACATGGCGCACTACCATGAGGAGTCCTTTGGCGCCACGCCGTTGGCGATCCAGGAAGAGGTCACCGAGCACGTCGAACAGGCCGAGGCTGCGGCCGAAGAGTTCGACCTTGCCGACATGATCAGCGTCGAGTTTCGCCAGTCCGGCAAGAGCGTGCGCATACACCCCGGCGATACGGTGCACACCGCCGCGGCCAAGCTGGGCCTGCATATTCCCAAGGCCTGCGGCATGGGGATCTGCGGCACTTGTCGCGTGCCATTGGCTGCTGGGCAGGTCGACATGGAACACAACGGCGGCATCACCGATGAGGACGTGGCAGACGGCTATATCCTCTCCTGCTGCAGCAGGCCGCTGGGCGACGTGGTGGTGGAATACTGACGCGATCTCGCCCCGTCGGCGCGCTCCGGCGGCGATGCTCCGTCTTGACCTCGGGCCTTTGTCTCGCGCAATGACGGCGGTGTCGTTTCCAGAATACGTCGCGCCCTCCTTTCTCTTACCGTAACGAAGCCAACCACCAGGGTGATGCCATGAACACCAGCAGCCTTACAACGACCGACCCGCAGATCGCCGCCGCCATCGCCGACGAGGTGGTCCGCCAGGAAGCCCACATCGAGCTGATCGCCTCGGAGAACTACGCCAGCCCCCAGGTCATGGAGGCCCAGGGCACTCAGCTGACCAACAAGTACGCCGAAGGCTACCCCGGCAAGCGCTACTATGGCGGCTGCGAGCACGTCGACGTGGTCGAACAGCTCGCCATGGACCGCGCCTGTGCCCTGTTCGGTGCCGACTACGCCAACGTTCAGCCCCACTCCGGTGCCCAGGCCAACGCCGCGGCCTTCATGGCGCTGGTCAAGCCGGGTGACACCATCCTCGGCATGAGCCTGGCTCACGGGGGCCACCTGACCCACGGGGCGGCGCCCAACTTCTCCGGCAAGTACTACCACGCGGTCCAGTACGGGCTGAACACGGACACCGGCGAGATCGATTACGCCGAGGTCGAGCGACTGGCTCACGAGCACCAACCCAAGCTGATCATCGCTGGTTTTTCGGCCTACTCCCGCATCATCAACTGGCGTCGCTTCCGCGATATCGCCGATGCCGTTGGTGCCTGGCTGCTGGTGGACATGGCCCACGTCGCCGGTCTGGTCGCCGCCGGCCACTACCCCAGCCCGATCCCCCATGCCCATGTGGTTACCACCACCACCCACAAGACCCTGCGTGGTCCCCGCGGCGGCCTGATCCTCTCCGCCCACGGTGATGCGGACCTCTACAAGAAGCTTAACGGCGCGGTCTTCCCGGGCCAGCAGGGCGGCCCGCTGATGCACGTCATCGCCGCCAAGGCGGTGGCCTTCAAGGAGGCCATGAGTCAGGAATTCGTGCAGTACCAGCAACGCGTCATCGACAACGCTCGAGCCATGGCGGGAGTGTTCATCGAGCGCGGCTATGACGTGGTCTCCGGCGGCACCGATGATCATCTCTTCCTGGTGTCGCTGATCCGGCAGGGAGTGACGGGCAAGGACGCCGACGCGGCGCTGGGTCGCGCCCATATCACCGTCAACAAGAACGCCGTGCCCAACGATCCCCAGAGCCCGTTCGTGACCTCGGGGCTGCGCATCGGCACCCCGGCGGTAACCACCCGCGGCTTCGATGAAGCGGACTGCGCAGTCCTGGCGGGCTGGATCTGCGACATCCTTGACGCCCTGGCAAGCGGCCGCGACAGCGCCAACCTGGAAGCCGACGTCAAGGCCAAGGTCGCTGAGCTGTGTGCTCGCCATCCGGTCTACGGGCCGGCCACCGCCGCCGTCGAGACTGCCGTCGACACCATCGCTTGAACCGGCCGCCGGGCCTGACCCGGCGAGGCCGAGCTGAGGAGACCCCTATGCAACGTTATTCAGGCTTCGGGCTGGTCAAGCACGCGCTGAGCCACCATGAGAACTGGGAGCGCCAGTGGCGCAACCCGACGCCCAAGAAACAGTACGACGTGATCATCGTCGGGGGCGGGGGCCATGGGCTGGCCACCGCCTACTATCTGGCCAAGGAGTTCGGCGTCAAGAACGTGGCGGTGATCGAGAAGGGCTGGCTGGGCGGCGGTAACACCGCTCGCAATACGACCATCGTACGTTCCAACTATTTATGGGACGAGGCCGCCGCCCTCTACGAGCACTCGATGAAACTGTGGGAAGGCCTCTCCCAGGATCTCAACTACAACGTCATGTTTTCCCAGCGGGGCGTCTTGAATCTGGGCCATACCCTGCAGGACATGCGGGATATCCAGCGCCGGGTCAACGCCAACCGCCTCAACGGCATCGATGGGGAGGTCCTGGATGCCAAAGGCGTTCAGGCTCTGGTGCCGATCATGGACTGCTCGAAGCACGCTCGCTACCCGGTGTTGGGGGCTTCCTGGCAGCCGCGAGCCGGGGTGGCCCGTCATGACGCCGTGGCCTGGGGGTTCGCCCGAGCGGCCGATGCCCACGGCGTGGACATCCTCCAGCAGACCGAAGTGACCGGCTTCAAGATCCGCGACGGTCAGATCTACGGGGTGCACACCAACCGCGGCGATATCGAGGCGAAGACCGTGGGCTGCGTGACGGCCGGCAACTCCGGCGTGATGGCCGGGATGGCCGGCATCAAGTTGCCGCTGGAGTCCCATCCGCTGCAGGCGCTGGTGTCGGAGCCGCTCAAGCCGGTGCTCGACACCGTGGTGATGTCCAACCACGTGCACGGCTATATCAGCCAGTCGGACAAGGGCGACCTGGTCATCGGCGCCGGTATCGACGGCTACAACGGCTATGGACAGCGCGGTAGCTACCCCACCGTGGAACACACCCTGCAGGCGATCGTCGAGATGTTCCCGATCTTCTCCCGGGTGCGCATGAACCGCCAGTGGGGGGGCATCGTCGACACCTGCCCGGATGCCTGCCCGATTCTTTCCAAGACCCGGGTGAAGGGACTGTATTTCAACTGCGGCTGGGGGACCGGCGGCTTCAAGGCCACTCCGGGGTCGGGGCATGTCTTCGCTGCCAGTCTTGCCAGGGGCGAGATGCACTCGATTGCCGCGCCGTTTTCCATCGACCGCTTCCATACCGGGGCGCTCGTCGATGAGCACGGTGCCGCCGGCGTGGCCCACTAGGAGATTTCGCCATGTTCTATATTCACTGCCCCTATTGCGGCGAGCTCCGGGAAGAGGAGGAATTCCACCCCAAGGGCCAGGCGCATATCGCCCGTCCGGCGGACCCCGCGGCCTGCACCGATGAAGAGTGGGGTGACTACCTTTTCTTCCGGGACAACCCGCGTGGCATTCATCACGAGCTGTGGGTGCACGCCGTGGGGTGTCGCAAGTTCTTCAATATCACGCGCCACACCGTAAGTTACGAGATCCTCGAGACCTACAAGATGGGCGAGCAGCCGTCGTTTACCGCGGAACACCCCCAGGGCAACAGCACCGAGGCGGCGTCGCGCCAGGCACAGGTCGCGCAACAGGCAGGAGTCCACGTATGAGCCAACCCCATCGCCTCGGCCAGGGCGGACGCATCGACCGCACCCGCACGCTGGACTTCACCTTCAACGGCAAGCGTTACCAGGGGCATGCCGGCGACACCCTGGCCTCTGCACTGCTGGCCAACGGCGTTGATATCGTCAATCGCAGCTTCAAATATTCCCGGCCGCGGGGCATCGTGGCGGCGGGCGCCGAGGAACCCAATGCCGTGGTCCAGCTCGGCAGCACCGAGGCCGGGCAGGTGCCCAACGTGCGGGCGACTCAGCAGGCGCTGTTCGATGGCCTGGAGGCGCGTAGCACCAACGGCTGGCCGAACGTCCAGCGCGACATGATGAGTCTGGTCGGCAAGCTGGGCGGCAAGTTCATGCCGCCCGGGTTCTACTACAAGACCTTCATGGCGCCGGCCTCCCTGTGGATGACTTACGAGAAGTTCATCCGCAAGGGAGCGGGCATGGGGCGCAGCCCCGCCGAGAACGACCCGGACATCTACGATCATCTGCATCAGCACTGCGACGTGCTGGTGGTCGGGGCTGGCCCTGCAGGTCTCGCCGCCGCGCTGGCTGCGGCCCGCAGCGGCGCCCGGGTGATCCTCGTTGACGAGCAGGAAGAGATGGGCGGCTCGCTGCTGGACACCCGTGAGACTCTCGATGGCAAGTCGGCCCACCAGTGGGTTGCCGAGGCCCGGCAAGAACTGGCCGGTATGGATAGCGTGGTGCTGCTGCCGCGTACCACCGCCAACGGCTATCACGATCACAATTTTGTGACCCTGCATGAGCGTCGCACCGAGCATCTGGGTGAGACGGCGCCCCTGCTCGACGGTCGCCGACAGGTGCGCTCGCGCATGCACCGCGTGCGGGCCGGCCGAGTGGTGCTGGCCACCGGGACCCATGAGCGGCCGCTCGTTTACTCAAACAATGACGTGCCCGGTAACCTGGTGGCCGGTGCCGTGTCGACCTACATTCGTCGCTACGGGGTGGTTCCTGGTCGGCGACTGGTGCTCTCCACCAGCAATGATCACGCCTACCGTGTTGCCCTGGACTGGCATGAACTTGGAAAAGCGTCCGGCCGCGAGGTGGTGGCCATCGCCGACGCCCGTGCCAATCCGGAGGGCGAACTGGTCGAGCAGGCCCGCGCCCAGGGAATCCGCATCATCACCGGCAGCGCGGTGATCGAGGCCCGGGGCGAGACGCGTGTCAGTGGCGCCCGGGTGGCGAAGGTCGACCTGGAAGGCTTTCGTGTCGTCGGCAAGGTCGAGACCCTGGCCTGCGACACCATCGCCAGCTCCGGCGGCTACAGCCCGGTCATCCACCTGGCCTCCCACACGGGTGGGCGGCCGACCTGGCGTGACGACCTGCTGGCCTTCGTCCCCACCCTGGTGAAGGGCGTCAGTGCGGCCGGCGGTGCTCATGGCGTCACCGCCACCGCTGAGGTCCTGGCAGACGGCGTGGCAGCGGGCCGTCAGGCGGCCAGCGATGCCGGCTTCGAGGCCGCCTCGGTGAGCCTGCCGCACGTCGCCGTACGTCGTGACGGCGCGGCCTGCGCGCTCTATCAGGTCCCCCATGAGAAGGCGGCGCTGCGCGCGCCCAAGCAGTTCGTCGACCTGCAGAACGACGTCACCGCCGCGGGTATCGAGCTGGCGACCCGTGAGGGCTTCGAGTCCATCGAGCACGTCAAGCGCTATACGGCCATGGGCTTCGGCACGGACCAGGGCAAGCTCGGCAACATTAACGGTATGGCCGTCGCCGCCCGCTGCCTGGGCAAGTCGATTCCCGAGGTGGGCACCACGGTGTTCCGTCCCAACTACACCCCGGTCACCTTCGGCGCCATCGCCGGACGCCATTGCCGAGAGCTCTTCGACCCCGAGCGCTACACTGCCATGCACCAGTGGCACGTGGAGCAGGGAGCGGAGTTCGAGGACGTGGGCCAGTGGAAACGGCCCTGGTACTTTCCGCGTCGGATCGACGGCAAGATAGAGACCATGCACGAAGCGGTGGCCCGGGAGTGCCTCGCCGTGCGCGAGGCGGTGGGGATCCTCGACGCTTCGACGCTGGGGAAGATCGATATCCAGGGCCCCGACGCCCGTGAATTCCTGGGGCGGGTCTATACCAACAAGTGGGCCAAGCTGGCGCCCGGCCGCGTGCGCTACGGATTGATGTGCAAGGACGACGGCATGGTGTTCGATGACGGCACCACCAGCTGCCTGGGCGAGAACCACTTCCTGATGACCACCACCACCGGCGGCGCGGCCGGCGTGCTGGAGTGGCTGGAGCTGTGGCACCAGACCGAGTGGCCGGAGCTGCAGGTCTATTTCACCTCGGTGACCGACCACTGGGCGACCATGACCATCACCGGGCCCGAGGCGCGCAAGCTGCTGGCCGAACTGACCGACATGGATCTGGACCGTGAGGCGTTCACGTTCATGGACTGGCGCGAGGGTCGCGTGGCCGATGTCCCCGCCCGGGTGTTCCGCATCTCCTTCACCGGCGAGCTCGCCTATGAAATCAACGTCCAGGCCAACTACGCCCAGCACGTCTGGGACGCGCTGTTCGCCCACGGTGAGAAATACGGTCTGACGCCCTACGGTACGGAAACGATGCACGTCCTGAGGGCGGAAAAGGGTTTTATCATCGCCGGTCAGGAGACCGACGGTTCGGTGACACCGGAAGACCTCGGCATGCAGTGGTGCGTGGGGTACGACAAGCCGTTCTCCTGGATTGGCCAGCGAGCGTTGACGCGTTCGGACACGTCGCGAACCGACCGCAAACAGTTGGTGGGTCTCCGGCCCAGAGACCCCAAGGTGGTGCTGGAGGAGGGCGCGCAGATCGTTCTCGATCCGAACCATGCGATTCCCATACCGATGGTGGGGCACGTGACCTCGAGCTACTACAGCCCAACCCTGGGCTCGGGCTTTGCCCTGGCGGTGGTCAAGGGCGGACAGCAGAAGATGGGCGAGACCGTCTTCCTGCCCATGGCCGACGGCCAGACCCACGAGGCCGAGATCGTCAGCCCGGTCTTTATCGATCCCAAGGGAGAGCGCCAGAATGTCTAACACTGCCGTCGAAACGGTCAGGACCTTCGATACCCGCACCGAGGCCAAGGTCCCCCTGGCGTCACCGCTGGCCTTCGCCTACCGCCGTTCGGGAGCGCCGACTCCCACTGCCAGGAGTCGAGTGACGCTGCGCGAGCGGCCGTTTCTCGGCCACCTGATCCTGCGCGGCGGTGCCATCGTCCTCGACGAGGCGGTTCGCGAGGTGCTCGGCGTCTCGTTGCCCGGTGAGCCTCAGGGCCTGGTCCATGACGCGGAGGGTACGCGTTCCCTCCAGTGGCTTTCTCCCGACGAGTGGCTGGTGATCGTGCCCGGCGGTGAGGAGTTCGCGGTGGAGAACCGGCTGCGAGAGGCACTGGCCGGCGCCCACTTCGCCATCAGCAACGCCAGCGGCGGCCAGACCCTGGTCGAGCTGGAAGGCGAGGCCGCCCGGGAGCTGTTGATGAAGTCGGTGATCTACGATGTTCATCCCAGCCACTTTCCGGTCGGCAAGGGCGTCACCACGGTCTTTGCCAAGACAACGGTGATCCTGCGCCGGCCCAGCGAGGCTCGCTGGGAGCTGGTGGTACGCCGCAGCTTCGCTGATTACACCTATCGCTGGCTGCTCGATGCCGGCGAGGAGTACGGCATCGGCGTTGCACGCTGACCCCCGGCCCTTCCTTCAATGTGTTTCCAGGCCGGGGCTCGCCCCGGCCTGCTTCGTCAGGAGACAACCCATGAGCCCGATGAGTCGTAGCGCCGATATGAGCGCCGATACCTGGATTCTCACAGCCCAGTGCCCCAGCCGGTTGGGCACCGTGGACGTGGTGACCCGCTTCCTCAAGGAGAGCGGCTGCTACATCACCGAGCAGCAGTCCTTCGACGACCGTCTCGTCGACCGCTTCTTTATCCGCACCGAGTTCATTCCCCAGGATACCGATTTCGATGCCGAGGCCTTTCAGGCGTCTTTCGCGGCTCGAGCCGGCGAGTTCGAGATGGTCTTCGAGCTCACCTCGCCGGGCGCCCGCATTCCGGTGGTGATCATGGTCTCAAAGGCGGATCACTGCTTGAATGACCTGCTGTACCGCTATCGGACCGGCCAGCTGTCGATCGAGATTCGTGCCGTGGTATCGAACCATCCCGATCTGGAGGGGCTGGCGACCTGGCACGGCCTGCCCTACCACCATTTCCCGATTACACCCGAGACCAAGCCCGAGCAGGAGGCGCAGGTGGCTCGGGTGATCGAGGAGACCGGTGCCGAGCTGGTGATCCTGGCCCGTTACATGCAGGTGCTCTCCAGCGACATGTGCGAGAAGCTCAGCGGTCGTGCCATCAATATTCACCACTCGCTGCTGCCGGGCTTCAAGGGGGCGAAACCCTACCACCAGGCCTACGAGAAGGGCGTGAAGCTGGTCGGCGCGACGGCCCACTACATCAACGACGACCTGGACGAGGGGCCGATCATCACCCAGGCGGTCGAGGCGGTCAGCCATGCCGACTATCCGGAGGACCTGGTGGCCAAGGGGCGGGATATCGAGTGTCTGGCACTGGCGAAGGCCGTGGCCCTGCACGTGGAACGACGCGTCTTCCTGCATGCAAGACGCACCGTGATCTTCGAGCGATAGCCAACGTCGAGCGCTAGCCAAAACAACGACAATTATTCTGGTAGGGGAAATAAGCATGCCAATCAGCGTCTTCGATCTGTTCAAGGTCGGTATCGGGCCGTCGAGCTCCCATACCGTGGGGCCCATGCGGGCCGCCTTCGATTTCGTCGCCGAGCTCAAGGAGCGAGAACGGCTCGAGCGCGTGGTGCGCATCGAGGTCCAGCTGTTCGGTTCGCTCTCCGCCACCGGCATCGGCCACGGCACCGATCGGGCGGTGATCATGGGGTTGATGGGGGAGCGGCCGGACCGCATTGACCCCGTGATCATCGGTCCTGCCATCGAGACGCTGCTGGAGTGTGGGGCCATGCGCCTCGACGGCCATCGCCGCGTGCCCTTTCTGTGGGAGCGCGACATGCAGCTTTTCACCGAGTGCCTGCCTCACCACCCCAATGCCATGCGCCTGATCGCTCATGGCCCCGGCGGCGATTGCTACCAGAACACCTATTATTCGGTGGGCGGTGGCTTCGTGGTGTCTCAGGCCCAGGCCGAGCAGGGTGAGCTCGACGCCGATACCACCGTACTGCCCCACGACTTCCACACCGCGGCTGAGCTGATGCGCATGTGCCGGGAAAGCGGCCTGCGTATTGGCGAGTTGATGTTGGAGAACGAGAAGGCCTGGCGCAGCGAGGCGGAGATTCGTGCCGGCCTGTGTCAGATATGGCAGGCCATGAAGGCCTGCGTGGATAAGGGCCTGGAGGCAGAGGGCGTGCTGCCCGGTGGGCTGAATGTTCGCCGGCGTGCTCGCTGGCTGCATCAGCGGCTGCTGGTGGCCGAGGATAACGGTTCGCTGATCGCCTCGACGATGTCGGCCATGGACTGGGTCAACCTTTATGCCCTGGCGGTCAACGAGGAAAATGCCGCCGGCGGTCGCATGGTTACCGCGCCCACCAACGGGGCGGCGGGCATCATCCCCGCGGTGCTGCACTATTACATGCAGTTCCAGCCGGGTGCATGCGAGCGAGACGTGGTGGACTTCCTGCTGGTGGCCGGCGCCATAGGCATCCTGTGCAAGAAGAATGCCTCCATTTCTGGCGCCGAGGTGGGCTGCCAGGGCGAGGTGGGCTCGGCCTGTGCCATGGCCGCCGCCGGCCTTACCGAGCTGATGGGGGGCAGCGTCGGCCAGGTGGAGAACGCCGCCGAGATTGGCCTGGAGCACAACCTGGGGCTGACCTGCGACCCGGTGGGCGGCCTCGTTCAGGTGCCCTGCATCGAGCGCAACGCCATCGCCTCGGTAAAAGCGATCAACGCCGCCCAGATGGCGCTGCGCGGCGATGGCGAACACTTTATCTCCCTGGACAAGGTGATTCGCACCATGCGTGACACCGGCCGCGACATGCAGGCGAAGTACAAGGAAACCTCGTTGGGCGGGCTCGCCGTCAACGCCATCGAGTGCTGAGTATTCAGTCGTGCGGCTGATCGGCCACTGAGAGGCGCCGGGGACTGACCGCTGCCTCGAGCCACGTCTTCGGTGGCCGCGTCACTGGAGCTTCATGATGTCGCGATGGAGCCGGGCCAGCCTGCCCAGCAATTGGTTGCGCGCCCCGACTGGCACTTCCTGACGGATCAGGGCTGCCTGCATATGCTGTACCACCGTATTGAAGTGGGCATCGGTCAGGCCCATGTGCTGGTGTGCCCGGTCCATTGGCGGCCCTTCGTAGCGGCAGGGACCGTCGGCGATGTCACAGAGCTGATCTTTCAGTGAGGCGACGAAGAGGTCGATGTTGGAGTTGGCAAAGAAGGTGACGATCTCGGGATCATCGGCCAGTCGCAGCGTGAAGTCCTCGACGATGACGGAGATACCGGGCTCACCGCCCAGCTGGGTGTAGAGGTCATCCTGCTGGCCAGTGGCACAGCCGGTTAGCAGGAAGAGGGCCAGCAGGGCCGGCAGGAATGGCCTCTTCAGGCGCATGAATGGCTGCATGGGCTACCTCGAAAAGTCAGAAAGCGATCTGGAGCGACAGGTAGCCACCCCCTTGATCGTCAAGGCCGGCAATGCTCCCCAGGTCAAGCCAGGCACCGGTCAGCGACACATGCTTGTTGAAGAAGTAGGCGCTGTAGAGGCTCTGCCAGTCGTCTTCCGCGGCAAAGCCGAGGTTATCGGGTTTCTGGCGGTACTCCACGCCGACTACCCACCGGGGGGACAGGAAGAGCCCCAGTGAACTCTCGACGACCAGAGAGCGTGATGCCCGGCGATCGCCTCCAAAACCCAGCAGGCCGCCCTGGTTCGCCTTGGTCGAGCGCAGAGTCAGGTTCGCCAGCAGATTGCGCCCCGCCAGGACATCGAAAAACAGCTTGCTGCCGGCGAGATAGACGTCATTGCCGCTAGTGCTCCTGGCGCCGACCGCGAGGGGGAGTCGGCCATCATCCAGCGCCTTGTGTTGAACGCCCAGGCTCCAGATGCCCCAAGGATGATAGAGCAGGTCGCCCAGCAGCTTCAGCTTGGCGCCAAGGATGTCTTGTTCGAGCTTCCCACCCAGGGTGTCTAGCCCCAGGCGCTGGCGTGAGAAAGAAACTTCCAGGCGGTCATTCCAGTTGCTGGCGATACCGCTGACGTCCAGACGATAGTCGTCCAGGCGAGCCGCTGTTCGTGTTGCCGTGACGGCCCATTCCCCCTCGCTGGCGGTGCCGGTCAGTACCCCCCAGGGAGAGAGTCCCCCGCCAGCGGCGCCCTCCACGGCGCTGACACCGCCGGTGGCCGGCAGGCGGCTGCCGGCGAAAGTAGGGTTCACGACGGCCAGCAGCAGTCCCAGGGCAAGTGTCAGCATCATCAAGGAGGACAAACGGATGGTCATGGGGCGGCTCCTGTGGGACAGGATCGGCGAGTGCGCGCCCAGGTCAGCAGTTCATCCGGCGGCAGGGGGCGCGAGAAAAGATAGCCCTGCAGCAGGTCGCAACCCAAGGCTTCCAGCAGGACTCGAGACGCGGGCGTCTCTACGCCCTCGGCGACGACTTCGAGCCCCAGGTTGTGGGCCAACTCGATGGTTGAACGCACGATGATCTCATCGTCGGGGCTCTCGGCGAGTCGCAGGATGAAGGATTTATCAATCTTGAGCTCCTGTACCGGCAGTCGCTTCAGCTGAGCCAGGGAAGAATAGCCGGTACCGAAATCGTCAACGGCGATACGCAGCCCCGTCTCGCGCAGACGGGTCAGCTGCTCGCTGGCGTGTTCCGGGTCTTGCATGATGGCGCTCTCGGTGATCTCCAGGCGCAGGTGGGCAGAGGAGAGCCCCTGCCGCGCCAGGCAGTCGGCAATACGGCCGGGGAGGCCAGGGTCGTTGATGTCCTGGGCAGAGAGGTTGACGGCGACCGCCAGTGGCATCCCCTCGGCCTCCCAGGCCGCCAGCTGTGCACAGACGGTCTCCAGCATCCAGGCCGTCATTCCTTGTATCAGGCCCGAGCGTTCGGCCAGGATGATGAACTCGTCGGGTGGAATAAAGCCCAGCTCGGGATGTCGCCAGCGCATTAGCGCCTCGACGCTGACCAGATGGCCGCTGCGCATCTCTAGCTGAGGCTGATAGACCAGGGTCAGCTCGCCGTTCTGTGCGGCTCCCTGGAGGTCTCGCACCAGGGTAAGCTGGCGCAGGTGGCGCTCGTCCAGACCCTCGGCATAGCACTGGTGAGGTCGTCGGGCCTGGCGGGCCATGTCCAGGGCGATCTCACCGCGCCTGAGCAGCAGGGCGGCGCTGTCACCATGCTGCGGATGGCGTACCTCGCCGATGGCGAGCGTCAGACGGATCGGGGAGCCCTGCATGTCCATGGGGACGGCCAGCCGGTGATGTAGGTCCGCGATCGTTCGCGCATCGGCAGCGGGGGTATCCAGGATCAGCAGGAATTCGTCGCCGCTCAATCGATAGGATCCCATCCGGGGGGGCGGTACGGCATCAAGGCGTTCCGCCAGGGTGCGTAGCGCCTGGTCGCCAATGTCATAGCCGAAGGTGTCGTTGATGGCGCGAAATCCATTCACCGAAAGGCGCAATAGAGTAAATGGGCGCGATGTGGCGATGAGGTCGCCGATATCCTGCTGTGCCGAATGTCGGTTGCCCAGTCCTGTCAGCTGGTCATGTCGCGACTGGAAGAGCAGGGTCTGCTCGCGGCGGTCGATATCCTGCTGCATGACCATCAGGGTGTCCGCCAGCAGCCCGACTTCACCGCTATCCGCGACCGGCCGGGTGGCCAGCCGCTCGCCGCGGCCTATGCGCCTTGCGGCATCGGCAAGCGTTGTCAGCGGACGGGCCATTCGGCGGGCGCTGAGGGCCGCGATCAGGGCCGTGAGGGTCAGGGCGGCGGCGAAAATCGCCAGCAGCTGCCAGCGTAGCTCCGTATAGACCGCCATCAGGGCATCGCGGGACTGCTGGGCAATGGCATAGACACGTCCTCCTTGCCCTTCATGCAGAAGGCGGGCGCGGGTTAAATAGTCGCCCTGGGCGTCGTAGGCGCTGAGTTCGAGATAGCGGCCGTCCGCCAGGGCGGTTTCCAGTGTGCCCAGGCGTGCCTGCTGGGCCGGCGGAAGAGGGGAGGCGATGAAAGGCGAGGCGCCAGCTTCTCCCAGGGCGAACACGCTGGCTTCCAGGCCGATCAGGTCGCCGATCTCGCCTGCCAGGGCATCGCCCAGCAAGAACCCCATTCCCACCCATCCGATCAGGCCCGGGGCGCGTACCGGCAACAGCACGACCTGATAGGGCCGTCCCGCCTCAATGGCTACCTGGACACTCTCGCCGCTATCGCGGGCATGTTCCCAGAGTTCGGGATAGGGGAGGGGAATCCCGGGGGCGTGATGACTGCTGGCCAGTAGCTGGCCATCCGGCGCCGCCAGGAACACCAGATCAGCACCGGCGCGGTCACCGTGGTTGGCCAGCACGCTCTGCAGCGTCGGGGTGTCCTGAGTGGCGACGGCGCTCTTGAAGCCGAAGTCGTTGGCCAGTATCGACACGTTGTGGCGGAGTCGGGCGCCGCGTTCTATCAGCAGCTGCTGCATGACATCGAGCCCCACCACCAGGTCATGGCTGGCCTTATCCTGTACGTCGCGCTGAAGGGTGTTCAGAGTGGCTCCGGCGGTGACCAGTTGAGCCAGCATCACTACCGATAGCATGACCAGCAGGAGTCGACGACGAAAACTCATTCGCTTGCCCGATCCTCGAGCGCCTCCCGGAACCGCTTCTGCAGAGCCGAAGGCTCGGAAGGAGCGGTTTGGGTGGCCCGAAGCTCGAGTGCGACGGAACGTGACTCTTCGGCGTCGATGGTCCCTTCCCACCACATCTGATGCGTGTCCTCCAGCCGCGGATGCCAGACCCTCAGGGCATGTGTTCCTGGGGGGAGATCCGCTAGCGACACACGGCCATCTGCATCGGTCATTGCTGCGGTGGGCGCATCACTGACCACGAGGAATGCGCGCATGTGGTCGTGGATGTTGCAGCCGAGCACCACCACACCGGCTCGATCAAATGCCAAGGGCGGCGGGGTTTCCTGCAAGTAGAGCTCCAGCTCGAAGGGCTTGGCCGGAGAGAAGGAGAAGACATGGTGGCGCGTGGTGTCGCGGTTGGGAAAGCTCACTCGGCTGCCCGCGGGCACCAGCGAGACATGTGGGATGAAGGTGGCGTCACGCTGGATGATGTCGTTATCGGTCCTGGGCAGATAGGAGCCTGGGTGATGGACCTCCACCACGGCACCGGCGAGCGGGGTATTGTCATGGGCATCGACCACCTGAAGACTGGCCGCCAAAGCCGGTGCGGCGCCCACCAGGAGAAGCAGTAGTAGTCCAACGTGGGGGCTGCGATAGGCCATCATCGGAAGGCTCCGAAAGGAATCATGTCGTGACGAATGCTAGCACGAGGCAGCGTTGACGGAGTGAGTGTCGAAGCAGCGCTGAAACCTTCCACGGGGAGACGCTGGCATTCTCTTCTACCTTATGGGAGAAACATGTTCAGGGCATGCGCCCGTAAAACGCTTGAACGAGGAACAACAAGATGCTCAGGAAGACTCTTCTGGCCAGCGCCATCGCCGCTGCCATGGTGGCGAGTGCCGCCCACGCCGAGACGCTGCGCTGGACCCGCTCCGCCGACGGCCTGACCCTCGATCCCCACTCCCAGAACGAGGGGCCAACCCATGCCCTCAACCACCAGATCTTCGACACCCTGATCTATCAGGACATGGACGTGGCGTACCAGCCGGGCCTCGCCACCGAGTGGTTCGTCCACGGCGACGACCCGCACATTTGGGTGTTCAAGATTCGCGAGGGGGTCACCTTCCATGAAGGTCAGGCCCTGACCGCCCACGATGTGGTCTTCTCGCTCAATCGCGCCCGCCACGAGAACGCCGACATGCGGGGTCTGTTGACCTCCATCAGTGAGGTGCGCGCGGCCGACGACTATACGGTGCACGTCGAGACCCACGACCCCAACCCGCTGTTGCCCAACAATTTTACCAACCTGTTCATCATGAGCCGCGCCTGGGCCGAGGAGCATGGTGTCGAGGAGCCCCAGAACTACGCCGCTGGCGAGGAGACCCATGCGGTGCGTAACGCCAACGGCACTGGCCCCTTCAGGGTGCAGAGCCGCGAGCCCGACGTGCGCACTGTACTGATGCGCAACGATGACTACTGGGGTATTGACCACTACCCCATGGAGATCTCCGAACTCATCTTCACGCCCATCGAGTCGGCGGCCACCCGGGTGGCGGCACTGCTCTCCGGCGAGGTGGACCTGCTCCAGGAGACCCCGGTGCAGGACATCGAGCGCATGGGCAGAGCCCCGGGCCTCAAGAATGAGCAGGGTGCCGAGAACCGCACCATCTTTCTGGGCATGGACCTGGGTTCCACCGAGTTGCGCACCGCCGATACCGATGATAACCCCTTCGCCGACCACCGGGTGCGCGAGGCGATCAACCTCGCCGTGGATGCCACCACCGTCCAGGTGGCGGTGATGCGCGGCAATTCCGAGCCCGCCGGGATGATCGCGCCGCCCTTCGTCAACGGTTATTCAGAGGCGCTCGACGCCGTGCTGCCGCCCGACCTGGGCCGTGCCCAGGAGCTGATGGCCGAGGCCGGCTACGGTGACGGCTTCCGCGTCACTCTGCAGTGCCCCAACGACCGCTATGTCAACGATGAGCAAATCTGCCAGGCGGTGGTCAGCATGCTGGCGCGAATCGGTATCACCGTGGACCTGGTGGCTCAGACCCGGTCGCTTCACTTCGCCGAGCTGGCCCGTGAGGAGTACGACTTCTACATGCTCGGCTGGGGCGTGCCGACCATGGATTCCGAGTACGTCTTCAACTATCTCTACCACACCAAGGAGGGCGATCGCGGCAGCTGGAACTTCACTGGCTTCTCCGACGAGCGGGTCGACGAACTGACCGTGGCCATGGGCCAGGAGACCGACATTGAGGCGCGTAACGCCATGATCGAGGAAGCCTGGCAGATCGTGCACGACGAGATCGTCTACATCCCGATCCATCACCAGATGCTGACCTGGTCGATGCGCGACGATATCGACTTCAAGGTACAGAGCGAGAACACACCGCACTTCAAGTACCTGAAGTTAAACGACTGATTCGCTGGTAACGCCCCAACCCCCCGGTCGCCACAAGCGCCCGGGGGGCATAACGTTATGGACACCCCATGCTCGCTTTCCTGATCCAACGCGTGCTGCAGGCCATCTTCGTGATGTTCGTGGTCGCGCTCATTTCTTTCTCGCTGTTTCACTACGTCGGCGACCCGGTGCTCAATATGCTTGGCCAGGAGGCCACCGAGCTCGACCGAGAGGCCCTGCGCGCCCAGCTTGGGCTCGACCAGCCGGTGGTGGTGCAGTTCTGGCAGTTCGTCGTGAACGCCGCCCAGTTCGAGTTCGGCATCTCCTACCGTTCGGCGCGGTCGGTCAGCGACCTGATTCTTGAGCGCCTGCCGGCCACCCTGGAGCTCGCCGTCATCTCGGCGATTTTCGCCGTGGTCATGGGCATCGTGCTCGGCATCTATACCGCTATCCAGCGCGGCAGCTGGCTGTCGAAGTTCATCATGACCGCCTCGCTGATCGGCGTGTCGCTGCCCACTTTCCTGATCGGCATCCTGCTGATCTACCTCTTCGCCGTGGAGCTGGGCTGGCTGCCCGCCTTCGGCCGCGGCCAGGTGGTCGACCTGGGCTGGTGGAATACCGGCCTGCTCACCGTCAGCGGGCTGAAGTCGCTGATTCTGCCGGCGATTACCCTCGGCCTCTTTCAGCTGACGCTGATCATGCGCCTGGTGCGCGCCGAGATGCTCGAGGTGCTGCGCACCGACTACATCAAGTTCGCCCGGGCACGCGGGCTGTCGAAGCGGGTGGTTAACCTGCGCCACGCGCTGAAGAACACCCTGATCCCGGTGATCACCATCATCGGCCTGCAGCTGGGCACCATCATCGCCTTCGCCATCATCACCGAGACGGTGTTCCAGTGGCCCGGTGTGGGGGCGCTGTTCATCACCGCGGTCCGTTTCGTCGATGTTCCGGTGATGGCCGCCTACCTGATGATGATTGCTCTGGTGTTCGTGATCATCAACCTGATCGTTGACCTGCTCTACTACGCCGTGGATCCGCGCCTGCGCGTGCAGGGGGGTGCCGAATGAGCCAGCCACTAAAGACCACCGAGACCGTCCCGGTCGTGCCGCCTTCGCCGAGTCGGCTTCGCACCTTCCTGGCCAGCGATATCGTCTACTCATGGAAGCGCCAGCCGGTGGTGATACTCGCCACTGTTGTCACCTTGGTGATGTTTGCAGGCGCCCTGTTCGCCCCCTGGATCGCGCCTCAGAATCCCTTCGACCCGATCCAGCTAGAACTGATCGACGCCTTTACGCCGCCGCTCACTACCTCGGACTTCACTGGCAACTTCTATTTGCTGGGCAGTGACAGCCAGGGCCGTGACGTCTTCTCGGCGATTCTCTACGGCTCGCGCATCTCGCTGCTGGTGGGCTTCGCCGCTGTGCTCTTCGCCCTGGCGCTGGGCACGGCACTCGGCCTGATGGCGGGCTTCCGCGGCGGCTGGCGCGATGCCCTGATCATGCGCATCGCCGACGTCCAGCTCACCTTCCCCTCGATCCTGATGGCGCTGCTGATCTTCGGGGTGATCCGCGGCTTCCTGCCGCGCTCCATGCACGCCGAGGTGGCGATCATCGTGCTGATCGTGGCCATCGGCCTCTCCGACTGGGTGCAGTACGCCCGGGCGGTGCGCGGGGCAACCATGGTGGAGAAGGGCAAGGAGTACGTGCAGGCGGCCCGAGTGATCGGCCTGCCGGATCACCGCATCCTCTTCCAGCACATTCTGCCCAACGTGATGCGCCCGGTGCTGGTGATCGGCACCATTGGCCTTGCGCTCGCCATCATCGCCGAGGCCACGCTGTCGTTCCTGGGGGTCGGCATGCCGGCCACCCAGCCGAGCCTGGGCACCCTGATCCGGGTCGGCCAGGACTACATGTTCTCGGGCGAGTGGTGGATCCTGCTCTTCCCCGGAATGGCGCTGCTGCTGCTGGCGCTCTCCGTCAACCTGCTGGGAGACTGGTTGCGTGATGTCCTCAACCCCAAGCTCAGATAAGCAGAGCTCCGATAACGATAACCAGAGCGCCACCGGTCTCCCCCCTGATGGCACCCAGGAACCCGTGCTCAGCGTGCGCCAGCTGCGGGTGGAGTTCCCCACCCGCCACGCCACCCTGGTGGCGCTGGATGACATCTCCTTCGATATCGCCCCGGGGGAAGTGCTTGGCGTGGTGGGGGAGTCCGGCGCCGGCAAGTCGATGACCGGCAACGCCGTGATTCGCCTGCTCGAGCCACCCGGCCATATCGCAGGCGGCAAGGTTCGCCTATCGGGGCGGCGTATCGATGACCTCGCCGAGGAAGACTTCGTGCCGCTACGCGGGCGGCACATCGGCATGATCTTTCAGGACCCGCTGACCAGCCTGAATCCGCTGTTCTCCATCGGCGACCAGCTGATGGAAACGCTACGCACCCATCTGCCGATCGGCGAGAAGGAGGCCCGGGCGCGGGCCCTGGCGCTACTCACCGAGGTGGGCATCCCGGCGCCGGAGGCGCGGCTTGCCGCCTATCCCCACCAGTTCTCCGGCGGCATGCGCCAGCGGGTGGTGATCGCCCTGGCGCTGGCCGCCGAACCGGAGCTGATCATCGCCGACGAGCCCACCACGGCGCTGGACGTCTCGGTGCAGGCCCAGATCCTCGCCCTGCTCAAGCGGGTCTGCGCTGAGCGCGGCGCCGCGGTGATGCTGGTGACCCATGACATGGGAGTGATCGCCGAGACCGCCGACCGGGTCGCGGTCATGTACGCCGGCCGGCTGATCGAGATTGGCCCGGTGAACGAGGTGATCCGCCATCCGCAGCACCCCTACACCGTGGGGCTGATGGCCTCCATTCCGGGCCTGGCCGAGCGCCGCGAGCGGCTTTACCAGATCGAGGGCGCCATGCCGCGCCTGGCGGCGATCCCCGCGGGCTGCGCCTTCAATCCGCGCTGCCCCCACGCCGCCGAGCGCTGCCGCACCGAGCGCCCTGAGCTGCTGCCGGCGGGCGGCAGCCAAGCCGCCTGCTGGCTGCATGACCCCGAGAACCCGCTGCCGCGCCGCGACGCACAGAGCAAACTACAGGGCGAGGGCGAGCCAGCTCTGGATAGCCCCCGGGAGACAGCTCGATGAGCCGGATTCACCCTATTCAGATCGGGTCTCGCCAGACCGGGTCTCGCCAGACCGGGCCGACCCCGACCGCAGAGAGCGGTGAGGTTCTGCTGGAGGCCACCGACCTGGCGCGCCACTTCGATGTTTCCAAGCCCTGGCTCAACCGGGTACTGGAGCGTGCCGAGAAGCTGACGCTGAAAGCGGTGGACGGGGTGAGCTTCACCATCCGCCGTGGCGAGACCGTTGCCCTGGTGGGCGAGTCCGGCTGCGGCAAGTCCACCGTGGCGCGGCTGATTGTCGGGCTCTACGGCCTGACCCGCGGCCGGCTTATCTTCGACGGGCAGGACATCAGCGACCTGGCGGGGCGAAGTGGTCGCCAGTCGGCGGCGATCCGCCAGCGCTTCCAGATGATCTTCCAGGACCCCTATGCCAGCCTCAATCCGCTGTGGCGGGTGGGCACCATCATCGGTGAGCCGCTGCGCTTCTTCCGTCCCGAGATGAGCGGTATCGATCGTCGGCGCCGGGTGGGCGAACTGCTCGAACAGGTAGGCATGTCGCCGGCGGATGCGCTGCGCTACCCCCATGAGTTCTCCGGTGGTCAGCGCCAGCGCATCTCCATCGCTCGGGCGCTCGCCAACGAGCCGGAGTTCATGGTCTGCGATGAGCCCACCTCGGCGCTGGATGTCTCGGTGCAGGCGCAGATCCTCAACCTGATGAAGGACCTGCAGCAGCAGTACGGCCTGACCTACCTGTTCATCAGTCACGACATGGCAGTGGTCAAGCATATGGCTGACCGCATCGCGGTCATGTACCTGGGGCGCATCGCCGAGATCGCTCCCGCCGACCAGCTGTTCGCCACGCCTCACCATCCCTATTCGCGGATGCTGCTGGCGGCGGTGCCTTCGCTGGAGGGCGAGGGCCGCGAGCGCACGATGATAGAAGGGGAGGTGCCCAACCCGGTGCATCCTCCCTCGGGCTGCGCCTTCCATCCGCGTTGCCCCCATGCGAATGAGCGCTGCAAGGCCGAGGTGCCATTGATGATCGCCAGAGACGACGGCAGCGAGGTGGCCTGCCACGCCGTGGAGGAGGGGCGCATCGGGTGAGAAGTGATTCATGATGGCGCTGCTGGAGGTGCTCTCCCCGCTATCGGGGGGTGTCAACGCTGTGCTGATGCTGGTCTCTGTGTTGACCTCGGCGGTGACTGCCGCGGTGGGCGTGGGCGGCGGGCTGCTAATGATCATGGCCATGGCCCAGGTGATGCCGGCGGCGGCGCTGATCCCGGTGCACGGCATGGTGCAGCTCGGTTCCAACGCCGGGCGTACCGTGCTCACCTGGCGCCACGTCGACCGGGCCCTGCTGGCGGCCTTTTTGCCGGGTGTGGTACTGGGCGCCCTGGTGGCGGCCTGGCTGCTGGTGCGGCTGCCGCCCGGGGTGCTGGAGCTCTGCATCGCCGGCTTCGTGTTCTACAGCTGCTGGGGGCCGGGGCTGCCCAAGCGCGCCCTGGGGCGCACCGGCACCCTGCTGGCGGGAGCGGTGACCACGCTGCTCTCCAGCCTGGTGGGGGCCAGCGGCCCCATGGTGGCAGCCTTCATCAAGCAGGGCGCCGAGGGGCGGCTGGGCAAGGTGGCGACGTTTTCCGCCTGCATGAGCGCCCAGCACCTCACCAAGGCCTTCGTGTTCGGGTTGGCTGGCTTCGTGTTCCGCGACTGGCTGGCCTTGATGCTTGGGATGGTGGCTTCGGGTTTTCTTGGCACCTGGCTGGGCCTGCGCCTTCTGCATCGGCTCACGGAGCACCGTTTCGATAGCCTGTTCAAGTGGGCGCTGACCCTGCTGGCGCTGCGCCTGACCTGGCTGGGAGTAGCGCGCCTGTTGGGCCAGGGTGGCTAGCCGAGAGAGCGGCTTGCGCATCGATGTCGGCACGGCGAAGGCCAGGAGAATTGTGAAAGCGAATAAAATCACCGCCTTTCCTGACATGGCGCCCTGTACAGTCGGCGTTTCCCGTTCATAATGCTTAGACAGGCTGTGCCGCCCACTCGGCACGCAGGGGAATGCAGAGGGAACGCAGATGGTGACCGCAACCATAATCAGAATCCGGCGCCATGGCATTGGCGTGATCGCGCTGCTGGCGTGTCTGGCCATCGTTATGGCCAACCCGGCTCAGGCCAATCCGCGCTACGCTGCCATCGTGGTTGATATTGAAAGTGGCGAGGTGCTGCACGCTGCGAATGCCGATGAGACCCGCTATCCGGCATCGCTGACCAAGATGATGACGCTGTATTTGTTGTTCGAACAGCTGGAAAGAGGGCAGCTGCGTCTTGATTCACCGCTCCAGGTCTCCTCCTATGCGGCGTCCAAGCAGGCGTCGAAGCTCTATGTAAAGGCGGGTTCGACCCTTCCGGTGGAGACTGCCATCGAGGCACTGATCATCAAGTCGGCCAACGACGTGGCGGTGGTGGTGGCAGAGGCCCTGGGCGGCAGCGAGGCGAATTTCGGTCGCATGATGACCGACAAGGCGCGGCAGCTGGGCATGTCTCGCACGACCTTCCGCAACCCCAATGGCCTGCCTGATCCCGGCCAGACCACTACCGCTCGAGACATGGCGACCCTGTCGATCCGCCTGATGCAGGACTATCCCCAGTACTACCCCTACTTTTCGCGAACGAGCTTCACCTGGCAAGGCAAGAGGGTCACCGGCCACAATCGACTGCTTGGCAGCTATGCCGGCGCCGATGGGATGAAGACCGGCTTTATTCGTGCCTCGGGGTTCAACGTGGCCACCTCGGCGGTGCGCAACGGTCGCCGCCTGGTATCGGTGGTGATGGGGGGGTTCACCGCAGCTTCTCGGGATACTCACATGGCCGACCTGCTCGACCGCGGCTTTGTGCGCGCTTCGCTCTACGGCCGCGGCGACTGGGTCGCCCAGGCGGACTTTTCCGGCGACCGAATGAACATGACGGGCGCACCGGCGCTGGCTCCCGTGACGCCGGTGGCGCCAACCCGCCAGCCTCAGCGTCAGCTGGCCAGTCTGCAGGCCCCTGAGCCGCTGCCCTCGGCCCAGCCCTCGCTTCCGCAGACGGCACAGGGCTCCGCCGATGACCCGATCCGCGAGTTGATGACCCGTGCCCAGCCGTCCAGCGCCCAGCGCAGCGAAACCCCGCACCGCCTCGAGCCGGTAGGCCCAAGCGCCAGCTGGGGCGTTCAGGTCGGAGCCTTCTCCAATCCCGATAACGCCCGCCAGCACGCCAGCCATGCTGCCGGCCGGCTCAGCCAGGATCTCTTCAATGCCCGGGTGAATATCGATGAGGTGAACGGCTCTCAGACCTTCTTCCGTGCCCGCCTGGTCAACCTCGACGAGAATCAGGCCTACCGCGCCTGCCGCAGCCTGGCGAGAGAGGGAATGGACTGCATGGTGGTCAATTTCTAGCATTGCCGTTCACGCGCTAACCTTCTAGCCTGTCTGTCACTACCACCCCGCCGGCCTCTGGTCGGCGGGGTGGTGTTTTTGGGTCAGGGTCGACTCGGAGGGAATATGTCACCGTCGTTCAAGGGAATCGGGTTCATGTGCCTGGGCGTGCTCTGCCTGGCCATCGGTGACGCCATCGCCAAGTGGCTGGGCGAGGTGCACTCGCCGCTACAGATCATCTTTTTCCGCACTCTTGTCTCGCTGCCGATGATCGCGCTGCTGGCCTACTTCGGCGGCGGTCTGCGCAAGCTGCGTACCCGCCGCCCCGGGGTGCATCTGCTGCGCGGACTGATCTACACCGGCACCATGGTCTGCTTCGTGCTGGGCCTGACCCTGCTCCCCCTGGCCGAGGCTACCGCCATCGCCTTCGTGGCCCCGTTGTTCGTCACCCTGCTCTCGGTGCCGCTACTGGGCGAGCGTATCGAGAAGCCCGTGCTGGTGGCGTCGCTGGTGGGCTTCGTGGGAGTGCTGGTCGTGGTGCGGCCTGGCGGCGCGGCCTTCGATATCGGTGCCCTGGCGCTGATCGGCGCAGCGGTCTTCTATGCGCTGATGATGGTGACTGCACGTCGCTGGGGCGGCACCGAGCACCTCTGGGCCATGGTCTTCTACATGACGCTGGTGCCTTTCCTGATCACGGCCATAGCGCTGCCTTGGGTGTGGCAGACGCCCCATCCCTGGCATTGGCTGGCCTTCGCGGGATCAGGCGTTTTCGGGGTGGGGGCCACCGCCTTCATTACCATGGCCTTCCGCCACGCCCCGGCGGCCATCGCCGCGCCCTTCGACTACACCGCCATGCTCTGGGCGGTGCTGCTGGGCTGGTGGTTCTGGGGCGAGATGCCGGATATCTGGGTCTTCGTCGGCAGCGCCCTGATCATCGGCAGCGGCCTGGCTATCGCCTATCGTGAAGGCCGTACGAGCCTCAAGCGCCGGCCCACCTCCTGATCGATATCAGCCAAAGAAGATGCGTGCGGCGGCTTCAGGATCGGGGCGGCCGCAGATCGCCGAGATCACCGCCAGGCCTCCGGCGCCGGCCTCTCGCACCGCGGCGACGTGCTCGGCCTTGAGCCCGCCGATGGCCACCGTCGGCGAGGCACTGGCCGCCACCAGGGCAGCCAGGCCCTCGAAGCCCAGCGGTTCTGCGTGGTCATGTTTGCTGGGTGTGGCGAACACCGGCCCTAGCCCCAGATAGTCGAGGCGTTCGAGATCCACCCGGGCGAGCTGTGCCGGGGTCTGCACCGAGAGGCCGAGCAGCGCCCCCTCCCCCAGCGCCGCGCGGGCGGCGGCCACGTCGCCGTCGTCCTGGCCGATATGCAGGCCATCGGCGCCGCTTTCCACCGCCACCGCCAGGCGATCGTTGATGATCAGCGGCACGCCGCTGCCGGCAAGCGTCGCCTTGAGGCGGCGGGCCTGGTCGATCATCTCGCCATCACTGGCGTGCTTGTCGCGAAGTTGCACCACCGTCACCCCGCCGCGCACCGCGGCGACCACGGTCTCCACCAGGCCATACTTGGCGCACAGGTCCGGGTCGGTGACGAGATACAGGGATAGATCAAGTCGCATCGGTCAACTCCAGCCGCAGGCGGCCTCTCAGGGTTTCGTTATCCAGGGCATACAGGGCGTCCAGGAAGGCCACAGCGAAGCTCCCGGGGCCCCGTGCACTCTCGCCGGCGAGTTCCCCGGCCGTGGCGTAGCAGGCCAGGGCCGCCACGGTGGCCTCGAAGGAATCCTCGGCGCCGACCAGGAAGGCGGCCACCACACCGGTGAGCGAGCAGCCCAGAGTGGTGACTCTCGGCATCAGCGGGTGGCCACCGTGCACGTACGCCAGGCGGCGACCGTCAGTGACGAGGTCTACCTCGCCGGTGACGGCCACGACGCAGCCGATTCGGCGGGCCAGACGAATGGCGGCCTGCTCGGCGGCTTCTGCCGGGTCGTTGCTGTCGACGCCGCGCCCGCCGGCACCGCGGGCCTCCAGGGCGATGATCTCCGAGGCGTTGCCGCGAATGACCGTGGGCAGACGCTCCAGCAATCGCGCCCCGGTCTCGCGCCGGTAGGCGGTGGCGCCCACCGCCACCGGGTCCAGCACCCAGGGCTTGCCCATCAGGCGAGCCGCTTCTGCGGCTTCGATCATCGCCTCTACCCAGTGGGGCGAGAGGGTGCCGATATTGACCGTCAGGGCGTCGGCGATGGCGGTGAACTCGGCGGCCTCCTCGCGGGCATGCACCATGGCCGGCGAGGCGCCGATGGCGAGCAGCACGTTGGCCATGGTGTTCATGGCCACCAGGTTGGTGATGTTATGAATCAGCGGAGCGTGCTCACGCACCCGGGCCAGGTGCGCAGCGGGGTCGATCGAAGGGAAAATCGTATGGGACATGCGGCCTCCCGGGCGCGAGAGGTGCAGGCTGGCGCCAGGGCCGGAACTGCACGACTCCCTACGCCGGCATTATCCGGGTCAGGTTCAAAGGGTACCTCTCAGCCGCGGCAACTCACTTCCGCGACGCCCCTGTCGTCAGGCCACACTATCCACGTCCCAGGCAGGACTGTAAAGGCTGGGCAACGCCACTGGCGAAGCGCTCAAGATGCGAGGCTCACGCCATCAAATGGAAGCCCGAAAGAGTGATCAGGCTGGCCAGCAGCAGGCTGTCGAGGCTCTTGCGGGCCTCCTCCTGTTGCCAGCGCTCGGGGCGCAGCAGCGCCAGGGCCGCCATGCCCAGGGCGGCGAGCCCCAGAGGCAGCTCGATGGGCTCCCAGCCGGCGACCAGCACGCCCAAGGCCAGCAGCGCCAGGCCGATGAGCAGCAGCGGTACGATGGCACGGTTCTCAGTGATGAGCGTGTCATCGAGTATCGTTATCGGGCTATAGGTCATGGCGTCGCCTCGCGTTGGGGTCCGGTTATCAGCCTCTGACTATGTCGCCCTTTCCTTAAGGATTGCTTAAGGTGATATGACCGGAATGTGACGGGCGCCTTTGAGGCCTGCGCTTACGGTATGAACGAGCTTGAGGAGGTACGCCGCCCGGCCCCTGATATCTCCCGCGAGGTGTTGCAGGCGCTATCACGCTTCTATTGCTGCGTGATCAACGCCCCGGGGGCTTCCGCCTCCGGGGCGTGGCAGTTAGCCGTCAGGTCCATAGCGTCCTGGCGGACCTCGCTCTCCACGCGAAAGGCATCGGATGCCGATCTCGCTGTCACGCGAGCTGATGATTCGCATGGATCCTCAGGATCTCCAGGAACTGGTCGGCAATCTGCTGGAGAATGCCCTGCGCTGGGCGGCGACCACGGTCACGCTCAGCGCAGGCGAGGATGGGGAGGAGTGCTGGATCGAAGTGGCGGATGATGGGCGGGGCATGAGCGAACCCCAGCGCCATCACGTCATGGCGCGCGGGGCACGGCTGGACGAGCAGGAACCCGGCAGTGGCCTTGGCCTGGCCATCGTCTCCGATCTGGTTGACCTGTACGGGGGGAGACTCGTGCTTGCTCCCTCGTCGCTGGGCGGTTTGGCGGCACGGATTTATCTGCCGTCAGGCCCTCTGCCAAAGGGTTAGGGGTATACGAAAACCGGACACGAGAAGCGCACTAGCCAGTCGGTGATTTCCACCACCGGCCATTGCTTTCGATAATGCTTACCGAAAGGCGATGCGAGTACCGTTGGCAAGCATCTCGTCCGGCGTCATCGCATGACCTGGCACCCCGATCATCTCGTCACCGCACTGATCTGACCAGGTCAGCACGCCATGGGTCAGACCGACTCCGCCGAGTTGATCGCGAATCTCCCCAGTGCCGAGGAAGGTCAAGGTGCGTCCGTTGGCATCCGAGAGCTCCGAGACGCCGGTGCCATGGTGAAAGCGCACCGTATAGATGCCATCCATGGATTCGACTTCGACAATCGGGGAAAAGCCTTGAGAGATGGCGCGGGACAGTTCCTTGAGGGTGATATGGTCACTTAGCTGATAGGCATGGTCAGACATGGATTTTCTCCGATTCTAAGATTGTTGGCTCTGTTGTATAGCTATCGTAGAACTATTTGGTCGCTTTTGCCGCGGATTTTTTCCCGATACGTGAATTTTCTTACATTATAAGAACGCCTTGTACAACATGCGTGACGCCGGCACTGGAAATATCCCGCCGCTGTCTTCATGCTCGACGTAACCTCTTCATTGTAGACAGGAGTAGCCCATGAGCTTCAAGGGTGAGCATCATCCCGGTGTCCAGACCCCCACCGCCGAATCCGCAGGATTTCGTTTCAACCACACCATGCTGCGGGTGAAGGACCCCGAGACATCACTAGCCTTCTACACCCGCGTGTTCGGCATGGTGGTACTGCGCCGCCTCGATTTCGAGGAGATGCAGTTCTCGCTCTACTTCCTTGCCAGGCTGGGGGAAGGCGATGCGGTCCCAGATGAAACAGGCGAACGCACCGTCTGGACCTTCAGCCAGACGGGATTGCTGGAGCTGACCCACAACTGGAGCACCGAGGACCAGCCAGACTTCGCCTACCATGACGGCAACGCCGAACCACAGGGCTTTGGCCATATCTGCTTTAGCGTGCCGGACCTGGAGGCCGCCGAGGCCTGGTTCGACGAAAACGGTGTCGAATTCGTCAAGCGCTCCGATCAGGGCAAGATGAAGGACGTGGCATTTGTGAAGGACGTTGATGGCTACTGGATCGAAGTGGTCCAAGCCGACCGCATGGCCTGATGGAGCGTCTTGGCCCGCGCACTGCACGTTTCGCTCGGTTCATGGACGGCGCCGCTCTCAGCCAGAGAGCGGCGTTTTTATCTTGAGCCGGTAATCCCTATCGAGACCTGGCGTTTTTCTCTGCCCTGTCGGTTGTCCAGCACCAGATAATAGTCACTGCTTTCGGGAATTCGTAGCGTCAGGTCGACGTGGCGATGGGTCTCGCTGGCCATAAGCGGCCTGGCAGCATTCGGTAGCTTGTCGAACTCTGCACTCAGTACCAAAAAGAGTCTCAGTAGCCCATCCGTCTCCAGTTGGATGCGAAGAGAGCCTCCCTCGGGAAGGTTTGTCAGGCGTATGGCCTGCCAGCGCTTAGCCTCAACGGCAGTGGTGGTAGCAATGGACTGCTGATGGGACGGTTGGGCCATGGAGCCGGTAGACCAAATGGTCAAGGCAAGCAGCAGAGCCATACTAAGCATATATCGATGTGCCATATGGGAGAGCCTCGGCGGTCTCAATGACCAAGTGCAACACGTAACCCATCAGGTACGGTGTTGCCATGACCTACTGCTACAGCCATCTCACTGCTGAAGACCGAGCCGCCATCATGATGATGCGAGCCACGCACTCGAC